>CAYZVH010000028.1:0-3720 GCA_964481755.1 uncultured Bacteroides sp. | reverse complement strand
GCTGAGGTGGCGGATAGTGCTGAGGCTGATGCCTTGAAGGGAACAGATAAGGATGCACTGAAGGGTGTTGATGCTGAGGCGGCGGCTGGCGTTGATAAAGCTGAGCTGAAGGATGCTGAGGCCGTAGCACCGGACGGCAAAGACGCTCCCGACGAAGAGCGGCAGACTATCCTCATCGTGGAGGATAACCGCGAGCTGGGGACTTTCCTCAAACGCACCCTTTCGCAGACCTACTCCGTGCTGTTGGCACCCAACGGCGAGGAGGGACTGCGCCTGGCAACGGAGAACATCCCCGACATGATACTCAGCGACGTGATGATGCCTGTGATGGACGGCCTGGAGATGGTGCGTCAGCTGAAGGCGAACGCCGACACTTGCTACATCCCCGTGATACTGCTCTCCGCCAAGTCCGCCCTGGACGACCGCATCGCCGCCCTGGAGCAAGGCATCGACGACTACATCACCAAGCCCTTCAGTTCCTCACTGCTGAAGCTTCGCATCGCCACCTTCTTCCAAAAGCGGAAGCAGCTGCAGGAGTTACTGATGAAGCAACTCTCCACGGCCGCACCTGCTGAAGTCGGTAAGGCTGAGGAGCAGCAAGCCGAGGTCACCTGGGAACCCTCGCAACCCGAGTCGTACCAGTACGACCAGCACTTCATGAAGCAGGTGATGGAGTTCCTCGAGGAGCAGATGGACAACTCCGAGCTGACGATAGACGACTTTGCCGCTCATCTCTGTCTCAGCCGCAGCATCTTCTACCGCAAGCTGAAGACCATCGTAGGCGTCACCCCCGTGGATTTCGTCCGTGAGATGCGCATCAAGCGAGCTGCCCAGCTCATAGAGAGCACCGACTACACCTTCTCGCAGATAGCCTACATGACCGGATTCACCGACCCGAAGTACTTCAGTCGCTGCTTCAAGAAAGTCAAAGGCGTGTCGCCCAGCGACTACAAGAGCCAGCTGGGACAGGTCTCTTGACCATGTTCCTAACCCTTGCCCAGTTTTCGAGGAGGAAACTAATTGAAGCAGTAGAAGATAGGATTTATAAACTAACTGGACACCCTACTAAATTGCTTTTGATATGAGAAATGACGAAGCACGCTTACGTCCAAGGTAAGCGTGCTTCGTTGCATATGCGCCACGGGCTTGCGCAGCCCGTGGACGTCTTGGTATTCCCTTATTCTGAGAAGAAAATCTCGCGGCGGGTGAAGTTCAGCTCCTTGCCGGTGAGTAGGCAGGCGGACTTCAGACGGATGTCCGCTGATGAGGCTCCTATCTTGAACTCATAGGCTCCACCGGCTACCGTCCATCCGGCTCCGTTGTAGTAGGCCAACAGACGGGGCGATACTTTGAAGGTGACCTCCTGACTCTCTCCCGGCTGCAGTGTCACGCGCTTGAAGCCTTTCAGTTGGATGGGCTTCAGTGGCTGACCGGCGGCAGGCGACAGATAGAGCTGCACCACCTCGGTGCCTTCACGATCGCCGGTGTTCTTCACGCGGCAGCTCACCTCGATGTATTTGTCTTTCATCTTGGCCTTGGCAGGGACCACGATGTCGCTGTAGGCAAAGGTGGTGTAGGAGAGGCCGAAGCCGAACGGATAGGCTACGTTGTCCGTGGCCTCGCCGTTGTTGTAGCAGAACAGACCCTTCTTCTCCGTCTTCGGATAGCTCACACAGAGTTTGCCCGAGGGGTTCACGTTGCCTAGCAGGAGGTCGGCTACGGCACTGCCACCCTCTTCACCCGGATACCAGGCCTGCAGGATGGCGGCACACTGGCCAGCCACGTCGCTGATTACTTGCGGACGGCCACCGAACATCACCAGCACGACGGGTTTGCCCGTGGCTAGCAGTTCTTGCAGGAACTTCTCTTGGTCGCCAGGCAAGCGGATGCCTTTGCGCTGACGGGCCTCGCCACATAGCGTCGGGTTCTCGCCCAGGGCGGCAATCACCACATCGCTCTCGGCTGCCAGCTTGATGGCTGCCTCGCGGTTGGTGGGGTCCGACGACTCCATCAGCATCATGTTCAGTCGCTCGCTGCGAGGGTCTCCTCCCGAGCGGATGATGGACGACTCGTTGGCGGCGCTCCAGTCGCAGCCACGCTCGTAGCCCCATGTAAACTCACTGCCGGCTTTCTCCTTCAGCGCCTCATAGAGGGTGACTACCTTCGGGCTTTTCCCGTCTATCTTGCCGCCCCACCAGAAGGCTTGCATCGACTGGTAGGTGTAGTCGCCCAGCATGCACCAGAAGGTGTTGGCGTTGGGTCCCACCAGGGCTATCTTCTTGCCCTTGTGTCGCGAGAGGGGCAACACGTTGTCGTTCTTCAGCATCACCACCGATTGGCAGGCCAGTTCGTACGAGGTCTTGCGCCACTCCGGTCGGTCGAAGTCGAGGTTTCCCTCGCCACACAGCTTGCGGTCGGCTGAGAGCAGGCCCAGGCGTGCCTTCAACATCAGCGCCCGCTTCACCGATTGTTCAAACTTCACACTGTCTACCAGTCCCTTCTCCAATAGCTCCGGCAGATACTTGTAGCAACTGTTGGTAGGCAGTTCCACATCGTTGCCGGCGGCAATAGCTTCAATGGCACGTTGCCTCAGTATCTCTGGATTCTTATTGCTGGAATAGCCTACCGAGCCATAGTCACTCACCACCAGTCCGTCGAAGTCGAGGTAGCCGCGTATCAGCTTATTGAGCAGCGTATCGCTGGTGACGGCTTGTTGACTGCGGAACTTCCCGTAGGAGGTCATCACCACCTTCGAGCCCGCTTGGCGCATCATGGCTTCGTGCGGCATCAGGTCTTCCTCGTAAATCTCTTTCCACGACAGGGTGGAACCGCCGCCGTAGCCCAGGAAATGCTTGGAGCATGCGGCAACGCCTTTACTTAAGTCGCCACGCTGCAGACCTTTCACAAAGGCCACACCCATAGTGGAGCTCAGGTAGCTGTCCTCGCCATAGGACTCCTCGATGCGGGGCCAGTGGGCAGTGCGGATGAGGTCCACCATCGGCGAGAGGGCCAGTGTGGCACCGGCCTCGCGCATCACCTCGGAGGTCTGCTCAGTCTTCAGCGTCGCCAACTCCGGGTTCCACGTGCAGGCCACGCCCAACTGTTGCGGATAGATGGTGGCTCCCTTGGCGGCTAGTCCCGTGATGGCCTCCTCGTGGAAGATGGCGGGGATGCCCGATGGTGTTTCCGTAATCAGATAATGTTGCAGGTCGCGTACGAAGTCGCGCAACTCATTGGGCCCGAGGTCCAGTGCACAGGCGTATTGGCAGACATGGCCTATGCCGTAGGGAATCTTCTCGCGGCACTTCTGCAAGGAAAGCTTTCCACCCTCCATCACGTCCTTTGGACGCATGCCGTATATCTGAGCCACGCGCTCTTCGGTCGACATCCGGTTGTAGATGGAATCAACTTGTCGTTTCAGTTGCAGCTCATGCGCGTCGGTGTGCTTGCCCTTGGCGCTGACCCCAACCGACACAATGCCGAGGGTCAGGGAAAGTCCTGCTGTCAGTATGATTTTCTTCATGGTAATAATATAATATGTATAAATAATAATCGTCGCCTCGATGATGCCTCCCCACCAGAGTGTGGGGCACTTCGATTAGATGATGCAAAAATAGTGAAGACAGAGTAACTTCATAGGAGATTATTTGACCGATAAGGCGGACTATTTTGAGATAATGCGTCGAAAAGGCGATGCTTGTCAATATTTATGTCTACCTT
>CAYZVH010000027.1:15313-25029 GCA_964481755.1 uncultured Bacteroides sp. | reverse complement strand
GTAAATAAATAAATTGATAAACGGTTTACAACTTAACTACTTTTAATCATAAAAACTCGACATCGTAATTCACTAACCGAGAGCGTGAAATATTCGTCATTCCCAGCAAGTCACTTTTGTCCACAAATATATGAAAAAACTCATAGCGGAGAGTTTTCTTGTCTGAATCTCCGCCATGAGTTATTAAACTTTCTACACACTTCACCTCTGCCACCCCTATGCATTAACCTCTTCAGCCGTATGCCAAGAGGCAGTTCACTGAGGCATTCCAAGACGTACGCCTTATCCGCAATTGAAACCTTCTTCCACGAGTTTGGCCACCAGTTCTGGGTTATTGGCCACATCCTTCTGCAGGTTGCGGTCGCCATGGGCGCGCAGCTGGGCCAGTATGCCGTCAATAGCAGCGGGGCTGAACACGCCATATTGCTCATAGATGCCGCGGTGAGCCTCGAGGCAATCGGCCGAAGCACTGCAGCTGTCGGGCAACTGTTGCAGGGTCTTCAGTCGTTCTTGATTTTCGGCGCTATGGATGTTCACGTCCACATAGGTAGACTCGGCCACCTGTCGGGCGTTCTCCATCTCCCATCCATGGCGGCAAGCCACAGCCAGTCCTGCCAATAGTTGATAGAGGTCGGCCGAAGCGTCCGGCGACCGCATCTCTACGGTCTGCTTACCAGTCGTGTCGTAGTGCTGTGCCTTCTCCAACGGATTGGCCACGGCACACATATCCTTGTCGGAAGTCCACCCCAGCGGCACCCGCACCAGCACGGAGCGGTTGCGGTCGCCCCAGCAAACATTGGTGGGAGCCTCTTGATGAGGTACTAAACGCAGATAGGATACGGGGAGCTTGTTGCCAAAGGCTGTGATGGAAGTCGCTAGGTCCATCATCCCGGCAATGGCACGATGCGCGTCCTCGGACAGCACTCCATTCCTCAGCATGCAGTTACGGCCGTCCTTCACCATACGCATGTGGATGTGCAGACCCGAGCCTGCCTTACCCACGGTGATCTTCGGCGAGAAGGTGACCCCATAGTTCAGTTTGCGAGCGAGGTTGCGAATGACCCACTTGGCCAGCATCAACTGGTCGGCGGACTGTTCCACATCCACAGGCAGAAACTCTATCTCGTTCTGTTCATAGGTCATGCCGTCCTGCGTGAAGTTGCCCACCTCGGAATGTCCATATTTTATCTGCCCACCCACCTGGGCGATATAAGCCATGCACTGGGTGCGGAAGTCGTTGTATTTAGCGAACGGTGCCGACTCATGATAGCCCTTCTGGTCGGTCGCCATAAAGCGGTCTTCCGTGGGAGCGATCACGTAATACTCCAGTTCGCCCATCGTCTGAAACTTCATGCCGGTCACTTCCGTAAATGCCTCGCTGGCTCTACGCAGCATATAATCGGGTGCGCTCTTGAGCGGTTCACCGTCTTTATTAAAATAAGAGCACAGCATTGTCAGTGTAGGGAGTTCGGCAAAGGGGTCCACAAACGCGGTGCGAAAGCGTGGGATGACGTACAGGTCGCTGCTTCCGGCCTCGATGAAGCTGAAGAGGCTCGATCCGTCCACCCGCTCGCCACACGTGAGGATAGTGTCGAGGTAAGCAGCATTGTTAATCACAAAATTGAGGGTCTTCAAGCGTCCATCCCCTGCGGGATACATAAAGTTGACCATCCGAATGTCGTGCGCCGAAATGTAATCCATGATATCAGCTTTCGTAAACTCCGAAGCAGGCTTACCAAAATAGCGTACCAAAGGGTTCGCATTCATTTTCAGTTCTAGTTCCATGTTGTTCTTCCGTTTAAGGTTTATATGTACTTTCACGCAGCAAATATATCAAAAAGAAAGCACATCATACAAACTTTTACGGGAAAATTATGCGATGAACTATACATTTGCTCAACACGGCAGTTAACGGGGAATAAACGTACGTCCATCCCTCAAAGGCCTGCGAAGAGGGAATCTCTTCAGTGTAAGATCGAACGCACTTGCGACAGTTAGGAATGCAATCAAAAGATTACCAACCGGTGCCGGACCATACGTCGGCATACCAAGAGGTATCGAGGAAATCGGAGTTCCAAGAGGTGTAGTTGCCGCCCGTCTTAGGCACATACATGGAGACACAACCAAAGGGGGAATCCTCTTCCGACTTGATTTTCATCCATCCACGGCTGGAATACCATTGGGGCGTAGCCTTGCGGACAGTCATGACCTTGTCGAACTGGGCCTTCCAAGCCTCATACTCCGAATCATCAGCCACTTGATGGATGACACCATTTATATCGTAGAAGTCAGGGTAACTAGATGTCAACGAATTGTATGCCTGCACATTGCTAGGGAGCGACAGCACAGCCTTGTTAGCAGCGTACTTTTGGATGAGAGGTTTCGTCACCGCTGCCAAGGCATCCATCTCGCTGCAATTGATGGCGGACATCACGATGCCGTAATTGTAGCGATAGTAGGGATCGGAAGTATCCAGGCGGTTAGGCACATTTTCGTAGATGGTATTATAATAGGTGTAGTTTTTCTCCACTATACCCTGGGCAGCAGCTTGGGCATCCGCCAGGAACATCGATGTTACCAAATTGTGGTAAGCGCCTCCCGTGCCAGGGGTCTCTGTGGGACAGCCTATGAGGTAATCGGTCACATTACGCAACTCGTAAGCCACCTCCACGGTCTGCATGAAACAGGCGTCGAGATAGAGGTAGTCCAGTTTACCAAAGTCCTCGATGACCTCCTTCAGCGCTACTATCTCCATTTCCGGTCCCGAATTGGAGGAAGAATTCTTTTCGTTGTCGATACCTATCGAGCGGGTATCTTTGGTCGTCTTCGCATGCAACCAAGCGCTGCCGTGCGACCACAGCACCAAGCCATAGCCGCTGGCAGGGAAATCGGCCTTCACCATCTGCATCACGTCACGCAGCACGGCCGGATCGGTGGAGCAAAGCTCCTCGTCATATTCCTTAATCGTCTTCAGATAGCCACGATCCTCTTTAGAGGTTTTCATCACCTCGTAGATGCGCGGGTTCTGATTCTTGTTGGCATCGTCGAGAAAGATAATCAGGTGACAATCGTCGGGGACGTCGCCTGCCGCATCCAGTATTTCGCTGATGTCTCCTTCCGGGGTAGAAGACTCGCCGGCGGTTGCGAAACTCGACAAGCTGTTCTCCGCCATAAAGTAGACAAGAACAGTCCGGCTGTCAGAATCCACGGGGCCTGGCCCATCGGAACCGCCGCCACACGCCGTCAGCGAGACGACACCGAGCGAGAAAAGGAGATATTTCAGCAAGGATTTCATACGGATAGGGGAAGTTTATTCTTCGGTGTACTCTTCAGGCTTTTCGTATTTGAAGACATCGCTGCCGATGATGACAGTCGGATAGATGCCCTCGTGCTTCTTCATGAAGGCAGCGGCCTTCTTGTTCAAATCATCCTTCTTCGTAGAGAAGTAGGTGACGCAGGTGTGATTGCGGTCGCCGTCTTTCTCCTCCAGATAACTGCGCAACTGGGAACTATAATCTTCCCGGTTAGGTAAAAATTTATCCTTGGTCAGCTTCACGTCAGGAATCTGTTGGATGTCCGTCATATAGAACACGGAATCCTTGAATGAGAAGGAGACTCCCATCACGTACACTTGTTTCTGTGCCTTATCCCCTTTCTTCCCGAAGGAGAACGCTGAGCAGAGCGTGAACACCATCAGCAAGAGGGTTATGCTTTTAAGTACTTTCATATTCAGATATCAGTTTATATCGGGCAAAAGTAGTCAATCTATTTGAGCGGACACGCCATTGCCCACATCATTAACTTTCCGTAACAATACGAAGAAAGGGGCATCGTCGCCAATGCCCCCTCCAAACAAACACAATCTACACTATCAAATGAGTTTCTTTATTCTTGTGACAGGTCTACCGCATAGTTGGCACGTTTACCGGACTGGAACACACCAGTGATGAACAGTACCTGGTCGGGCGACTGTGAGGCTTGCTTCAGCGCGGTCTCCAAATCGGCTACCGTACGCATCGGCTCGCCGTTGACACGGAGGATGATGAAGCCCTTGCGGATGCCAGCGTCCTGCATCTTACCACTGGAGACACCGGTTACCTGCAAGCCATAGCCCAGATTCAACTGTTTCTTCAGTTCGGTAGGCAGTTCCTTGAAGGCTGCACCCAGGATTTCCATTCCGGCGTTCTTCACCACCTTGGTATTGCCCTGTGCGTTCTTCAGCACGACGGTCACCTTCTTCTCCTTCTTGTCGCGTACAAGGGTTACAGATACCTTGTCACCCGGACGATGTTTAGCGATGTTCTCCTGCAGCTCGGCCATGTTCTTCACCTTCTTGCCGTCGATGGCCACAATCACATCACCCTCTTGGATGTCAGCACCCGAAGCGGCACCATCCTCAACTATCTTGGCTACATAGACACCTTCTACTACACCCAAGTCTTTAGCCTTGAGTTCTTCGTTCATGTCGCCACCCTGGATACCCAACAACGCGCGCTGCACGGTACCATACTGTTTCAGGTCGGTCACCACCTTAGTCATGATACTCGTCGGTATAGCAAAGCCGTAACCGGCATAAGTCCCTGTAGGAGAGCTCAACACAGCGTTGATACCTACCAACTCACCTTGAGCGTTGACCAACGCACCACCACTGTTACCTTCGTTGATGGCGGCATCAGTCTGTATGAACGATTCGATACCTCCATTGTAGACACCCAACGTACGGGCTTTCGCACTGACGATGCCGGCCGTCACGGTAGAGGTCAAGTTGAACGGGTTACCCACGGCGAGCACCCACTCACCTACCTTCAACGCCTCGGAGTCGCCTACGACGATAGCCTGGAAGTCATCGCCCTCAATCTTCACCAATGCCAAGTCCGTGCTGGGGTCGGTACCAATCAGACGTCCCTTGAACTCGCGGTTGTCATTCAGTGTGATGGTAATTTCGTCGGCACCCTCCACCACGTGGTTGTTGGTCACGATGTAACCATCCTTAGAGATGATGACACCCGAACCGATACCCACGCTGGGTTGTGTGCGCACCTGCTGCTGGCGGCCCCGTCCGTTGCCGAAGAAGAAGTCGAATATGTCAGCAGGAGCCTGCACGGTCTCCACTTTTCCGTTCTGGGTAGATTTGATATGTACAACAGCGTGCAATGTCTTGTCCGCAGCCTCGGTCAGGTCGACCGGTTGGGCGGATGCGCTGCCAAACGAAGCTAGTCTTACATTCCTATTTGTCTGAAAAGCCTCATCAAAAGCCATACGGTCGTTGGACTGGCGGGAAGAAACCGCATACGAAGTCAAGCCCGCAACACTTGCACTCACTACTACTACGAGTGCTGCACCTAGGATTCTTTTAGTTGTTCGTTTCATAATCAGTATTATTTAGATTGTTAATATTCGTATTTGTTTAACGTTTACGATGTTAAAGTAAGGACAAATATTATTCACTTCATACCATTGCCGCGGATTATTGTTATCTTTTAACGCTCCCTCTCTATGACTTAACAGCAGTTAAGCGGCAAGTCTGCCAAATTTGCATTCGTTAGTCAATGCTGTCAGAGGGCTAATCTGACATTTTTTCAATGATTTTTCCATTTGCTAAGTTATTTTTCCTACTTTTGCCGTGAAAACAGATAACCGGTCTGTCGCCGTCGTCTCTGACGAAGGAGGAAAGTCCGGGCAGCGCAGAGCGTTCCACTTCTTAACGGGAAGCTGCTCGCGAGGGTGGAGTAACACAGAAGAAAATAACCGCCTGCTGGCTTCGGCCTGCCGGTAAGGGTGAGAAGGTGAGGTAAGAGCTCACCAGTCGTATGGTGACATATCGAGCTGTGTGTCTTGGAAGCTGAAAGATCATGTAAACCGGCGTCAAAAGGGTTGCTCGCCCGAATTCGTCGGAGGGTAGATTGCTAGAGCCATGTGGTGACATGTGGCGTAGATAAATGACAGACGCCTTGCGAAAGGTACAGAACCCGGCTTATAGGTTATCTGCTTTTCTTTTTTATACCTTATTATATATATAGAGGCTTATGTTTTCCAAATTGCGTCCGAAGCAGATAGTACACTTCCTGAACGACGAGGTGTGGCGTATCACCGAATACGAAGTCAGCAAGTTCCAGTACTGCGTCTACAACGTCTTGAAGGTGGCCATACTGTCCATCACCCACTTCAACCAGGACCGCATCATCAACCGCGCCTCGGCGCTCACCTACAACACACTGCTATCCATTGTACCTATCCTGGCCATCGTGTTCGCCATAGCGCGCGGACTGGGCTTCCAGAACATCGTGGAGCAGCAGCTGCGAATGGGGCTCGAAGGGCAGTCGGTGGCGGTGGAGACCATCCTCAGCCTCATCAACTCCTACCTGGCACACGCCCAAAGCGGAGTGTTCATCGGCGTGGGTTTGCTGGTGTTGCTATGGAGTGTGCTTACCCTGACGGGCAACATCGAGCGGGTATTCAACATGATTTGGCAGGTGAAGAAACCCCGCAGCATCTTCCGCAAGATAACGGATTACTTTTCCATCTTCCTATTGTTGCCCATCGTCATCGTGGTATCCGCCGGACTCTCCATCTTCATGACCTCCTTCGTGAAGAATCTCGACGGGTTTGTGGTGTTGGCGCCTTTCGCCAAATTCATGGTGAGGTCCATCCCCTACTTCTTCACCGGATTCATGTTCACAGGACTCTACATCTTCATGCCCAACACGAACGTGAAGTTCAAGCATGCCATCATACCGGGATTCATCGCCGGTTCGGCATTCCAGGTGCTGCAGTACTTCTACATCAACAGCCAGATATGGGTATCGAACTACAATGCCATCTACGGTAGTTTCGCGGCCATCCCCCTCTTCCTTCTGTGGACACAGATATCGTGGAGCATCTGTCTGTTCGGGGCAGAGATTAGCTACTCGAGCCAAAACATACAGAACTACAACTTCGCCAACGAGATACAGAACATCAGCCGTCGCTATCACGACTTCCTTTGCATACTGATTATGTCACTCATCTGCAAGCGGTTCGCCAACGGCGAAACGCCCTACACGGCAGAAGAACTGTCGCAGAGTCACAAGATACCTATCCGCATGACGAACAAGATTCTGTATGAGTTGCTGGACATGCGGATGATTTACGAGATAGCCAACGACGAGAAGAGCGAGCAGACCTACTACTTGCCGGCAGAGGACATCAACAAGTTGAGCGTGTCGTCTGTACTGAGCAAGCTGGATGAATTCGGGTCGGAGGACTTCAAGATAGACCATGACAACCAGTATAGCAAGCAGTGGGAGACGCTGATGAAAGCGCGCGAGGAGTATTACCAATCCACCAGCTCGGTAATGCTGAAGGATTTGTAACACTCCCCGTCGCCATAGGGTGCCACGAGGCACCCTACTCAATTACTCATATTTGTTGTAACAGATTACTTTCTTCGCCGCCTTTCGCGACTTGGGCCGTTTAGGCTTTGCCGGATAGCCGATCACGATGTCCAGCAGCAGACGTTTCGACTGCGGGATGCCGACTAGGCGCTTCAGCTCCTTCTCGTCGAACCAACCCAGGATGCACGAGCCCAGTCCCTCAGCTTCAGCGGCTAGGGCGATGTGAGCCGAAGCGATGCCTATGTCGATGAGGGGGAAGTATTTATCCTTGATTTTGGTGCCCAGCATCGAGGTAATGTTGGCGGACTCCTCCACGATGAGGATATGCACCGGAGCATCCTTGGCAAACTTGTTCATACCTAAGCTGGCGGTAGCCTTGCCTATCTTCACGGCCAACTCCTTGTCGGTAACCACCACGAACTTCCATGGCTGTGCGTTGCAGGCCGATGGAGCAAGCCGTGCGGCCTCCAGGATTCGTTCCAACTTCTCCGGTTCCACCGCCCGGTTCTTGTCATACGCACGGTCGCTCTGACGCGCGGCGACCAACTGTAAGAAATCTTCCATAGCGTCTATACCTTATTATATATGTACATCTACACCTTATTTATATTGTATCATCTTGCTGATGTACTTGCCGATGATGTCGAACTCGATGTTCACCACGCTCCCCACTTTGATGGTGTGGAAGTTGGTGTGCTCGTAGGTATAGGGGATGATGGCCACCTGAAATGTGCCGTCCGTAGGATTGCACACCGTGAGGCTTACACCATTGACCGTCACCGAACCCTTGTCCACCGTCACATAGCCACGGCGAGCCATCTCCTTGTCGAACGCATATTCGAAGGTGAAGTACCAACTGCCAGCGGCATCCTCCACACGGACGCATTTTGCGGTCTGGTCCACATGACCCTGCACGATGTGTCCGTCCAACCGTCCGTTCATCATCATGCTGCGTTCCACGTTCACCTTGTCGCCCGGCTTCAGCAAGCCGATGTTGGAGCGTTCGATGGTCTCGCGCATGGCGGTCACCGTGTAGGTGCCGTTCTCTATCTTCACTACTGTGAGGCAAACCCCGTTGTGTGACACGCTCTGGTCAATCTTCAGTTCGTCCACGAATGAGCACTTCAAGGTCAGATGCAAGTTATCCTGATCCTTCACTACCGAAACGACTTCGGCATATTCCTCTATAATTCCTGAGAACATAGTCTGTCTGTATTTATAAGATTCTACTTGTTTGAGGCGGTAAATATACGCAATATTCCGATTACGAGAGCAAGATTTTGCACTTTTAGGGTTTATAGACAAAAACGTTGGTTTTGTCGGTACTAACTTTCGCCATATCTATTATAATTGTAGGGTTAAAATTAAGAATTTACTTTTGCGACAGTTAAGAAAACAATTATCGTTATATGATCATGAAACAAAAACAACTCTCCGTTATCTGTTGCGCACTGCTGCTAGCCACAGGGGTGCACGCACAAAGCGAAGCGACAACCTGGAGTTTGAAGGACTGCATCGAGTATGCGGTGAAGAACAACATCCAGTTGCAGCAGAGCAGGATAACACAGAAAGAAAGCGAAGTGGACCTGAAGACAGCAAAGGCAGCTCTGTTCCCCAGCCTGTCGTTCAGCAGCAACCAAGGCATCACGAACCGTCCCTACAGCGAGAACATGACAAACATCGTGAACGACGGTAGCGGTAACTACACCACATCATCTTCCAGCAGCAAGACGACCTACAATGGTAGCTACGGCTTGAACGCGTCGTGGACCGTGTGGAACGGCGGCAAGCGGCTGAAGAACATCAAGCAGCAGAAGCTCACCAACGAGATTTCGGGACTGAACATCGCCGAAGGTGAGAACAGCCTGCAAGAGAACATCACCAAACTCTACGTGCAGATTCTCTACACCAACGAGGCTATCGAGGTGAACAAGAAGGCACTGGAGCTCTCCGAGAAACAGTACGACCGCGCCAAGGAGATGTTGGCCGTGGGTAGCGTAGCCAAGAGCGACGTGGCACAGTTGGAGGCCCAGGTAGCCAACGACAAGTACAACGTGGTGAACGCGCAGGCTACCCTGCAGGACTACAAACTGCAGCTGAAACAGCTGCTCGAGATTGACGGTACCCAGGAGATGCAACTGGCCACACCGACCCTGAATGACGAGAAAGCCCTGGAGCCCCTGCCCTCACAGACGGCAGTCTACGAGGCAGCCTTGGCACAGCGCCCTGAGATACAGAGCAGCAAGCTGAGCGTGGAATCGGCAGAACTGGGTGTGCGCATCGCCAAGTCGGGCTACATGCCTTCGCTCAACCTATCCGCGGGCATGGGTAGCAGCAACGGTA
>CAYZVH010000027.1:0-15303 GCA_964481755.1 uncultured Bacteroides sp. | reverse complement strand
CATGGGATTCGGCGAGCAGCTGAAGAGCAACTGGAACAACTCCCTCAGCCTCTCCCTCTCGGTGCCTATCTTCGACAACCGACAGAACAAGAGCAACGTGCAGAAAGCCAAACTGCAGCAAGAGAACTCCGTCCTCAACCTCGCCAGCGAGAAGAAGACCCTCTACAGCAACGTAGAGAAGCTCTGGCTCGACGCCAACAGCGCCCAGCAGAAGTTCGCCGCTGCCTGCAGCAAGGTGACCAGCTGCCAGACCAGCTACGACCTGGTGAGCGAACAGTTCAGCCTGGGACTGAAGAACACCGTGGAGTTGCTCACCGAGAAGAACAACCTCCTGAGCGCCGAGCAGGACAAGCTGCAGTCGAAGTACACAGCCATCCTCAACGCCGAGTTGCTCAACTTCTATCAGGGAGGAGAGATAGATTTATAATAGACAGACTATTCAAAAAAAACATTTAGTATATGAGTACAAAAGTAAAGATCATCCTGGCGGTCGTTGTTGTATTGATCGTAGCAGGACTAATATGGGCCTTCGGCGGTTCCAGTAGCACCATGAAAGTGAGCTACGAGACCCAGCCCGTACAAAAGAGAGACATCAGCAGCAGTGTGACGGCTACCGGTACAGTGGAGCCTGTGACCGAAGTCGAGGTAGGTACCCAGGTCTCCGGTATCGTGAGCAAACTGTATGTGGACTACAACAGTGAGGTGAAGAAGGGCCAGATTGTGGCCGAGCTGGACAAGACCAACCTGCTCAGTGAGTTGGCCTCAGCCAAGAACAACCTCGCCAGTTCCAAAAGCGACTACGACTATCAGCTGAAGAACTACACCCGCATGAAGACGCTGCACGAGAAGCAACTCATCAGCGACAACGACTACGAAGAGGCTGTGCTGGCTTACGAGAAGGCCAAGAACACCTACGAGACCAACAAGAACAGTGTGAACAAGGCACAGACCAACCTCGGATATGCCACCATCGCGTCGCCTATCGACGGCATCGTGCTGAGCAAAGAGGTTGAGGAAGGACAGACCGTGAACGCCGGTATGACCACACCTACCCTGTTCACCATCGCACAAGACCTGACCGACATGCGCGTGATTGCCGACGTGGACGAGGCTGACATAGGCGGTGTGAAAGAGGGCCAGCGCGTGGAGTTCACCGTAGACGCTTACCCCAACGACACCTTCGAGGGCAATGTCACCCAGGTTCGCCAGGAGGCTACCACAGAGAGCAACGTCGTGACATACGAGGTAGTGATTTCCGCTCCCAACCCCGATCTGAAACTGAAACCGGGACTGACAGCCAACGTCACCATCTACACGTTGGACAAGCAAGGAGTGCTCTCTGTACCGACCAAGGCTCTTCGCTTCACACCTAGCACCATCCTCTCCAAGGACATCAAGGTGGTCGACTGCGAGGGTGAGCAGAAAGTGTGGACCCGCGATGGCAACACCTTCAAGGCACACGCCGTGCAGGTAGGCATCAGCAATGGTTCGCTGACAGAGATCCTCGGCGGCATCGAGGAAGGTGCACAGGTGGTTACCGACACCAATATCGACAAGGGCGGCGCTGCCGAGGCCGGGGCTACCAGCTCCGACACACAGGAGAGAAGTCCCTTCGCACCGGGACCTCCCGACTCAAAGAAAGACAAGAAATAAGTAAGTGAGACCTACGTTATGAGCAAAGTCATTATAGAATTAAAGGATATCAAGCGTAACTTTCAGGTGGGCGATGAAACGGTGCATGCCTTGCGTGGTGTTTCATTCGCCATACACGAAGGGGAGTTTGTCACCATCATGGGTACGTCCGGTTCGGGTAAGTCCACGCTGCTCAACATCCTGGGTTGTCTGGACACACCGACGTCGGGAGAGTACAACCTCGACGGGGTGCCCGTCCGCACGATGGGTAAGAACGAACGAGCCCGCTTGCGCAACCACAAGATAGGCTTCGTGTTCCAGAACTACAACCTGTTGCCGAAGACCACCTCGGTGGAGAATGTGGAGTTGCCGCTGATGTACAACTCCGCCGTCTCGGCAGCCGAGCGTAAGGAGCGTGCCATCAAGGCACTGACGGCAGTGGGACTGGGCGACCGTCTGATGCACAAGTCGAATCAGATGTCCGGAGGTCAGATGCAGCGTGTGGCCATCGCCCGCGCCTTGGTCAACGACCCCGCCGTGATACTGGCCGACGAGGCGACCGGTAACCTGGATACGCGAACCTCATTCGAGATATTGGTATTGTTCCAACACCTGCATGCCGAGGGACGAACGATCATCTTCGTGACCCACAACCCCGAGATTGCCCAGTACAGCAGCCGCAACATCGTGCTGCGCGACGGACAGATAAGGGAGGACAAGGTGAACGACCACATCCTCTCCGCCTCGGAGGCACTCGCCGCCCTGCCTGTAGTTGTTGACGATTAATAGAGAACAGATATGAACGGAACAAATTTATTCAAAATAGCCTTGCGGGCGCTCGCCAACAACAAGATGCGCGCATTCCTCACGATGCTCGGTATCATCATCGGTGTGGCGTCAGTGATTACCATGCTGGCAATCGGACAAGGATCGAAGAAGAGCATCCAGTCACAAATCTCCGAGATGGGTTCCAACATGATCATGATTCATCCGGGAGCGGACATGCGAGGTGGTGTAAGACAGGACGCTAGCGCCATGCAGACCCTCAAGTTGGAGGACTACAACACCATCCGCGAGGAAGCGAAGTACCTGGAGGCCATCAGCCCCAGCGTGAACAGCTCGGGCCAGCTCATCTACGGAGCGAACAACGCCCCCTCAACCATCTACGGCGTCAGCCAGGACTACCTGACTATCCGCCAGCTGACGGTGGAGGACGGCGAGATGTTCACCGACCAGGACATACAGACCTCCGCCAAGGTGTGCATCGTGGGAAAGACTGTAGTGGACAACCTCTTCCCCGACGGGGGCGACCCTGTGGGTAAGGTCATCCGCTTCAACTCCATCCCCTTCCGCATCGTCGGTGTGCTGAAGTCCAAAGGTTACAACAGTATGGGTATGGACCAGGACGACGTGGTGTTGGCCCCCTACACCACCATCATGAAACGTATCCTGGCAGTCACCTACCTGCAGGGCATCAACTGCTCGGCCATCACCGAGGACATGACCGACCAGGCTATCGACGACATCACCACCATCCTGCGCCGCAACCACAAGCTGAAGGACAGCGAGGACGACGACTTCAACATCCGCTCGCAACAGGAGTTGAGCAGCATGATGAACTCCACCACCGACCTGATGACCATCCTGCTTGCCTGCATTGCCGGCATCTCACTGGTGGTCGGCGGTATCGGCATCATGAACATCATGTACGTCTCCGTCACCGAGCGTACGCGTGAGATCGGTCTGCGTATGTCCGTGGGCGCACGCGGTCTGGACATCCTGAGCCAGTTCCTGATAGAGGCCATCCTAATCAGCGTCACAGGCGGTATCATCGGTGTCATCATCGGCGTGGGAGCCTCTTACGCGGTGAAGTTCATCGCCCACTGGCCCATCTACATCCAAGGCTGGAGCGTCGTGCTCAGTTTCGCCGTATGTACCATCACGGGAGTCTTCTTCGGTTGGTACCCGGCCAAGAAAGCCGCCGCACTCGACCCGATAGAGGCCATCCGCTACGAATAATGTGAACGCATGTGTCTATGAAACTGGATACTACCACACATAAAAGGCCAATAGGAATCTTCATCCATATCATCATATGGATGTTGATTTTCCTATTGCCTTTATTGTTGACCAAGGATATCGGGTTCAGCGAGATTGACTGGTGGAAGTACATCAGCCACATCAAGATGCCTCTGATGTTCCTCATCACTTTTTATGTAAACTACTTGATTCTCGTCCCCCTCTTCCTGCTGAAGAAGAAGACGGGACACTATTTTCTCTACAACCTCATCCTGCTGGTCGTCATCAGCCTCTACATCCACCTGGGGTCGCCCTTCAAGGAGCCTCCCGCAGAGGAAGAGGTAGAGTTTGTGGAGCGACCTGAGGGGGCAGCCCACGAGGGAGAGGCCACCGAGCCCAAAGTGCCCATACGGCGTAGAGTGAAGCATCCGCCCTTCTGGACCTTCGTGATGCGCGACACCATCCTGTTGATGTGTACCATGGGAGTGGCAGCCGCCATCCGCATGAGCGGCGAGTGGAGCAAGGCAGAAGCCGCTCTGCAAGAGGCCGAGAAGAACCGCACGGAAGCCGAACTGAACAATCTGCGCAACCAGCTCAACCCCCACTTCCTGCTCAATACGCTCAACAACATCTACGCACTGATAGCCTTCGACAGCGACAAGGCACAACAAGCCGTGCAGGATTTGAGCAAACTTCTGCGCTATGTGTTGTACGAAAACCAACAAACTTTCGTACCTTTGTCCAAGGAAATAGATTTCATCAAGAACTACATTGAGCTGATGCGCATCCGCGTGTCTAAGGACGTGAAGGTGTACATCAACATCAATGTGCCTGAGAACAGTTCGATACAAATCGCTCCGCTGATATTCATCTCGCTGATAGAGAACGCTTTCAAACACGGCATCAGTCCCACTGAGACCAGTTTCATAAGCATCACCATCACGCAGATTGAGCAGAAGGAGGTGCGCTGCGAGATACTCAACAGCAACCACCCGAAGAACACATCGGACAAGAGCGGCAGTGGCATCGGACTGGAACAGGTGAGCCGGCGACTGGAGCTGCTCTACCCCCACATGTACGAATGGCAGAAGGGAGTGAGCGGTAACGGCGAGGTCTATTCTTCGTTGTTGTCTATCAAAGTGTGACAAGATTCACAGCGAGTATTAACACTAAAGAGCGAACACGATGATTTTGAGATGTGCCTTAGTTGACGACGAACCTCTCGCGCTGGATTTGCTGGAGGCTTACGTGCAGAAGACCCCTTGCCTGAAGCTTGAGGGGAAGTATTCGAGTGCAGTGACCGCTATGGACGGTCTGCGGGACAAACCCGTGGACCTGCTGTTTCTGGACATACAGATGCCCGAGCTGAGCGGACTGGAGTTCTCGAAGATGGTCAACGAGGAGACACGCATCGTCTTCACCACGGCATTCAGCCAATACGCGCTGGACGGTTATCGGGTGAACGCGCTCGACTATCTGCTGAAACCTATCAGCTACAAGGACTTCCTGGAGGCGGTGAACAAAGCCGTCGACTGGTTCGAGCTGAAGAACAGCGCGGCCAACGCCGAACTACCTTACACCGAGAACGACTGCATCTACGTGAAGAGCGACTACAAGCTCATCCAGATAAAACTGAAGGACATCCTCTACATCGAGGGTCTGAAGGACTACGTGAAGATTTACGTGGAGAACCAGCCCAAGGCCATCCTTTCGCTCATCAGCATGAAGGTGATGGAAGAGCGGCTCCCCTCCTCCCTGTTCATCCGCGTACACCGCTCGTTCATCGTGCAGAAGAGCAAGATACAGGTCATCGACCGCGGACGGATTGTGTTCGGTAAGGAGTATATCCCCATCTCGGACTCATACAAACCCGAGCTGCAAAGCTACCTGAACGGAAAGACGATGCAGTAAACGGCATCAGCTGAGACACAAGATAAAGAATGCCGGCATATAGAGAGGAACGGAACCTCGTCAATATGCCGGCTATCTTTTTACTCGGGGTGAGCCGTCGGTTACTTGATGTCGTAAACCGACTTACCGTTCACCACAACGTTGCTCATCTCTATGTTCTTGCAGTCCTCGAACACACAACCCTTCTTCGCGTCGCGGATGACGATGTTCTTCAACTCGATGTCGGTGATGGGCGACTCCTCCAGTCCGGCTATGTGGATGGGTTCGTCCGTGCCGTTCACCACCACATTGGAAATGCGTATGTTGCGGAACACTGGCGTACGCTCGCTCTTCTCCTCCTTGGGCATGCGGCTATATTTCAGACTGAAGATGAGCGCCTCTTTCTTGATGCCGTTCATCACGATGTTGCTCACGCGGATGTCCTCCACCACTCCGCCTCGTCCGCGGGTGGACTTCACGCGGATGCCACGGTCGGTGCCGTTGAACACGCAGTTGGAGATTTTCACCTTGCGCACGCCGCCGCTCATCTCGCTACCGATGACCACACCGCCGTGTCCGCTCTGCATCGTGCAGTTTTTGATGGTGATGTTCTCGCAAGGCTTGCCTATGCGGCGTCCCTGCAGGTCGCGTCCGCTCTTGATGGTAATGCAGTCGTCGCCCACGGAGATGTTGCAGTTGCTGATGTGCACGTTGCGGCACGACTCCGGGTTGATGCCGTCGGTGTTGGGCGACGGTTCGTTGTTGATATTGAGGTTCTTGATGGTAACATTCTCGCAAAACTCCGGATTCACTGTCCAGAAGGGAGAGTTCTTGATGTTCACCCCTTCGATGCGCACGTTGGTGCAACGCACGGGGTGGATGAACGGTGGTCGGAAAAAGCGGCGGTCGGCCGTGTTGTGCCAGTCGGTGTTGGTCTCCGCCTTGATGGCTGCCATATCGTTGGCCTTGTCCCACATGGGTTGATACTTGTTCACATCGCGCACCCCATTGTCGCGCAGGTCTATGAGCACCTTGAAGAACTCGTCCCACCAGGCCTTGCCCTGTCCGTCCAACGTGCCCTCGCCTTTGATGGTGATGTTGTCGGCATCCACCGCATAGATTAGTGGAGCGAAACTCTTCATCATCACGCCCTCGTGGCGCACCTCCACGAAGGGAAGGTAATCGTCGAAGTTGGTGGAGAACAGTAGCGTGGCCCCCTTCGCCAGTTCAATGGTCGTGTTGGTCTGCATGCGGATAGAGCCTGTCAGATAGATGCCGCTGGGGAAGTAGAGCGTGCCCCCACCCTCGTTGCTCAGTCGAGTGAGTGTAGCGTTTATCAACTCAGTGTTCAAGGTTGTGCCGTCCGCCTTCGCCCCGGCTTGTTTCATGTCGACGCGCGCGGCATAAGCGGCAACGGTCATCACACTGGCCATCATGAAGGCCATCATTTGTCTTACCATATTATATATATGTATATAGAAAAGTTTATAATAGTTCTCAAATCACGTTTGAGCTACAAAAGTAAGCATTTCCTTCGGAATAACCCGCATCGGTGCGCAATTATTCACCCAATTAACTACCTTGCGAAGCCTATCGACACGCATCGGCGATGGAAAATTTCCATAAATGAGGGTTATTCAAGGATTTATTTGTAAGTTTGCAACGTGATAATCGACCAACAAATAATAGAATAGTACACAATGACACTACTACTGTCGTCCCTCGCAGCGGGGCAAAGCAAAACGTTCGGAAATAGAAGTTATACCGTTCATCACGATACCTCAAGCAGCGTTCAACCAACCTTTTTGGTAGAACAAGACGATATATGCAGTCATTTTGAGCTACACGAATAATCATTCATAACACATTAGAAGGGATATATATATTATAGTATCAGATTAAAATCTACACTACCTCTTATTATAGCTAATTGGTATGCTGATGAAGTTTTCTTATTATTCCGATGCGATTGGTTGATATCATCAGTCAAAAAGACATACCTTTGCAGCGTAAACAAAACAAAAAGCAAGTAGATAACTACAAATATCAGAATTATGACAAGCAAGATTAAATTCACAAAGATGCATGGGGCAGGCAACGATTACATCTACGTTGACACGATGCGTTACCCCATAGAGAAGCCCGAGGAACTCGCCATCAAATGGAGCGCGCCTCACACGGGCATCGGGTCTGACGGTCTGGTTCTGATAGGCGAGTCGAAGGTTGCTGACTTCAGCATGCGCATCTTCAACGCCGACGGTTCGGAGGCTATGATGTGCGGCAACGCTTCCCGCTGCATCGGGAAGTACCTCTACGAGAACGGTCTCACCGACAAGCGGGAGATTGCTCTCGAGACTCTATCCGGCATTAAGATTCTCAAGTTACATATTGAACAAGGTATTGTCGCCGCCGTAACGGTGGACATGGGCGAACCTCGCCTGGAGAACAAGGCGCAGCTGGCTACCCCCACGGGCGGCATGCTGGCCGAGGAGATTGCCACTGCGGCAGGCACGTTCAAGGGAACGTTCGTCTGCATGGGCAATCCTCACTGCGTCATCTTCACCGAGGACGTATCCGCATTGGCGATAGACAAGACAGGTCCCGTGCTGGAGCACCACCCGTTGTTTCCCGAGCGGGCGAACATCGAGTTCGCGCAACGGCTGGCGGACAACGTCATCCGGATGCGCGTGTGGGAACGCGGCTCTGGCATCACGCAGGCATGCGGCACCGGAGCATGCGCCACCGCAGTGGCCGCCGTGCTCAACGGGGTCTGTGGCCGCAAGTCAGAGATTCGCATGGACGGCGGCTGCCTGTTCATCGAGTGGAACGAGGCGGACAATCATGTCTACATGACCGGCCCGGCCACCAAAGTATTTGAAGGAGAAATAGATCTATAAACAACAAATAAACAAAAGAAAACAAAGATTATGGCACTCGTAAACGAACATTTCCTGAAGCTGCCGAGCAACTACCTGTTCTCGGACATAGCAAAGAAAGTCAATACCTTCAAGGTGACACATCCGAAGGCGGACATCATCCGTCTGGGTATCGGCGACGTGACGCAACCCCTGCCGATGGCATCCATCGAGGCGATGCACAAGGCTGTGGACGAGATGGCTCACAAAGAGACCTTCCGCGGATACGGACCCGAGCAGGGATACGACTTCCTGATAGACGCTATCATCAAGAACGACTTCGCTCCGCGGGGCATCCATCTGGACCCTAGCGAGGTGTTCATCAACGACGGCGCCAAGAGCGACACAGGAAACATCGGCGACATACTGCGCCACGACAACAGCATCGGTGTGACAGACCCCATCTACCCGGTGTACATCGACTCGAACGTGATGTGCGGACGCGCCGGCTCGCTGGAGAACGGACGATGGAGCAACGTGGTCTACATCCCCTGCATGCGCGAGAACAACTTCATTCCACAGATTCCGAAGAAGCGCATCGACATCGTTTACCTCTGCTACCCCAACAACCCCACGGGCACGGTCATCGGCAAGGCCGAGTTGAAGAAGTGGGTCAACTACGCGCTGGAGAACGATACCATCATTATGTACGACGCCGCTTACGAGGCATACATACAGCATCGGGACATCCCCCACTCCATCTACGAGATAAAGGGAGCGCGTAAGGTGGCCATCGAGTTCCACAGTTTCTCGAAGACAGCTGGCTTCACCGGCGTACGCTGCGGCTACACCATCGTGCCGAAGGAGTTGACCGCCAGCACCCTCACCGGCGAGCGCGTACCGCTCAACCGACTGTGGAACAGACGTCAGTGCACCAAGTTCAACGGTACCTCCTACATCACGCAACGCGGTGCCGAGGCCACCTACTCGCCCGAGGGTAAGCAACAAGTGAAGGATACTATTAAGTACTATATGACCAATGCCAGCATCATGCGAAAGGAGCTGACCAACATCGGACTGACCGTTTTCGGTGGAGAGGACGCTCCCTACATCTGGTTGGAAGCTCCCCGCGGCCTGTCGTCGTGGAAGTTCTTCGAGCAGATGCTCTACGAGGCCAACGTGGTGGGCACCCCCGGTGTAGGCTTCGGTCCGAACGGCGAGGGATACATCCGACTGACCGCATTCGGCGACCGCGCCGACTGCCAAGAGGCAATGCGCCGTCTGCGTAAATGGTTAGGATAAGGAAAGGCATGCATGGTATTAGGTAACAACGACTGAACGAGATACAGAGAGAGATTCAATTAACATAAGTATCAATTAAAGGGAAAAAGATTATGAAGAAGAGTTTCAAAATGGCCGCATTACTGCTAGGATCGGTAATGGCCGCAGAGACAATGCAAGCCCAGGAAGGTGTGGAAGCCTCCGTAGGCGCGGACATCGTCAGCGGATACGTTTGGCGTGGACAGGACCTGGGCAACGTCAGCATCCAGCCCTCGCTGGAGTTGACCTACAACGGGCTGTCGCTCTCCGCATGGGGATCGGTAGGCATCAGCAACCTGGCCGGTGGCGCCGAGCAGACCAAAGAACTCGACTTGACGTTGGGTTATACAATGGGTGGTTTCAACATCGGTGTGACCGACTATTGGTTTAGCGGTGGCAACAAGTACCTGAAGTACGGCGCTCACGAGACCTCGCACGTGTTCGAGGTGAACCTGGGATACGACTTCGGAGTGGCTGCCATCAACTGGTACACCAACTTCGCCGGCGACGACTACAAGGCCGACGGCGACCGGGCCTACTCCTCATACTGCGAGCTGAGCGCTCCGTTCCGGTTGGGAGGTCTCGACTTCTCGGCTTCCGTGGGAGCGGCGCCTTTCAAGAGCTCAGGCACCTATGGCTATGTGGACGGATTCTCCGTGGTGGACGTCAGCCTCGGGGCAGCCAAGGAGATTAAGGTGACAGACACCTTCAGCATCCCCGCATTCGCCCGGGTGACGGTGAACCCCAAGAGCGAGAGCACCTATCTGGTATTCGGTATTAGTTTTTAATGAAGCATACAACTAGAGAGAATTAACTGTAAAAAAGAACATGAAAGAGCGTATAGGAAAAGATCATAGTTTATCGAGATATACTCAAGTTTGTTGTAAGGTAATTCACTTAAGCTTTTTTCGTTCCTATACCTCTTTTTAAAATCGTTTTTGTTATGAAAAAGATTGAAGCAATTATTCGAAAGACAAAGTTCGAGGATGTGAAGGACGCATTGCTCGCAGCTGACATCGAATGGTTCTCTTACTACGACGTAAGAGGTGTAGGCAAAACACGCCAGGGGCGCATCTATCGAGGTGTGGTGTACGACACGAGTTACATCGAGCGTATCCTTGTGTCCATCGTAGTGCGCGACAAGAATGTGGACAAGACCGTGAAGGCTGTCATGTCAGCAGCCCAGACCGGCGAGATTGGTGACGGACGTATCTTCGTCATCCCTGTAGAGAACGCAGTGCGCATCCGCACCGGTGAGCAGGGTGACATCGCCCTCTACAATGCTGAGCAAGAGAAATAAACCACGGGAAAGTAAAGAGAGACAATTGAATACAAATGCATATTAAAGAGATTGAGATTATGGATACTTTTAAAACCTACATATTGAAGAGATGGGCACTGAGCGCTATCCTGCTGCTCGCCGTGACCACATTCGCAATGGCACAAGACTCCACTGCCATTGACACTACTGTTGCCGTCAGCGAGGCTGTCGCAGCGGCTCCGGCCGATACCATAGCTGCGGAGGCTCCCGCCACACTGGCTACCACGGTTTCCGATTTGACCACCGGCCTCAACACTGTGTGGATGCTGCTGGCGGCCATGCTGGTGTTCTTCATGCAGCCGGGCTTCGCCTTGGTTGAGGCTGGCTTCACCCGCACCAAGAACACGGCCAACATCCTGATGAAGAACTTCATCGACTTCATGTTCGGCTCCATTCTGTTCTGGTTCATCGGCTTCGGCTTGATGTTCGGCCTCGGCGACTTTGTGGGCGTGCCTCACATGTTCGACCTCCAGGCCATGAGCGACATCATCGACAACGGACTGCCTATCGAGGGATTCCTCGTGTTCCAGACCGTGTTCTGTGCCACATCGGCCACCATCGTCTCAGGTGCCATGGCTGAGCGCACGAAGTTCAGCATGTATCTGGTCTACACCATCTTCATCAGCGTGCTCATCTACCCGATATCCGGTCACTGGACCTGGGGTGGCGGCTGGTTGATGAACGGCAGCGAGGACAGCTTCATGATGACCACCTTCGGTCACGTGTTCCACGACTTCGCCGGATCCACAGTAGTGCACTCCGTAGGTGGTTGGATTGCCTTGGTAGGTGCAGCCATCCTCGGTCCGCGTATCGGCAAGTATGGCAAGGACGGTAAGTCACGCGCTATCCCTGGTCACAACCTGACCATCGCCGCCCTGGGTGTGTTCATCCTCTGGTTCGGATGGTTCGGATTCAACCCCGGCTCACAATTGGCAGCTGCCACTCCTGAGGACCAAACAGCCATCTCACTGGTATTCCTCAACACCAACCTCGGTGCTTGCGCAGGTGGATTCTTCGCACTGGTAGTCAGCTGGTTCAAGTATGGTAAGCCGTCGTTGTCACTCACCCTCAACGGCATCCTGGCAGGTCTGGTCGGCGTGACCGACGGTTGCGACTGCATATCTCCCGCCGGAGCCATCATCATAGGCGCTGTCTGCGGAACGCTCATGATTTACGCTGTAGAGTTCATCGACCACGTGTTGAAGATAGACGACCCTGTAGGCGCATCCTCTGTTCACGGTGTCTGCGGTTTCACCGGCACATTGTTGACTGGTCTGCTCTCTACCTCCGAGGGTTGGTTCTACGGCTTCGGCCCCAGCTTCCTGCTCACACAGCTGTTCGGCGCGGTGGTAGTAGGCGGTTGGGCAGCCCTGATGGGTTACATCATCTTCAAGGTTCTCGACAAGATTCACGGATTGCGTGTCCCGGCCCGCGTTGAGGAGGAAGGACTCGACATCTACGAACATGGCGAGACAGCATACAACTGATAACAACATAAACGTAATAATATATAGACATTACATATTAACAACAAACATTTAAGTATTATGTCAGAACTAAGATTCAGAGTCGTTGAATCGGCTTTCAAGAAAAAGGCGGTGGAGGTACCTACCCCGACAGAGCGCCCCTCTGAATACTACGCCAAGTACGTATTCAACAAGGAGAAGATGTTCAAGTATCTGCCCAGCAAGGTCTACCAGAAACTGATCGATGTGATCGACAACGGAGCTCCGTTGGACACGAGCATCGCCAACGAGGTGGCCGCAGGCATGAAGAAGTGGGCCATCGAGATGGGTGTGACACACTACACCCACTGGTTCCACCCCTTGACCGAAGGCACTGCCGAGAAGCACGACGCCTTTGTGGAACACAACGGCAAGGGCGGCATGATGGAGGAGTTCTCGGGCAAGCTGCTCGTTCAGCAGGAGCCTGACGCCTCGTCCTTCCCTAACGGTGGTATCCGCAACACCTTCGAGGCCCGCGGTTACAGTGCATGGGATCCCTCGTCACCCGCGTTCATCGTGGACGACACCCTCTGCATCCCGACCATCTTCATCGCCTACACCGGCGAGTCACTCGACTACAAAGCTCCTCTGTTGAAGGCTTTGCGCGCAGTGGACAAGGCTGCGGTGGACGTGTGCCACTACTTCAACCCCGACGTGAAGAAGGTGTACTCTTACCTCGGATGGGAACAGGAGTACTTCCTGGTGGACGAAGGCTTGTACGCCGCACGCCCCGACCTGTTGCTCACAGGCCGTACCTTGATGGGACACGAGTCCGCTAAGAACCAGCAGTTGGAGGACCACTACTTCGGTGCTATCCCTTCGCGTGTGGCAGCCTTCATGAAGGAGCTCGAGATTGAGGCGCTGAAGTTGGGCATCCCCTGCAAGACACGTCACAACGAGGTGGCTCCCAACCAGTTCGAGTTGGCTCCTATCTTCGAGGAGTGCAACCTGGCCGTGGACCACAACATGCTCATCATGGCCCTGATGCGTAAGATTGCCCGCAACCACGGATTCCGCGTGTTGCTCCACGAGAAACCGTTCAAGGGCGTCAACGGATCGGGTAAGCACAACAACTGGTCGCTGGGTACCGACACGGGCATCCTGCTCCACGCTCCCGGCAAGACACAGGAAGAGAACCTGCGCTTCGTTACGTTTGTAGTAAATACATTGACCGCTGTATACCGTCACAACGGACTGCTGAAGGCCAGCATCATGTCGGCTACCAACGCTCATCGTCTGGGAGCCAACGAGGCACCTCCCGCAATCATCTCCAGCTTCCTCGGCAAGCAGCTCACCCAGGTGCTCGACCACTTGGAGGAGACCACTACCGACGAGCTCATCAACTTCAGCAGCAAGCAGGGCATGAAGCTGGACATCCCGCAGATTCCTGAGTTGCTGATCGACAACACCGACCGTAACCGCACCTCTCCGTTCGCCTTCACCGGCAACCGCTTCGAGTTCCGTGCCGTAGGTTCAGAGGCCAACTGCGCATCCGCTATGATTGCCCTCAACACCGCCGTAGCCGAGCAGTTGACACAGTTCAAGCAGGAGGTGGACGCGCTGATAGAGAAGGGCGAGCCGAAGATGTCCGCCATCCTGGAGGTTGTCCGCAAGTACATCAAGATATGCAAGCCTATCCGTTTCGACGGCAACGGCTACTCCGACGAGTGGAAGGAAGAGGCCAAGCGTCGTGGTCTGGACTGCGAGACGAGTTGCCCTGTCATCTTCGACAACTACCTGAAAGAGGACAGTGTGAAGATGTTCGAGTCTACCGGCGTGATGACACGCAAGGAGCTCGAGGCCCGCAACGAGGTTAAGTGGGAGATGTACACCAAGAAGATTCAGATTGAGGCCCGCGTGCTGGGCGACCTGGCTATGAACCACATCATCCCGGTTGCCACCCGCTACCAGAGCGGCCTTATCGACAATGTCTACAAGATGAAGGACCTGTTCCCTGCCGAGGAGAGCAAGCAACTCTCTTCAGAGAACCTTGCCATCATCCGCGAGATAGGCGAGCGTACCATCTTCATCAAGGAGCATGTGGACAAGATGGTGGAGGCCCGCAAGGTTGCCAACAAGATTACGGACGAGCGTGAGAAGGCCATCGCTTATCACGACAACATCGCTCCGATGTTGGAGGAGATCCGTTACCACATCGACAAGCTCGAGTTGATTGTCGACAACCAGTTGTGGACGCTTCCGAAATACAGAGAATTACTGTTTATCAGATAATACGATATTATCTATTTCTTTTGTTGGTTGTTTTAAGTTTGAGAGGAGGGCTCTGCGAAGAGCTCTCCTCTTTCTTGGTCTATGAGGAAAGTGATGATGCTTATTTAAGTCTCATCGTGAAAAGCATAAGTCGGCCTTTCAACGAGTATATACTCGTGGGCCCATGGGTATATAGAGTAATCTTCTCCAAGGTTACACTGTCAACCACCATCTTATACACTGCAGGAGTCGATGAACAAGCGAAACTTAACAGATACAATACTTAGAGGCCACCCCACCAGGAGTGGGGGACGTGGCTAAAGTCGGTTTTGTCGTAGAATCGGAGATATGCTATAATTCCCGTCACTCCACTGACTATATAAGTCAAGATAGCCACGATAAACCAGTCGCAGCAAAGGAAGACAGGTGCGAGGAAGAAAGTAATGATAGCGATATCTTTCATAATTGTATAGAGAGTTCCTTTATGAGCTCCGCTACAAATGTAGATAATAAAAATGAACAAACAAACTTTTTCTCGATTATATTGTTG
>CAYZVH010000026.1:0-25184 GCA_964481755.1 uncultured Bacteroides sp. | reverse complement strand
AGGGCATCCAACAGCACCTCGGGTATGGACGTACTGCCTTGGATGAGCACTTTGTCGTGCGACTTAATCAACTGGACGGCCTCTGCCGCCGATACGTAGTTCATTTTCATAGTTATAAGGTTTTTGGTCCGCCCCACCCTACGGATGGGAACAGAGGATAAGCGCCCACGCCACTCCCTCAGCGGAGGGACGGAAGCTGTCATTGGGGTTCTGTCAAAGAGCGCACGCCCCAAGAGGGGCCGCTCGGTAAAGGTTTAGGTTTAAGACCGCAAGCAGTGCCGACAAGGGAAAGTGGCCGTGCACACTTCCGGCATTTTAAAGACAATCCCCAGCAGACTGTCGCATGGGCAACGGTCTGCCAGGGATTCCTTATTTTATAACGGGTGATTCTGATTGAAGATACGCAGGCGTTCGTCCAGCCACGTATAGTAATCGTTGGTCACCGTAGAGGTACAGACGCGGATGCCTTGCTGCTCGCTGCCGGTGGTGCGGAGCGAGATGGCGGCCACGCCGTAATAGATCAGTTCGTTTATCAGCTCGTCGCCCGAGAAGCCTTTGCGGCCAATGGTGAAGAAGAATCCGTCGCTCACGGGTTGGTCCAGGTCCTTGTCGTAGACGATGTGGAACCCATGGCGCTGGAATATCTCTTTCAACCGTGCGGCCCGACGGGCATACTCGCGGGTGTCCTCCACAAAGTTGATCTTCCCGTCGCAGGCGGCTTTGTACATGGCCGCCAAGGCATACTGTGCCGAGTGGCACACGCCGGACGAGAGGCAGTAGATGATGGAGTAGATGAACGCCCGGCCGGGGGTGTCCATGCCCAAGGTCTTCTGCAGGTTGGGATAGACGCGGTTGAACAGGCCGTCGGAGATGGCCACGATGGCCAACCGCTCGCCGGCGTAGCTGAATATCTTGGAGGCGGAGAGCATCAGCAGGTAGTTCTGCGTGTAGCGCGCCACGGTAGCCTGATAGGGAGGCTCGAAGGGATGGCCCAAGTCCTTGCGGAAGTCCATGCCCAGGTAAGCGAGGTCCTCGATGACGACAGTGTCGAACTCGGTGGCCAAGGCACCGATGTAGCCCAACTCTTCCTCGGTGAAGCAGACCCACGAGGGGTTGTTGGGGTTGGAGTAGATCATGGCGGCGATGTTGCCGGCGGAGAGGATGCGGCGCAGCTCGTCGCGCAACTTCTCACCGCGGTAGGCGTACACGTCGAACGATGCCTTCTTGTAGCCCAGCACGTTGGCCTGCATCGGCTGCACGGAGAAGCCCGGGTCGATGAAGAGGATGGTGTTCTTCTCGGCATGGAGGTGTGTGGTGAGGATGAACGACGCGAAGGTTCCCATCATCGATCCTACGGTAGGCACACAGCCTTCGGGGTTGACGTCGATATTGAGGAAGGCCTTGATGAAGCGGGAGGCTTCCTGCTTCAGCGGTGCGATGCCCGCCACGTTGGGGTACGACTGGGGCACCCCGCTGTCGAGGGCCTTCTTCTGGGCTTCGATGCCTATCCGGTTGGGGGGCAGACCGGGCGAACCCATCTCGAGGTGGACAAACTTCTCGCCCGTGCGTGCCTCCAGGGCTTCGGACAGGGCTACGGTCTGTCGTATGGTGGCCTTGGCCACTTCGGTGAGGTGCATCTGTTGCATCACCTCGCTCACCTCTTCTTTCTTGAATGGTATGCTCATGGCCTTTACTTCTTTATGGATTGGTGTGCTACCTCCAGACCGGCACGGAAGGCTTTCTCGTTCATCTCCACGATGGCCTCACCCTTGCGGGCGAAGACGGTGCGTATGGCCTCGGCTATCTTCTCCTCCTCGATGCCCAGGAAGGGAGCGGCGGCGCCCAGCAGTACGATGTTGGCGGCACGGGGCGAGGCTACGCTCTTGGCCAGTGTGTCCACGTCCATAGTCACGGAGTGGGGCAAGGCGGCAATCTGCTGCAGCAGCGCCTGCTGGTCGGGGTAGTTGCCGATGTTGACGAAGGGTACGGTGTTGGTGATGATCCATCCCTCTTTCTTCAGATAGGGCAGGTAGCGCAGGGCCTCCATGGGCTCCAACGAAATGATGAGGTCGGTCTTGCCCAGGGGGATAAGGTCCGAGGCGATGGGGTCGGAACTGATGCGCAGGTTGGACTGCACATCGCCGCCGCGCTGGCTCATGCCGTGTACCTCGGCCTGTTTGATGTAGAGGCCCTCCTTCATGGCAGCGGCACCGATGATGGTGGCGATAGAGAGGATACCTTGTCCTCCTACGCCGGAAAGTATAATGTCTGTTTGCATCTTATTTTTCTCCTTTGTTTTTGTTGTGACGGCGCGCGGTCTGGATACACTCTCTGCGGGTAATCACCACACTGACTCCGTGATAGTTGATTTCGTCCCGAATCACCTGTTTCATCTCTTCCATGTTCTTGGGCAGGGGCACCACCACACGCACGTGCTCGGGCTCCACGCCGATGCCAAGACAGATGCTCTCCAGACGGCCTGTGCCGGCGGAGTCCTGGCCACCGGTCATGCCGGTCGTCAGGTTATCGGAGATGAGGATGGTGATGTTGCTCTTCTCGTTGACGGCATCCAGCAGTCCGGTCATGCCGGAGTGGGTGAAGGTGGAGTCGCCGATGACGGCCACCGAGGGGAACTGGCCTGCGTCGGCAGCGCCCTTGGCCATGGTGATGGAGGCGCCCATGTCCACCACGGAATGGATGGCGCGGTAGGGCGGCAGGAATCCCAGTGTGTAGCAACCTATGTCGCTGAACACACGGCTATTGTCATACTCGCGCACCACCTCGTTGAGGGCGGCGTACATGTCGCGGTGACCGCAGCCTTGGCAGAGTGCGGGCGGACGGGGCACCACCAGCTGGCTGGCGGGATAAACCTCCTCGTCCTTCAAGCCGAGGGCGGCGATGATATTGTCCGGAGTGAGTTCACCTGTGCGGGGCACGTCGCCACTGAGGCGGCCCTTGATGGCCAAGGGTTGCTCCAGCACACCGAGGAGTTTCTCCTCCACCACGGGCTGTCCATCCTCCAGCACCAGCAGCTCCTTGCACTCAGCGGCCAGCTTGCGGATGGCCTGCACGGGCAGCGGGTATTGTGAGACCTTGAGCACCGGGAAGGGGCAACCGTCCTTGAAGTGTTCCATCAGGTAGTTGTAGGCAATGCCGCAGGCGATGATGCCCAGTGAGTGGTCGGTGCCTTCGCTTACCTTATTATATATAGAGTTCTCTGCCTCGCGGACGAAATCGGGATGTTTGGCTATCAACTGTTGGTTGCGCCGACGGGCCACGATGGGCATCAGCACCCAGTCGCCCGGGTTCTCGGGATAGGTCATGGGGTTGGTGTCGCGCACGGGGCCTGTCTCCACCACGGCACGGGAGTGAGCCATGCGGGTGACCATGCGGAAGAGCACGGGCACCTTGTAGCGCTCGGAGAACTCGAAAGCGTCGCCTATCATGTGGTAAGCCTCTTGCTGCGACGAGGGTTCGAAGGTGGGTATCATGGCGAACTTGCCATAGAAGCGGGAGTCCTGCTCGTTCTGGGAGGAGTGCATCGAGGGGTCGTCGGCAGCCACAATCACCAGGCCTCCGTTCGTTCCCGTCATGGCGGCGTTGACGAAGGCATCGGCGGCCACGTTCATTCCCACATGTTTCATACACACCATGGCGCGCTTGCCCATGTAGGACATACCGAGGGCGGCCTCCATAGCCGTCTTCTCATTGGTAGACCAGTTGCAGTGTATGTTCCGCTCTTTCGCCAACGGATGGCCTTGGATAAATTCGGTGATTTCTGTAGAGGGTGTGCCGGGGTAGGCATAGACACCGGACAGACCGGCGTGCAACGCGCCCAAGGCCACAGCCTCATCACCCAAAAGTAGTGTTCTTTCGTTCATAGAGATTGGTGTTATCTTTTTTAAGTGCACAAATGTAGTCTTTTAGTCGATTATAAACAACTGTTCGGGGAGGAAGATACAATCAAATATCTATTAAAAAAACATAATTGGCCGATTTATAGGTCCGCATCGCTGCCACAATTGCATAATTATACGGAGACACATCGTACAAAACGTCGGAAAGGTCCCGTCTGGAAATATGTTACGAGCAAATACCATAGAGTAAGGAAACGTTGGGCAACGATTGAGTAAAACGCAGGTTTAGGGGCAGAGAGGCTTACAACTTGCTCCATGCAAAAGGGACCCGTCGACATGGCTCCGACAAGGTCCCTCAACTAACAATCACAATAATGAAGTTCTTTATTCAGTGCCCTTTGCGCACCAAGGAGAACGGGTTCTCCCAGTGGGTCAAAGGGAGGTTTTCAGAGACCTTAGGGTCTAATGCCCGAGACCGTAGGGTCTCGGGGCGTTGAGCATAGGGTCTCGGGCACTTGAGCGTAGGGTCATTATTTCATGGCCCTACGGGCTACCGTTCACTCCGTTACTTGGTGCCGACCGACAGACGGTAGACGCCGAAGTAATGGGCGGGCAGTTGCAGGCTCAGTTGGTCAGCGGCCTCTATCTTCACAGGGCGCATGCGCGGCACAAGGGTCTCGCCCTCCAGCGTGTTGACAGCCTTCAGGTCGTCGCTCTGCAGATAGGTGCAGGTGCCGGCCAGCAGTTGCTTCTTCTTCAGGCCGTTGAAGGTCAGGTCCACACGGGCCTCCTTGTCGGCGGCGTTCACCAGTTTGAGGATAATCTCGCCGGTGCGGCTATCGAGGGCGGCGGTGGCATAGAGTCCGTTCTGACCGGTGACGGCAGCACCGTCCATGGTCAGCTGCAGCACGTCGGTGCCGGCGTTCATGCCGTAGAGTTGCTGCACATAGTAGTTGGGCGTGCGCATCATCCGCAGGTTATCGAACCAGATGAGGTCGGGGTTCCACTGCCAGCCGTCCACGTGGGCGAAGAGGGGTGCGTAGGTGGCCAGCTGCACCACGTCGGCGTTGCGCTCCAAGCCGGTCATGAAAGCGGCTTCGGAGAGGGCGGCCAGGAAGTTGTTGGCCTTGCCGGAGGAGTGGTCGTGCGAGGCGTACTCGCCAGCGAACACCTTCGGGCCCTTGCGGTCGTAGCCATCGTAGCGGGCGGCGTTGTCGAAGAACCACTGGGGCGGTTTATAGTAGTGCTCGTCCACGAGGTCCACCTTCAGACGCTTCATCTCGGGCCACAGGTACTCGAACTGTTCACCCTCGGCGCTTGGTCCGGAGGTGCCCACAATCTTTATCTCGGGGTATTTTGCACGGATGGCTTTCATGAAGAGCTCCAGACGCTCGGGGTAGACCTTGCCCCACTGCTCGTTGCCCACGGCCAGGAACTTCAGGTTGAAGGGGGCGGGGTGACCCATGTCGGCACGCACCTTACCCCACTGGGAGTCCACCGGCCCGTTGGCGAACTCGATGAGGTCGAGCGCGTCCTGGATGTAGGGCTGCAGTTGGTCGAGGGGCACTTCCTCAGCACGCTCGTACTGGCAGGAGAGGCCGCAGCTGATGACCGGCAGCGGCTCGGCGCCGATGTCCTCGCTCAGCTGGAAGAGTTCGAAGAATCCCATGCCGTAGCTCTGGTAATAGTCGGGGAAGAACTTTTGCGGGAAGGTGTAGTTCCAGCGGTTGATGTTGACGGGGCGGTTCTCCACCGGGCCCACGGAGTTCTTCCACTGGTAGCGGGTCTCCAGGATGGTTCCCTCCACGATGCAGCCTCCGGGGAAGCGGAAGATGCCGGGATGGAGGTCGTAGAGCGCCTGGGCCAGGTCAGCACGCAGGCCGTTCTCACGTCCCTTCCAGGTGTTCACGGGGAAGAGGGAGATGTGGTCCATGTCCACGGCACCGGCGGTGTTGAGCAGGATGCGCAGACGGCTGTGAGCGTCGGTGAAGGGGGCTACGATGCGCAGCTCCACCTTCTTCCAGTCCTTGCCGCTGACTTCCACCTCTTGCTTGAACTTATTGTTGTGGTGGGAGTCCACCAGCTCCACCTGCAGCTTCATCGGCGTGTCGGTGGTGGTGCGGGCGTAGAACGAGAGGCGGTAGGCCTCGTCCTTCTTCAGACCGATGCCTTTGAAGCCCTCGTTGTCGAGACCGGCACGGGTGAGGGCACCGTCGTTGGTGATGCGCACGTAGTGAGGGTTGCGGTCGAAGCAGGGGTTCTCGGTGAGTACCTGCACGTTGCCATAGGGCACCCAGCCAGTGAAGGGTTGGGGGAACTCGAAGGAGCGGTTCTTCACCAGCTCGGCGTAGAGTCCGCCGTCGGCACCGAAGTTGATGTCCTCGAAGAAGATGCCGTACATGGTGGACTGTATCTGTGCCGTGGGCTTGGCCACGTTCACAGTCATCTGGCTGACGGCCTCTTGTGCCGACGAGAGGGTCGGCGCAAGGAGCATGGCCAGCGCGAACAGTTTACCTATATTATAATAGCGTACCATAGTGTGTTACTTTATTTCCAGGGTTACGATTGACTTGGCCGGCAGGGTGACGATGAGTTTGCCGTCCTTCACCTTGGCGTCCTTGAAGGCCACGGGCACCACCACGTCTTTCTTCTCGAAGGAGTTGAAGGCGCGAATGTCGTTGGCGGTAATCATCTCGCCGGTCACGGACTTCACCTTGGTGTCGTCCAGCGAGATGGTGATCTTCTGCGACTCATCGAGGTCGATGTTGGCCAGGGAGACGTGGATGCGGCCCTGGGCGTCGCGTGAGGCGGAGGCGCTCACCATCGGCACGGTGCGGTTGTCGCGCACGGTCTTATGTTCGCAGAGCAGGTCGAGGGGCAGATAGGTAGCGTCCTGGTGCACGTTGTACATCTTGAAGACGTAGTACGTCGGGGTGAGCACCATCTCCTTGTCCTTGGTCAAGATCATGGACTGCAGCACGTTCACTATCTGTGCGATGTTGGCCATCTGGATGCGGTCGGTGTACTTGTGGAACACGTTCAGCGTGAGGGCGGCCACCATGGCGTCGCGCAGGGTGTTCTGCTGGTAGAGGTGTCCGCGCACGGTGCCCGGCTCCTCGTCCCACCAGGTGCCCCACTCGTCGACCATCAGACCAATCTTCTTATCCTTGTCATACTTGTCCATAATCTCGATGTGCTTCTTGATGACAGGCTCTATCTCGAGGCACTTGCCCATGGTCCAGTAGAAGTCGTCGGCGGTGAAGTCGGTTGCCGATCCCTTGCTGCCGCTCCATCCGGCGCATGTATAATAGTGCAGGGAGAGACCGTTCATGCGGTGACCCACGTTCTTCATCAGCACCTCGGTCCAGTTGTAGTCGTAGTCGCTGGCGCCGCTGGCGATCTTGTAGAGGTGGTTGCCGGTGAAGTTGCGGCAGTAGGTGGAGTAGCGACGATAGAGGTCGGAGTAGTACTCGGGACGCATGCTTCCGCCGCAGCCCCAGCTCTCGTTGCCCACGCCCAGATATTTCACCTTCCATGCCTTCTCGCGGCCGTTCTTCTTACGCAGGTCGGTCATGGGGCTCTCAGCGTCGGAGGTCATGTATTCCACCCACTTGGCCAGCTCTTCCACCGAGCCGCTGCCTACGTTACCGCTTATATAAGGTTCGCAACCCAGCAGTTCGCAGAGGTTGAGGAACTCGTGTGTACCGAAGCTGTTGTCTTCCACCGTGCCGCCCCAGTTGTTGTTCACCATCTTGGCGCGGTTCTCGCGCGGGCCGATGCCGTCCATCCAGTGATATTCGTCGGCAAAGCAGCCGCCGGGCCAGCGGAGCACGGGCACCTTCAGGTCCTTCAGCGCCTTCACCACATCGTTGCGGTAGCCGTTGGTGTTGGGGATGCTGGAGTTCTCGCCCACCCACAGGCCGCCGTAGATGCAGGTGCCGAGGTGCTCGGCAAACTGGCCGTAGATGTTCTTGTTGATGATGTTCTTCCCTTGTTGGGGATGAATGCGAATCTCGGACTCCTGTTGGGAGTAAGCCGAAAGGGTTGTCAGGGCCATAGCGCCCGCCACAAGAATTGTGTTCTTGATGTTGTTCATGTTTTTATGGTTTAAATTGAAACTGATGTCTGATATCTATCCCTTCGATGGATAATGATAATGACGTGGGCAAATATAATGTTTCTTTTTGAATGCGCTAGCATCCGCGCCACTAATTTACCTTCAATTCTTACGCCGGGCGGCGTTATTGTTGTACGAGATACACTTCTACCCCTGGTTTTGGCACTTCTACTTAACAAAGTCGCAAAATAATGGTTCAAACAGAGCGAACTTCAAATAAATGTTCTATATTTGCGGAACAAAAGAATTTAAAGTAAACAACTCTAATCTGACACGTACGGTATGGACTTTTCCCTCTTTTCTGCTCTGAAGGCCGATGCATGGCTGACGATTGCCATCCTGGTGGTCATGTTTATCCTGTTGGCAAGGACCAAGATTCAAGCCGAGTTCATCTACATGGGGGCGATGGCTTGCCTCTTCATCACGGGCGTGCTCGACGCGCGCAAGACGTTCTCCAGCTTCACAGCCATCTCCGTGGTGACGCTGGCCACGCTCTGCATCGTGATGTCGGGTGTGGTCCATAGCGGGGCGCTCAGTTGGATTATCGACAAGACGCTGGGCAAGCCAAAGAGGTACACGACGGCGCTCATCCGCATGATGCTGACGGCCGCCATATGCAGCGCCTTCGTGTTCGACTCGGTGGCCACCACCACCATGATGAGGAAGATAAAGGGATGGGCCAAGTCGCTCTCGCTGGCTCCCTCCAAGCTGCTGTTGCCGCTGAGCTTCGCGGCCACGCTGGGAGGCATGTGCACCATGATAGGCTCGCCCAGCAACATACTCATCTACAGTCTGCTCTATCACTATCAGGACCTGCAGAACCACGTGTTCACACCCCTCGTTCCGGGCCTCTGCTGTCTGGTGGCTGGCATCCTGGTCATTCTCTTGACCCGACGCCTGCTGCCCGAGCGACGCACGGCACGCGACATTCTCGAGGAGATTGGCGAGTACACGGTGGAGTTCCTGGTGCCGGAGACGAGCGACCTCGCAGGTAAAAAGGTGGGCGAGGCCAACGTGCTGTTCGTCAACGGCGGACGGTTGATAGAGATTATGCGGGGCGAGGAGATGGAGATCATCTGCCCGGTGTCGCCCGACGAGACCATCCACGTGGGCGACCGTCTCATCTACGCGGGACAGGCGGACGTCATCATGGACATCCGCAACGACCACGAGCTGACGCTGGCGCAACCCATCCTCAGCACCACCGACCCGAAGCAGGGACACCAGTTCTACATGGCCTCGCTGCAACACGACAGTCTGTTGGTGGGAGAGACCATGGAGTCGTGCGACTTCGAGGAGGTGCAGAACGCCGTGCTGGTGGCCGTCGTACGCGAGGGCGAGCTGGTGGACGAGAACCCCTGCAAGATAAAACTCACCCATCAGGACGTGTTGTTGCTGGAAGGCTCGCCTACCCGCAAGCGCGTGTTGGAGAAGACCGCGTCGAGGGACCTCGTCTTCCTGGAGGAGCATGAGAAGCCTAAGAAAACCTTCCGCATCGCTCTGGCCATAGGCATCGTGGCGATGATGGTGGCGCTGGAGCAGTTCGGCTCCATGATACTGTTGCAGGCCGCGTTCCTGGCGGCGGTGCTGATGCTGATAACCCGCTGCTGCAGCACCACCCAGGCATGGTACTCGTTCAACTGGAACACGATACTGGTCTTCGCCAGCTCGGTGGCGTTCGCCTTCGCCATACAGAAGACGGCCATCTCCTACGTGTTGGCCAAATGTATTGTCGACCTGTGCGACGCAAACCCCATCTTGAGTCTCATCTGCCTCTGCCTGATGGCGAGCATCGCCACGGAGTTCGCCGCCAGCACCCTCATAGCGGCCATCTTCTATCCGGTGGCCATGGCCACGGCGCTGACGCTGAGCGTGAGCTTCCTGCCCTTCGTGATCGCGCTGATGATAGCCTGCTCGTCGAACTTCATCTCGCCCCTCAGCTCGCCGAGCAACAAACTGGTCTACGGCGAGGGAGGCTACCGGACGCTCGACTACCTGCCCGTCGGCATACTGATGAAGGTGGTGGTGCTGGCCGTGGAGGTGACAGCCATCCTCCTCTTCTTCGACATCTAAGTCAAGGCCGTTACACTCGCTGACCAGAGAAATTTATCTCCCTAGTCAGGAAAATAGAGAAGCCAAAGATGGAGGCTCGAAATAATTATCTATATTTGCAAAGGCAAAAAACTCTCAACTACAAACAGACACACACATAAGTTATGGATTTTATCGTACTGACTTCCCTACTCTCCTCGCTGAAAGCTGAGGCATGGATTACACTTGCCATTCTCATTGTCATGTTCATCCTCCTGCTGAAGACCAAGATTCCTTCGGAGTTCGTCTACTTCGGCACGATGGCCAGCTTCTACATCACAGGGGCGCTCAGCGAGAAGGAGACCTTCTCCAGCTTCTCCACCATCGCGGTGGTGACCGTGGGTGTGCTCTACGTAGTGATGGCCGGCCTCATCCACACCGGTGTGCTCAACTGGGTGATAGACAAGACACTGGGCAAGCCCCGGCAATATTCCTCGGCACTGTTCCGCATGATGGTGCCGGCGGCGCTGTGCAGCGCCATCATATTCAACTCCGTAGTCACCACGGTGTTCATGAAGAAGATTAAGGCCTGGGCGCGGTCGCTCAGCCTGGCACCCTCGAAGATGCTGCTGCCGCTGAGCTACGCGGCCGGTCTGGGTGGTGTCTGCACCATCATAGGTACCCCGCCCAACATCCTGCTCAGCAGCATGGTGCGCCACGACCTGAGCGTCCAGATGGACTTCTTCGCACCGTTCATCCCCGGCATCTGTTGCGCCGGGGCTGGCATACTGGTCCTCATCTTGTTCAGACGACTGTTGCCCGACCGACGCACGCCTCAGGAGATTTTCGAGGAGGCACACGAGTATACCGTGGAGTTCCTGGTGCCGGACGATAGCTACCTGGTGGGCAGGACCGTGGAAGAGACGAAACTGCTGATTGTCGAAGGCGGACGGTTGGCGGAGATTGTGCGCGACGGCAAGAAGGTGATTTGCCCCGTGCAACCCGATGAGACGATAGAGCAGGGCGACCGCCTGATCTACGCCGGACGGGCGGACGAGCTCATGCAACTGAGGAAGACGCACGAGCTGGCCATGGCAGAGCCTGTCTTCAGCGTGAAAGAGCCGACCATGAAGCGTCTGTTCTACACCGCCTCGCTGCAACACGACAGTTTGTTGGCAGGCTACTCCATGAGCAACTGCGACTTCGAGTCGAACCACAACGTCACACTGCTGGCAGTGGTGCGCGAGGGCGAACTGATCGACGAGAACCCCTATAAGGTGAAGCTAGGTTTCCAGGACGTGTTGCTCTTCGAGGGCAACCCCGACCGGAAGGGTGTGTTGGAGAAGACCGCCGCCAAAGACCTCATCTTCGTGGACTCTATTTATTCGCCTAAGTATGGTGTACGCACGCTGGTGTCGTTCCTCATCGTGATGGCGATGATTCTGCTGCAACACCTCGGTGTGATGACGCTGCTGCAGTCGGCCATGCTGGCTGCCATAGCCATGATGGCCACCTACTGCTGCACCACCACCCAGGCCTGGCACGCCATCAACTGGAACACCATCATGGTATTCGCCAGCTCCATCGCCATCGCGGTGGCGGTGCAACACTCGGGCATCTCCTACGTGATAGCCAAGGAGATAGTCACCATCAGCGGCTGGAACCCCATAGCGGCCATCGTCTGCATCTGCGTGTTGGCCAGCATCACCACGGAGTTCATCACCGACACGGCCGTGGCCGCCATCTTCTATCCGATAGCACTGACGACGGCCCTGCTGCTAGGCCAAGACGCCGTGCCGTTCATCATCGCACTGATGATAGCGGTGTCCACCTGCTTCGCCACCCCCATAGGCGCCCCCAGCAACCGGTTGGTCTACAGCGAGGGAGGCTACCACCCCTACGACTATCTGGCCGTCGGCATTCTGATGAAGTTGGTGATCCTGGTGGTGAGCATCACCGTCATCTCGCTGCTCTACGACTTGTAACGACCGGAGGAGAAACAGAAAACAATAGACGAGAATCACTAAACGATATAGTAACAGGACCGCTTCTCCAGCCTTTGCTAGGTCTAAGCGGACAACAAATTTCAGATTACAGATTACAGTTATGAGAAAGAACTACTTGAAAGGGACTCTATGGAACTGGGTGCTGCTCATCTTACTCTGCGGCAGCAGCCTCAGCACGAAGGCTCAAGAGGCCACTCCCTTGAACCGCGATTTCGAAGTGACGGGCGGCATAGGCTTGGTGTTGCCTGCCGTGGACAGCGACAAGAGCAACTTCGTGAGCAAGAACGGCAACCACGCCGGCTACGCCCTGCTGGCCGAGGGGCGCTACCACCTCTCCGACGTGGTGGGTGTGGGTCTGCAGTACGACTACCTGCGCTCGGCCAAGTTCAGCGACAAGATGCACGTCCACTACGTGGGGCCGAACGTATCGTTGCGCCACCTCTTCAGCGACGACACGCAGGCAGTCTACATCAGCGCCGGCTGTGGATTCCTCAACTATCAGGACCGCGTCTACCCCTCGAGCAGCCACAGCGCCAGTGTCTACAACAAAAACTATTTCGCCGTGGCCGCCGGCGTGGGCTATCAGTTCCGCCTGACCAACGAGTTGGCCGGCACCATCCGCATCGACGTGCTGACCGCCGACTGGTTTGTCAACCCCGATGGCCGCCTCTATAATCCCCATCCCGACTACGACGACCACAAGAGCCACAACTGGTTCGACAACGACATCACCTTCTTCCAGCTCAGCCTCGGCCTCACCTTCGGCTTCGGTGAATAACCGGAGGCCTCCGCCGGCTTGAGCGGATGCTCTGTGGAGAGGCATTTCACCCTCTCAGCAAGGCTATTGTTCACGAAGGCTTAGACTACCCTTCGTATCGCCCAACACAATCGATTGTTTTGGCTCACACAATCGATTGTATCGGGCAAAACAATCTAATTGTTTTTGGCTGTACGAGGTATAGCTTATTATATATGCAAGGAGAGGTCTGAGGGCATCCCCCCTAAGGGCAGTCTAAAATGAAATGCCTCGAATGTATTCCTGCAGGGCTTGCAGACGTTCTATCAATTCATCAAAGGAGAGCGATTCGCCGTAGATAAAACCTTCCTGCATCTTACGATAGTCTTCACGCAAATCTTTCATGACAGAAGCTGGAGGCATGAACGATACTGTCCCTGGCTGATGCGACGAATAGTCGAGACCGCTCCATGCCGTAAACTCTTGACGATGGTTGATGATTTCGTTGTAGAGGGTCTTGTTGTGCAAGGCCTCCTTAGCGAAGTTCTTATCCATCATCTTCTCCACATCATACATGTGGCGAGTCAAACGCTCCATGTGACTACACCCATTCGGCCGAGTGAATTCCTCATGCAACAGGAATATCTTCTCAAGAAAAGTACGCCCGGGGATGACCGTAGGTACCTCGAACTTCTCTTGCGCGAAATCTTCCTCCTGATAGGACTCGTCTATCATTGAACACAAGGAAACGGGAGCCACGGGCTCCATCATAGAGCGGCAGCTGATTTCTATTTTCACTCTATCTGAGATATAGTCGTGTGCATCGGGAAGTACAGAATTATATTTCACATAAAGTTCCACAGGGTCTTTATCGGATACACTCGTTTCGGGTATGTACAACTCATATTGCCCATCGAGCCCATAGCTATCCAAGGCTTCTTTCAAATCCGAAGCCAATCGCTCTTCGATGAACACCTTTGAAACCTTTCTCAACTTTGTCCGTTGGTTCTTACCCAAATGGTCGGCAAAGCCGAGATAGTGTCGGTCTATAGCGAGGTCGATGTCTTCCGAAAAACGCTGAATAAGATTCCATCCCTTGCTGAGACTCGTTCCGCCCTTGAAGCAGAGGGCATGACTGTACTCTTGTGAAAAGACAGCCTTCAATGTCATAGACACCCAAAAGTCCTTCTCCACTGATTTCTCATGAATCATCTTCTCCTCCGCAATATTACCGAGGATAGTCAGCCGTTCGGCTGTTGGAAGGTTTACCCAAGTCTTCATAGCCTCTAAATATGTTTGGAGTTAAGCATTCTTCGAATCCACTGAGGAGCGATACGAATATCGTGTTCGTAGCTTTCGGGGGACTCTTTGGCAACAAGTGACAGAATCTTGTCAAGAAGTTCCTGAGTCATATTCTTCTCACCAATCTCTTTCATCGCCAGTACTATCATGGCGAAGCATCTGCTTTGGAACGAGAAGTATTTCGGAGAAGCTTTCTTGAACAGAATCGCACGATTGCCCACGTTGATGGTTCTCGAATATCCGTTGGTGATGTATACGGCATTCATGGGAACTTGCGTGGAAAGTCCCAACACATTGAGGGCGTTCAATCCGGAAGGGATTATCTGCGCTTGACTCTTCTTCGCGATAGACTCCGCTATGGTATCGATGCTGGGCCGTTGAATGCCAAAGCGATTGCGCAGGGGATAGAGATAAATGCCTTGCGCTATGCGAACAAGTACATTCTCCTCCACCAATCTGGATAGGGTGCGGGTTACCACACTGTCGTTCTCCAAATCAGCGAAATCACTAACCACGTAAAGGCAATTCTCACCATTCGCGGTTATACGTTCCTTGATAGCTTTCGATTGAACCATTGTCAACTCATTTTCCTGCAAAAGTAAGGTATTGTAGGGACTATACAAAGCTTCCCCGCAAATTTTGTCCGAAATCTGTGCAATATTTCGGACAATCTAATTGTATCGAGCCATATAAATAGTATGTACCTCCCCGATTAACGAGTATATAGCTCAATGCCTATTGAGTATAATACTCATCGGCACTTGAGTATATAGGTCGTTTAGCCAAGTTTTATACTGCGAGATTCAATACCTTATTATATAAAAGGAGAGAATCCTAAGCAGGACACGATGATGTTAGTCCCGATTAGGATTCTCTATTTTAGTGTTATTGCAGGAAGTGCAATGTTACACTTCCAGTAGGTTTAGGTCAGAAGGGAGTATCAATAGCCGAAGATGTCCTTCAGTTGGTTGGCTATGGCTTCACCATAGAGCTTCTCGAAGAGGACGGTACCGTCGGCCTTCAAGAGGAACACGGAGGGGATGCCTTTTACACCAAACTGTTGGTTCACCTTCTTGGTGTCCCACAGGTTGGTCCACTCCATCTTCTCCTCAGCCAGAGCCTTCAGCCACTGAGCTTTCTTTTCATCGATGGAGATGTTGACGATGGCCACACCCTCTTTCTTGTACTTCGCCACCAGGTCGCGCATCACGGGGATGCCCTTACGACAAGGCTTACACCACGAGGCCCAGAAGTCTATCAACAGATACTTGTTGCCCTTGAGCAGCGAGGCCAGCGTGTGCTCCTTGCCGTCGGCATCGGTCAACGTGAACTCGGGAGCCTTCTTGCCAAGCAGTTGCGCATTGAGGTAAGCCAGAAAGCCCTTGCCGTAAGCACTCTGCTTCTGGAAGTCCGACAGGAGCGCATACTCCGCCTCGGTCAGCTTCATGATGCCACCGTGATACTGCAGCGTGATGAGCGGCCAAATGGAGTTCGGGTTGTCCTTCACAATCTGACGCACATAATCGGCCTGCTGTTTGTCCCAAGCAGACACATCTTCCAGGTATGCCTGATATTCAGCTGTCTTCTGCAACGTGGCAGCTTCGGCAGGTGTAGACGCATTGTGCACTTGCTCCACTATCGCCTTGTGCTTCTGGAAGATTTTGCTGCGGCCGGCGTTGTAATGGTTCCATGCGCCATCGACCAACTCGCTGCAGACTTTGTCTGCCTCGCCAGCCGACACCACGCTCATACCCTCCAGCGTAACCTCGTCGCCCGGTGCCACACCGAAGCTCCGGTAGAGACGACCACCGGAAACGCACACCATACAGGTCTCGCTAAAGTCGGGCAACGTGAACGAGTAAGCGCCATTCTTAATGGTGTCCGTGGCCAGCTGACCTCCACCAATGAGGAATCCGGTGGAAGACAATTTAACCACTTTACCCTCCATCTGATAGTCGGCAGGCACAGTGCCCTTCACCACCAGACCTTTCCCAGCGTTCTGTGCGTAAGCGCCTACGCACAGAACCATCATTGCAAAAAATAGTAATCTTTTCATAGTTAAACATTATTTGGTTTTGAATTTGATGTCCTTCACCAGTCCGAAGCCGTCGAACACAGCCGTCGGTGTGGAGTCTACAACACCGGACACGGGGTCTACCTTCAGCACATACACCTTGCCTTCGGTGCCCGAGTAGGTGGCCACCAGCAGGTATTTGTACGAAGGGCTCTCGTCCAGGTCGAGGCCACTGTCGGAGAAGAAGCGCATGTAGCTGATCTCCTCCCCTGCCGGGCTACTCCAGGCCGAAGCCTCAGCGGATGCCGTGCCGGTGGTCTCGTCGAAAGCGATGCGGTAGAGGCCGTCCTTGGTGGCATAGAAGCTGATGGGGGCCAGTGTGCTGACCGAGAAGTAGAGCGCGTCGGCTATCTGCGGACAAGCGGAGAGGTCGTACGCCTTGTTGAGCTTCACACCGGAGGCGTTATACGCTTGCTTGATGGAGTAAAGGTAGCGCTGAGCCGTGTTGTCCTTCTCCTCCATGAAGGCATAGAGTTGTTTGGAGGAGGCGCTTCCCTGGTAAGCCTGCTCCATGAAGAGGCAGTTGAGGCTGAGGTTCTGCAGACCGGCGTCGGGGATGACGGAGACTTCGCTGCTCCACTCGGTGCCTTGCAGGAAGCGGCCTTTCGACTGGTCGTAGATGAACACGCCCGAGCCGTAGCAGTTGACGGCACAGGGGGCGGCCTCGTAGTCGTCGTCGGCCAACAGCTTGGCGGCACCGAAGTAGGGGTCGCCCCATGCCAGGATGGTGGCGTAGGCCTGACCGTCGTTTATCAGGATGTCGTCGCTACTCTTCACGTAAGCCTGCGGCTTGCACACCGAGGGTGCCTCCCAGAAGAGTTCGCTGAAGCCGAGCGTGCGGCCCATGTCGTCGGCGGACACACGCGCGCCGTCCTGGTCGGTGAAGAGGTTGATGTAGTCGCCGATGGCGCAGCAGGCCACGGGTGTACCCTTCAGCGCCTTGTCGGGGTTGGCGCGGCTATAGGTGGTGCGGCTGTAGGTGGTCTCCGTCACCGCTCCCATGAAGACGGGGGTCTTCACGATGTCGATGTCGGCCTGGCCGTCCTTGCCGTAGAACACGAGCAGACCTGTACCCACAGCACTCTCCACGGTGAGGTTGTAGCGATAGAAGGCGCGGTAACCCGTGCTCTTCTGCGTGGCGCAGTACTCCAGGTAGTAGCTGCCGGGCTTTGCTGTGATGGTGGCGGAGAGGTCGGCATCGGTGGAGATGGTGTCGGCCAGATTGTCTGTCGAGTAGTAGTTGCTCGTCGTCTGATAGATGGACCATGCGTAGGTGAGGTCGGACTTGTCGCCCTCGTACACCAGGTCAGAGGATACATGCAGGGTGTTGAACTGTGTCACCAGCAGCGACTTCTGTATGTTCGTGGAGTCCACGTAGAAGGCAGCGAGTTCTTTGTAGTCATAGTTTCCCTCGTCCTCGAGACAAGAGGTGACGGCACCGGCCAGCGTCAGGCCCAATGCCGCGTATAGTATATTTCTTAGTTTCATAACTGTACTCTTTTAGTGTGTGTGATCATTAAGCTTTCAGTCCGTCGCCAAACTCCAGGTCCTCGCCGTTGTCGTTCTTGTAGGGCCAACCCTCCTCACGACCTGCGTTGGCGGGGTCCTCGTTATACTGGCGCAACAGGCTCTTCAGGTAGCCCTGGAACCAGATGATGCGGTTGTAGTCGCCACTGAAGTCGGAGAAGTCGGTGTAGCCGGTGAAGTCGATGATGAACTTGTAGCGGGCCTGCGAGAAGGGACCGATGTAGTAACCGATGCTGCCCCACGAGCTGGGCTGTATCAGGTAGTCGCACCACACGAGCTTGTAGGTGGAGCAGTTGCCCACGCCCACGCCGAGGTCGTCGGTGGGCACCACCTTCAGGGTGAGCTTCGCCGTCTCCTTGGTAAGGTCGAGTGAGGAGACTTTGCGCTGCACCTTCACGGGCACGGTCGCCTTGTAGGCATTGGCCGGCAACACGAAGCTGCCCAGCTGGTAGGCGTCGGCCGGCACGTTGGTCTCCTCGGGCACTACCTCCAACTTGAAGGTGCGGTCCTTATCGATGGCCTCGCCCGTCAGGTTGGCAATCACGTTCAGGGTGGTCTCCGTCACGTCGGAGCTGTATATCTTGAAGGAGTAGAACACGGAGTCCGCCGTGGCTTCCTGCTCCTCGTCGCCAGAGAGCCATATCTTTGCCGTATCGTTGTAGAGGTACGGATCGTTTTCGCAGGCGGCGAAGGAGAGGGCTCCCAGAGTTGCCGCCAATAGTGCTATATAGGTTTTCATACTGTTTCTTTGCTTTTATTATCTGTTTCCATATTCAATCTCTTCCTCGGGCATAGGCAACACGTAGAGGGCGGTGTTGAACGAGCTCTTGCCGAAGTTGTACGACGCGCGGTGCTTGTCCATGTTCAGCCGTTTGTAGAAGTAGAACAGCTGTCCTTCGCCCACGAACTCGCGGATGTACTCCTTGTTAATCTCGTCCAGCAGGTCGGCCTCGGCGGTGAGTGTCACCGGTGCGGAGACGCCGCGGTGCTGGCGCATCTCTGTCAGGTAGTCGGCAGCCTTGTCCATCTTACACTGGGCCAGGATGAGGTACATCTCCGGCAGGCGTATCATCGGCATGCGCTTCACCAGGTCCTCGTCCATGCCCTCTTGCCACAGCTTCTTGGAGGTGTAGTAGTAGGAGCTCTGCGTGTTGTCGTTGGAGAAGAGGTATACCTTGCGCCAGTCCGTACCGTGTGTGGCGCTGGGGAAGATAGCGGTGTAGCCGTAGCTATACCACACGAGGGTGGCGTAGTACTTCACCGTGCCGTAGCTCTTACCCAGCACGTAGTCGTCGAGGTCGTCAATCTGCAGGGCAAACACCTGCTCGGAGGTGAAGGTGCGGTCGATGGTCTCCTCGGTTCCGGTGGCGATGGCGCTCACGTCGGTCCAGGGGAACTTGCCGCTGTCGATGACCTCCTGTGCGCACTGCGCGGCGTTGGCGGTGTCGCCCATCCACAGGTAGGCGCGTGCCATGGTAGCCTTCACGGCGTAGTAGTTGAGGTGGTACTGACGGTCCATCAGGTAACCGTTGTCGTCGGCGGTGGTGATGGTGCGTCCCGTCACAATCGGGTCGCTGGTCTTCAGCAGGGCGGCGGCGGCGTTCAAGTCAGCGAGAATCTTCGTCAGTGCCTGCTCCACGGTGGACGATGCGGTCACCTGGTAGCTGTAGTCGGTCACGTAGGGGATGGCCTTCTCGTCCTTGCCCACGGTCCACGACGGGGCGAACAGGCGCAGCAGGTCGAGGTGGAGGAAGGCGCGCAGGCCGAGAGCCTCACCCTTGATGACGTTGTAGTTGTCCGTCGAGAAGTTGTTCGGGTCGGCCTTCTCCAGTTGCGACAGCAGTTCGTTGAGGTTGGCGATGGCGGCGTAGCTCTTCTGCCACACGCCGTTTATGAGGGTCTCCACGGAGCTGGCCGTGTAGTTGTGGTTCTTGGCGTAGGCGTAGGCTTTGCCGGAGGTGCCGGCGCTGTAGTAGGCGTCGCCGATGACGTCCACCAGGCCGAAGGTCATCTCCCGTCCGTAGAGGGAGCTGTTGCTCATCTGTATGTAGGCACCCGTGAGTGCGTCCTTGTATCCGCTTTCGGTAGCGAACAGGTCCGACCCGTCGATCTCGGACTCGGGCTTCACATCGAGCCACTCGCTGCAGGAGGTGAAGGCCGTGAGCAGACAGGATGCGGACAATAGGAGGGTATATATTCTTTTCATAATGTGTCAGATGTTAGAAGATTGCTTGTAATGAGAATGAGAAGCTCCGTGCGAAGGGGTACGAGGTACCGCGTTCTATCTTGATGGAGGAGATCTGTGCGATGTCCGCCATGTCGAACGAGAGTCTCAGTCGGTTGAATCCGAGCTCCTTGATGGCCTTGAACTTGTCGAAGTCGTAGCCGATGTTGAGCGAGGAGAAGGTCCACACGTCGTTGTCCTCCACGAAGCGCTGGGTGGCGCGGGTGGTGGAGGTGTCGGCCACGTCCTTGAAGCGGCTCACGTCACCAGTCTGTGTCCAGCGGTCGGAGAAGACGCGGCGGTCCACGTTGTAGGTGAGGTTGGCGTTCTCCACCTTGTCCACCAGGGTCTGGTTGTAGAGTTGGCCACCGAACTTATAGGTCATGCCCAAGCTGAAGGTGAAGCCACGGAAGTAGGCGTTGATGCCGCAGTTGCCGTAGATCTTGGCCTCGGTGTCGCCACAGATGGCCAGGTCGTCGGAGTCCCAGGTGAAGGTGGTGGTGCCGTCCTTCTTCACATACACTTCCCTACCGGTGGCGGGGTCGATGCCCTTGGACGGCACGGCCCAGATGGCGGTCATGGACTGTCCCTCCTCGTAGCGGGTGATGGGCTTGCTGGTGGTGGTTGTGGACTGCTCCTTGTTGTACGACTCCAGCGAGTTGGATATCTCCTTGATCTTGTTGGAGTTGTGCACCACGTTGGCATAGAGGTTCACGTAGTCATGCTGTTGCTTGTTCTCGTACACGCGGTAGCTGGCGTACACCTCGTAGCCGAGGTTCTGCACCTTTCCGAGGTTCTCCTTGTAGGTGGTGAAGCCTGTGGAGGAGGGAATGGTGACATCGGTCAGCAGGTCGTCGGTGGTGGCGTTGTAGTAGTCGAAGCGCATGTTCAGGCGGTTGTCGAACAGGTTCACGTCGAGTCCGATGTTGCCGTCCATCTTGCGTTGCCACTTCAGCTTGTTGTTGGCCATGGCCAGCAGGTAGGCACCTGCCTCGCCGTTGTAGAAGGTGGAGGTGTAGTAGCTCCAGGTGGCCAGGCTCTGGTAGCTGTTGAAGTTCTGGCTACCGGTGAATCCCAACGAGGCGCGCAGCTTCAGTTGGTTCACCCACTTGACGGAGCGCATGAAGGCTTCGTTGTGGATGTTCCATCCGGCACCCAGGGCCCAGAACTTACCCCAGCGGTTCTGACTGCCGAACTGGCTCGATCCGCTCAGGCGGAAGGAGGCATCGAGCAGGTAGCGGTCGTCGTAGGAGTAGTTGGCGGCGGCCACGGCACCGGCGTCGCGGGTGGTGTTCTTCACACTGGTGGGGGCGCTGTCCTTGTAGTAGGCACGGGCATAGCCGATGCTGCTGAGCTGGTCGTTGGGGAAGCCCTCAGCCTTCATGGACATGCTCTCCTCGGAGGTCTCGCTCACGTTCCATGCCAGGTTGGCAAACACCAGGTGCTTGTCGGCAAAGGTCTTGGAGTAGCTGGCGCTGATGTCGGCTGACAGGGTGTAGTAGGAGCCATCGGTATAACTATAGGTACCGCGGCGCTTGATGAGGTCGGCATCGTCCTCGTAGCCCACGAAGTCGGTGTGGCTAGCGGGGTGGAACACCTCGGTCTTGTTCTCCTGACGAGTGATGCCCAGACGGCCGATGAACTTCAGGTCCTGCGTCATGCGATACTCGGCGTAGAAGTTATTGGTGAACTGGGTGTACTTCGACTGGTCCTTGGTCTTGATGAAGGCGTTCCACATGGGGTTGGACACGGTGGTGCCGTCCTCGCGGGTGTAGCTCTTTATCAGGTTGCCGTTGTCGTCGTAGGGACGGAAGTAGGGGTTCATCTGCGTGTAGCTGCTGTAGCTGCCGTAGGGTGAGTTCTGCGAGTTGTTGTAGCTCACCTCCAGGTTGTCGCGCAGCAAGAACTTCTTGTAGCGGTAGCTGAAGGTGAGTCCGCCGGTGATGGTCTCGCGGCCGGAGCCTTTCATCACACCTTCCACATCGTTGTAGGCCAAGTCAATGCCATACTGGAAAGCTTGGCTACCACCTTCTATATATAAGGTATGCTTGTGGCCCACGGCATTGCGCACGGGCTGGTACTTCCAGTCGGTGTCCACACCCTCGAGCACACTGCGCAGGGTGGTGTTGTAGTTTTGGTTGTAGTCATACTGGCCCACGGCGCTCTCCCAGTACTTCAGGCCGTTGTAGCCTTGGTAGTCGTAGAGGCCTGCGTTCTTCTCCACCTGCAACTTCTCGGCGGCGTTGCAGAGGTCGTAGCTGCTGAGGTCGGCTATGTTGAAGTTCACCGAGCCGGTGTAGCTCACCCGCAGGTCGCCCTGCTCGGGCTTGGTGGTCTCAATGACTACCACACCATTGGCGGCCTTCGATCCGTAGATGGCCTTGGCGGCGGCATCCTTCAGCAGGGTGACGCTGGCTATGCGGTTCATGTCCATATCCATCACCTTGGTCAGTGTGGTCTCGAAGCCGTCGACGATGAAGAGGGGTTGGTTGGGGTTGGTGGAGTATTCACCTTTCAGGTCGGGGAAGCCTGACTGTCCGCGCAGGGAGATGTCCGGCAGGGCATTCGGGTCGGAGCCGACGGACAGGTTGTCGGCGAAGCGGAACGAGGGGTCGAGGTTCTTCAAGCTCTGCAGCACGTTGGTGTTACCCACGGCGCGCAGGTCGTCCTTCTTGAAGGCCACGGCGGAACCGGTGAAGCTCTGTGCCCGGCGGGTGAACATACCGTTGACCACCACCTCCTGCATCTGGGCGTTCTCGTCCTCCAGGGTGACGGCGAAGTGCTCGTTGCCGCGTGCCTTGAAGGGTCGTGTGGTCGACTTCATGCCCACGAACGAGAAGCGCAACGTCAGCGGACTGCCGGCCGGAGTCTCGAAGGAGAAGTTACCATCCATGTCGGTCACGAAGCCGCGGCGGGTACCTTCTATCTGCACACTGGCACCGGGCAACGGTTGTCCGTTGCCGTCGTACACGGTGCCGCTTACCACCAGGGGCTTGCCGGCTTGTGCCTGCGGCGCGGTGGTCTTGCGCAGGATGACCGTGTTCTTCACTATCTCAAACTCCAACCCGGAGGCGGCGAACACCCTTGCGAGCAACTGCTGGATGTTCTCGCCCGTGTACTGTGCGGTGATGGGCGGCACATCCTTCAGCACCTGCTTCTGGTAGACAAAGTCGTACCCTGTCTTCGCCTTCAGGTCGGTAATCACTTGCTCAGCGGCCTGCCCATGATAGGCTACCGACACTTGCTGAGCGTGTCCTACAGCACAGACCATCATGAAGGTCCATGCCAACAAACATTTTCCAATCTTGTTCATAACTCTCTCATATATAATTAAATATAATGTTTCCGTGTATGTCTTTCTCTCTACGTACCTTCGATGGTGACGTGGCGTCCGTCGAGCCGCAGGTGGAGCTTGCCGCTCTTCTCCAGTATCTCTAGCACGTCCTTGAAGTCAGCATAGCGGGAGATGGAGCCCATGAAGACGGTCTCCTTCAGCTCCGGAGTGCGAAACTCGTAGGTGAAGTCGTACCAGCGGCTCAGGGTCTGCATGATCTGTTCCAGCGAGAACTCCTCGAACACGAAGACTCCCTTGCGCCAACTGGTCACCACGTCGGCGTTGACCGTTTGCACGAAGGTGTTGTCCAACTGCTTGTCGTACTGTGCCTGACTGCCAGGGGTCAGCTTCAGCTCGGCATTGGTGCCGTCGCTGGGCAACAGGCCGATGCTGCCGGTCACCAGGGTGGTGTAGTTGCGGCGGTCCTCCTCGTAGGCGCAGATGTTGAACTCGGTGCCGTAGACCCGCACGTCAGGTCCGTCGGTCTCCACGAAGAAGGGCTTCAGACTGTCCTTGGCCACTTTGAAGTAGGCCTCGCCCTGCAGCGTCACCATGCGCTTGTCGGCGCCGAACGTTTCGGGATAGGTCAACTTGGAGTCGGCGTTGAGCCACACCTCCGTACCGTCCTCCAGGGTTATCTTGAACTCACCCCCGCGTGGGGTCTTCAGGGTGTTCAGACGCGGAGTGGCGTTCTGCGGGGCTTCAGCCGCATGTTTGCTGAGCTCGTCGACCACTTGCTGTTCGTCGCTCACCTGCAGGGTGCTGCCGTCGTCCATCGTAAGGGTGGCTTGCGACTGTCCCGGACGAATCTGGTCGGCGTACCACGCGCGCATGGTAGCCTCGTTCCAATGCAACGGGTTCTGCGCGGCCCGGTAGTAGCTCCATGCCGCGAAGGTGACGGCCACCAGCGCCAAGGCTATGGCGGCATAGGTGGTCCAGCGATGTATCGTGATTTGCTTATGCGTGTTCCCGATGCGGGTTTTCATCTCGCGGAGCGGGCGCTCCACGTCCACCAGTTGCAGCCGACGGTTCTCCAGCTCGCGGAACTGCTCGTCCACCAGCCGTTGGTAGGTGGCTTCGTTGCGCGCGTCCTGCCGCCGCCACCGGCCGAGCCGTTGCTGCTCCTCGTCGGTGAGCTCCATGCCGACTATCTGTCGGTAGATGAGCTGCGAAATCTCTTCTATCTTCGTTCGATTCATATTCCTATCTGCTTAGCGCCGTGCCGTCCGTCCGCAGGGGAAGCAAAGCCTCCTCCCCTGCCCAGTTGCGTCGCGGGCGTTTATTAGTAGAACGCAATGAGGGACAAAAAGGACAGCCGAGGAGACGTTTTTCTTCAATATTTTCACGATAACGCAAATATTCGCTACCTTTGTATGCACGTTATTACAGAAGGTATGGATAGGCGCGAGCATCTCTTTTCCGATTTCGTCGCGGGGCATATCGACACGCTCTACCAGTGTCTCTATCCCCAACTGCTGACCTACACGCTACGGCGCCTAGGCAGCGACTTCGCCTTCCTGGCCGAGGACTGCGTGCAGAACAGCATCTTCAAGGCCTACCAGCAACGCACGCAGTTCCGCTCGGAGCTGTCGCTGAAAGCCTTCCTCTACACCTGCATCCACAACGAGGTGGTCTCTATCCTGCGCAAGCAGTATGCCCAGAACAACTACTACGAGACCCCAGGAGGAGGACCCCACAGACTTCGAGAACAGCCTCATCGAGCAAGAGACCCTGCGTTTGCTCCACGAGGCGATGGACAGTCTGCCCCAGAAGTACCGCACGCTGTTCCACCTGAGCTACGAGAAGCGCATGAAGAACGCCGAGATTGCCGCCGAGCTAGGTGTGTCCGAGAGTGCCGTAAAGAAACAGAAGGCCCAGTTCATCGAGCTGATGCGCCAACAGTTGCAGGGCAAGCTCTCCCTGGAGACCGAGGTGTGGCTCTTCTTCGCCATATTGTCGCAGAGCTAACGGCATTC
>CAYZVH010000025.1:0-25196 GCA_964481755.1 uncultured Bacteroides sp. | reverse complement strand
GGCGGTTCGGGCGACTTCACCCGCGCGGCCTACATCAGCATCTTCACCTGTCCGTCCGTGGCCAAGGAGGGCAAGATCAGCGCCATCGTGCCGATGGTGACACACACCGACCACAACGAACACTCCGTGAACATCATCGTGACGGAGCAAGGCGTGGCCGACCTGCGTGGAAAGAGCCCCATGGAGCGTGCGAAGACCATCATCGAGAACTGCGCTCACCCGGACTACAAGAACATGCTGTGGGACTACCTAAAGATGGCCTCCAAGGGACAGACTTGTCACTGCCTGCGCGCCGCCTTCGGCATGCACGACACGCTGGCTCAGAAGGGCGACATGCGCCTGACCGACTGGAGCGAATACTTGAAATAAGTGAACCACAAATAACACTGACACGGGCCTCACTCCAATGGGTGAGGCCCGTGTCGTGTTATCATAATAAGGTAAGCCCTAAAGATCCTTTACGTTCAGAGGATTGTAAGAGATGCCCTCGTCGTAGACGTCGCTGCCGTCGATGCGTTTGATGGCCTTCACCACACGAATGGTGACGGGCAGGATGACCACTTCGTAGGCAGACTTCAGCACAATCTGTATGGCCATCATCTCCAACAGCTCGCTCCACACTATCAGTCCACCGAAGGCGATGGGGAAGAAGACCAGCGAATCCGCGGTCTCACCCACAACGGTAGACCATATTGCCCGGAGGGAGAAATGTCGTCCACCGCTGGCCAACTTCATCTTGCTCATGACGTAGGCGTTGAGGAACGAGCCCGTGAGGAAAGCCGTCAGGCTGGCGACCACAATGCGGGCGGACATTCCGAAAATGAAATTGAAATGCTCGGCTCCGTCCCAAAAGGGAGCCCCGGGAATGGCCACCGCTATCATCTCCAGCAGGATGACGAAGAGGTTCATGGCAAAGCCGCTCCAGATGATGAGACGCACCTTGCGGAAACCCCACACCTCGGCAATGCAGTCGTTGATGATGTAGGAGACGGGGAAGACGAGCAACCCACCCGTGACGGTGAGGCAACCTACCTGGATGACTTTGGTTTCGAGAAGATTCGCTGCGATGAGGCAGACGCTGAACAGGATGCCCAGCAACATGAAGGAAACAGATACTTTTTGTTTCATAGCTCTTGTTTTTTACGTGGTGTTCTAGAATACACGGCCGCTATTCACGGCATCGTATGTTTATCGGGGTGCAAAGAAAGTACATTTTTGCGAATATTGGATACTCATTCGGACAGAAAGAATACGAATAGAACACTTTATGCTGAAAATCAACCTTTTCTATACCTTATATTAAAAATACTTTTGCCGAAAATTACGGAGGGTAGTTTTCAATAGGAACAAAGAAGAGTAACTAAAACAAGATAACGTATGAAACAACTGTTGTTGATTGTAGCAAGTATTTGTATGTTAAGCGCCTGTTCGAGCAAGAGCGACAAGCAGGCGAGTGTACAGACGGTGAACGTGGACACCGTGAGGATGGCGGGTGAGCAGACCAAGTTGCAATATCCCGGCAAGGTGAAGGCTTCGGAGGACATCTCGCTCTCGTTCAAGGTGAGCGGAACCATAGAGAAGCTGTTGGTGAAAGAGGGCTCCACCGTACGCAAAGGACAACTGCTGGTGCGGCTCGACCAGACGGACTACCGCATACAGTTGGACGCCACAGAGGCTGAATATAAGCAAGTGAAGGCCGAAGCGGAACGCGTGATAGCCTTGTATAAGGAGAACGGAACCACACCCAACACCTACGACAAGGCGGTGTATGGACTGCAACAAATCACGGCAAAGTATCAGCATCACAAGGATCAGCTGGAGTACACCTGCCTCTACGCCCCCTTCGACGGCGTGGTGCAGAAGTGTCTGTTCAAGGAGCACGAGACCATTGGGGCAGGAATGCCGGTCATCTCCTTCGTCAGCACCAAGGCTCCCGAGGTGGAGATAAACCTGCCGGCTGCCGAAGCTGTACGGAAAGACCGTTTCCAAAGCTACGAGTGCACCTTCGACGTGTTCCCGGGCGAGGTCTATCCGCTGCACTTCCTCAGCATCACACCGAAGGCCAACGCCAACCAACTCTACCAAGTACGCCTGTTGCTCGATGTCAACGGACGCAAGTTGCCCTCGCCGGGAATGAACACCATGGTGACCGTCAGCTGCAACGCGGGCGACGTCGACCTGCTGTCCGTGCCCAACGGAGCGTTGCTGCAGGAGGACGGCAAGGTGTACGTCTACATCTATCAGACGGAGAGCAAGAGTGTGAAGAAGACACAGGTGAACCTGCATCAGCTGCTCAGCAACGGACGCTGTCTGGTGTCCGCCGAAGGACTGAAGGACGGCGACCTGGTGGTAGCTTCGGGAGTACATTTCGTGAAGGACGGCGAGAAGGTGGAGACCTTGCCTGCCGTCACCGCATCTAACGTAGGAGGACTGTTATGATGGACATCAGCAAATGGGCTTTCAAGAACCGTAACCTCATCTATTTCTTCATAGCCGTGCTCATCGGTGGTGGCATCCTGGCCGCCTATCAGATGAGTAAGCTCGAGGACCCCGAGGTGAAGGTGAAACTGGCGATGGTAGTCACTACCTACCCAGGAGCCTCGGCTCACCAGGTGGAGCTGGAGGTGACCGACGTGCTGGAGAAGAAAATCCGCACGATGGGCAACATCGACAATGTGGAGAGTTACTCGTACAACGATCTGTCCATCATAACGGTGGAGCTGCAGAGTACGGTGAACGACGCCAACGTGGAACAGTGTTGGGACATGCTGCGCCGTAAGGTGAACGATGCAGTGGCCTCGCTGCCGAGCGGAGCATCCACACCGGTGGTGAAGGACGACTTCGGCAATGTGTACGGCATGTTCTACGCCCTCACCGGCGACGGACTGTCCGACCGCCAGCTGTCCGACTACGCGGAGCTGATAAAGCGCGAGATAGCCGAGGTGGACGGCGTGGACCGTGTGGACCTCTACGGCAAGCGCTCGGAGTGCATCAACATCTCCTTGTTGCAGGACCGCATGGCAAACCTGGGCGTGAAACCTATCGAAGTGCTCAGCACACTGAACGGACAAAACAAGACAACGTATTCGGGCTATTTCAATAATGGAGGCGACCGCATCCGGGTGACCGTGAGCGACAAGTTCTGCACCGTGGACGACATTGCCAACATGCTGATACAAGGTCACGACGAGGACCAGCTGCGACTGAGCGACATCGCCACCGTGGAGAAGGGCTACGAGGAGCCCACCCGCAACGAGATGTTCTACGACCAACAGCGGGCCATGGGCATACTGATTGCCGCATCGTCCTCGGCGGACATCGTGAAGGTGGGAAAGAGCGTGGAGGCACGGCTCGAGCAGTTGAAAGCCGAGCGTTTCCCTGCCGGACTGGAGTATCATAAGGTGTTCTACCAACCCGAGAGGGTAGGGGACTCGCTGGGAACCTTCATCATCAACTTGATAGAGTCCGTGGTCATCGTGGTGCTGATACTGATGATCGCTATGGGATTCAAGAGCGGCATGATTATCGGCATCAGCCTAGTGATTACAGTGCTGGGCTCGTTCCTCTTCCTGCAGTCGGCAGGCGGAACGATGCAACGTGTGTCGTTGGCAGCCTTCATCCTGGCTATGGGTATGTTGGTGGACAACGCCATCGTCATCGTGGACGGCATCCTGGTGGACCTGAAAGCCGGCAAAGAGCGGATGGAAGCCATGACGAGCATAGGCCGACAGACGGCCATGCCGCTGCTGGGAGCCACGCTGATAGCCATCATCGCCTTCCTGCCTATCTTCCTCTCGCCGGACACGGCCGGAGTCTACACACGCGACCTCTTCATCGTGTTGGCAGTGTCGCTGTTGCTCAGCTGGGTGTTGGCCCTGTTCCACGTGCCCTTGATGTGCAACCGCTACCTCCATCCGGCAGTGGAAATCAGCGCCTCGGGCAAACGAGAATATAAGGGTAAGACCTACGCCGCCCTGCGTTCGGTGCTCCACTTCGGACTGTCGCACCGCTGGACGGTGGTGTTCACCATGGCTGGCTTGCTGCTGCTGTCCGTTTGGGGCTACCAGTTCATGCGCCAAGGATTCTTCCCCGACATGGTCTACAACCAACTCTACATGGAGTATAAACTGCCCGAAGGAACCAACTCCACCCGCGTGGTGAAGGACCTGACGGAGATACAGAACTACCTGAAGACCCGCAAGGAGATTACCCACATCACCGCCTCCGTGGGCGGAACGCCGGGACGTTACAACCTGGTGCGAAGCATCGCCAACCCCTCGCTCGCCTATGGTGAACTCATCATCGACTTCACCTCGCCGGACGACCTGGTGGACAACATCGACGAGATACAGACCTATCTGACCAAGAACTATCCCGACGCCTACGTGAAGCTGAAACGCTACAACCTGATGTTCAAGAAGTACCCTATCGAGGCCCAGTTCGTGGGTCCCGACCCACAGGTGCTCCATCAGTTGGCCGACAGCGCGCGTGCCATCATGGAACAAGACCCCACGGTCTGCCTCATTACCACAGACTGGGAGCCTAAGGTGCCTGTTCTGACCGTAGAGTACGACCAAGCCGCCGCACGCATGATAGGACTGAGCCGCAACGACGTGAGCATCTCGCTGCTGACAGCCGCCGGAGGCATCCCCATAGGCTCGTTCTACGAAGGCATCCACCGCGAGAACATCTACGTGAAGTGTCTCGACAGCAACGGCAACGCCATCGAAGACCTCAACAACACACAGGTGTTCTCGTCCATGCCCACCGTGCAGGGACTGATGACCGAGGAGACTCTGGTGAAGCTGAAGACAGGCACGCTGACGAAGGAGGACATCATGGAGGCTGTGATGAGCAGCACCCCCCTGCAACAAGTCTGCAAGAGCATTGACATCCGCTGGGAAGACCCCGTGATTCCGCGTTACAACGGACAGCGAAGCCAGCGCGTGCAGTGCTCGCCCGTGACGGGAGTGGAGACAGAGAAAGCCCGTGCCGAGATTGCCAAGAAGATAGAGCAGATACACTTGCCGGCAGGCTATTCGCTCCAGTGGCAGGGAGAGAAGAGCGCCAGCGACAAATCCATGAAGTACCTGTTCAAGAACTTCCCGTTGGCCATCATCATCATGATAGCCATCCTGATTATGCTGTTCAAAGACTACCGCAAGCCTACCATCATCTTCTGTAGCATCCCGCTGGTGTTCGTGGGTGTGGTCATCGTGATGCTGCTCACCGGCAAGACCTTCAACTTTGTGGCCATAGTGGGTACGCTGGGACTGATAGGAATGATCATCAAGAACGGCATCGTGCTAATGGACGAAATCACCCTGCAGCTCAACGAAGGCGTGGAGCCCATCACCGCCCTGGTGGACAGTGCCCAGAGCCGTCTGCGACCTGTCATGATGGCTTCGCTCACCACCATTCTGGGAATGATTCCGCTGCTGACCGACGCCATGTTCGGCTCGCTGGCAGCCTCCATCATGGGTGGTCTGCTGTTCGGAACCTTCATCACGCTATTGTTTATTCCAGTCCTCTACGCGCTCTTCTTCCACATCAAGAAGGAGGAATGACCGCGCGGGCAACACAGTACGAACATTATTATAATAGGAATATGAAACATTCAATCATAGCTCTCTGCTCGCTGCTGACCGTAGCCACCAGCGCTACGGCACAGACGATGAGCCTTAGCCAATGTCGTGAGGCGGCATTGAAAAACAACAAAGAGATGGCGGCTGCCATCAAGCAGACCGAAGGAGCCCGCTACACGATGAAGAGTTACCTGGGCAACTTCTTCCCCAACTTCACCGCCACGGGCATAGGTCTCTACAGCAATGCCGAAGGGAAATACAGTTCCGGCAGCGGCAACCTGCCCACCTTCCAAGCCGACGCGACAGGACAGTTCGCCCAGAACGGAGGCTTCGCCTTCTTCCCCGGACTGGACCTGAACCTGAAGATAGGTACGGTGTACGTAGGTGGAGTGCAGGTGGAACAACCCATCTTCATGGGCGGAAAGATAATAGCCGCCTACAAGATGGCCAAGCTGGGTAAGGAAATGTCACAACTCAACGAGACGCTGACGGAGACCGAAGTGATACTGAAAACTGACGAAGCCTACGCAAACGTGGTGAAGGCAAAGGAGATGTCCAAAGTGGCAGCGGCCTACAAAGCCACGCTGGAGGAGCTGCTGAAGAACGTGGAGAGCGCCTACAACAACGGCCTTCGCCCGCAGAACGATGTGCTGAAGGTGAAGGTGAAGCTCAACGAGAGCGAACTCTCCGTGCGCAAGGCGGAGAACGCGCTGCGGTTGGCGACGATGAACCTCTGCCACGTCATAGGCAGTCCGCTGACCACCACCATCGAGGTGGAAGAGGGTTTCCCCGAGATGGAGCAGCAGATGACACAGGCGACCATGGACATTACCTCACGCCCCGAATACGCCATACTTGGTAAGCAAGAGGCCATCGCCAAGCAACAGGTGACGTTGAACCGCAGCGAGCTATTGCCCAAAATAGGGGTAGTGGGCGCTTACGAATATGCCCACGGAATAGAGCTGAACGACCAGACGCTGTTCGACAAGGGCTCGTTCTACGTGATGCTGAACGTCAACGTTCCCCTGTTCCACTTCGGCGAGCGGATGAACAAGGTGAAGGCCGCCAAAGCCAAACTGGAACAGATTCGCTACGAGCGCGAAAACACCAACGAGCGCATGACGCTGGAGCTGGCACAAGCCTCGAACAACCTCGATGAGTCGCGCCTGGAGAGCGAGCTAAGCGACCGTTCGCTGGAACAGGCCGAGGAGAACATGCGGGTGAGCAAGAAGCAGTACGAGGTGGGACTGGAGACCCTCTCGAACTATCTGGAGGCACAGACCCTGTGGCAGAAAGCCTACAGCACGAAGGTGGACGCACACTTCCAGATGTACATCAACTACATCGCCTACCAGAAGGCTGCCGGCCTGTTGAAGACGGCGAAGTGAGAGTCCACTGAAAACAACTGAAATACTGAATCCAGGTCACACGTAGGTCACCTACCAACGAGTATATAGGTCAATGGCACTTGAGTATATACCTCGTTTAAGCGCTGCCTTTATGTTTGCGGAGCTTTAACTTGCAGCACTTAAATTACTGAGATACTGAGATACTGAGAAAGCGCATAAAGGGTGAAACGATTCCTTGTCAGCGGATAGACAGGATTCAGCATTTCAGATTTCATAGAAAAAGGAAGCGGAGCTCATGGTCCTATGAGCTCCGCTTCCTTATTCTATATTTAGAAGGCGTCTGTCGAAGGAGAGAATACTTCGTAACCAGATGAGACTCTCGTTTTTCCCTAGTTAGGAAAAAATATTTTCCTAGTCAGAGAAATAAATTTCTCCAGTTAGGAAGATTATTTCTCGCCGAAAGCCAAGTCACCGGCATCACCCAAGCCTGGCACTATATAAGAGTGTTCGTTGAGCGCAGGGTCGACGGCAGCGCACCAGATAGTGACGTTGTCGGTGCTGGGCAACTTCTTCTGCAGATACTCGATGGCCTGCTGTGTGCCGATGACGGAAGCGATGTGAATCTCCGCCGGAGTACCCTTCGTCAGCATGGCCTGGAAACTCAGCTCCATGGAACTGCCGGTAGCCAACATCGGGTCGGCGATGATCAACGTCTTACCTTCGATGGACGGAGAGGCAATGTACTCGATGTGGATGTCGAAGTTCAGAGGGTCCTTGTACTTGCGGTAAGCCGACACGAAAGCATTCTCGGCATGGTCGAAGTAGTTGAGGAACCCCTGATGGAACGGAAGTCCCGCACGAAGGATGGTAGCCAACACCACCTGGCTGTCGGGCACACGCACGTCGCACACGCCCAGCGGTGTCTGCACGCTACGTGTCGAATAGTGCAGCGCCTTGCTGATTTCGTAAGCCATCACCTCGCCGATACGCTCGATGTTGCGTCGGAAGCGCAGACGGTCGTTTTGCACATTTACATCTCTGATTTCCGCTACATATTGGTTAAGCACAGAATCCGACTCATTAAAATTGATTATTTTCATAGTGTGGATTTTATTTGAATTTGAATGTTTATGTATCGGGATACAAAAATAGACATTATTCTCCGAACCACGAAACAAATGGCAAATAATATTGCAATCTCCATGTAGCAAATATGTTACACAAATATTAAAAGAGATTCAATTAAGGAATTATTTCTCTAAATGTTTTTTGCTAATTGAAGAAAGTAGTAATTTTGTAGCGGATAAAGAAGGGGCTTGAACCAAAGGGCAAGCAATCCGGACCTATCCGGTTGCTATTTTTCACGAAATGAGCAACAAGCATAACAATAAGGTGAAAAGAAAATAGAGTATATTACACATTAAACAAATCGCAAAATGGCAAATTTAGATTTAAGCAAGTATGGTATTAGCGGTGTGACAGAGGTTCTGCACAACCCGTCATACGAGGTAATGTTTGCAGAGGAAACAAAACCGGGTTTGGAAGGTTTTGAAAAAGGTCAGGTAACAGAACTTGGTGCTGTTAACGTGATGACAGGTGTCTACACCGGCCGCTCTCCTAAAGATAAATTCTTGGTGATGGACGAAACCAGCAAGAATACTGTATGGTGGACTTCTGACGAATACAAGAATGACAACAAACCCGTGACAGAGGCTACTTGGAAAGCTCTGAAAGAGCTCGCCGCCAAGGAACTCTCGAACAAGAAACTCTACGTGGTAGATGGTTACTGCGGTGCCAACAAAGCCACTTGCCTGAAGGTTCGTTTCATCATGGAAGTTGCATGGCAGGCTCACTTCGTGACCAACATGTTCATCCGTCCCTCTAAAGAGGAGCTCGAAGACTTCGAACCCGACTTCATCGTTTACAACGCCTCTAAGGCTAAAGTTGAGAACTACAAGGAACTCGGCTTGAACTCTGAGACAGCCGTTGTGTTCAACTTGACTTCTAAGGAGCAGGTTATCATCAACACATGGTACGGCGGTGAGATGAAGAAAGGTATGTTCTCAATGATGAACTACTTCAACCCGTTGCGCGGCATCGCTTCTATGCACTGCTCAGCCAACACCAACATGGAAGGTACTGACTCAGCTATCTTCTTCGGACTCTCCGGTACAGGTAAGACAACCCTTTCAACCGACCCGAAACGTAAACTTATCGGTGACGATGAGCACGGATGGGACGACGAGGGCGTGTTCAACTACGAAGGTGGTTGCTACGCTAAGGTTATCAACCTCGACAAAGAGAGCGAGCCCGACATCTACAACGCCATCAAGCGCGACGCTTTGCTGGAGAACGTTACCGTTGACGCTAACGGCAAGATCGACTTCGCCGACAAGAGCGTGACAGAGAACACTCGTGTATCTTATCCTATCTATCATATCCAGAACATCGTGAAGCCGGTGTCTAAAGGTCCTCACGCTCATCAGGTGATCTTCCTGTCAGCTGATGCCTTCGGTGTGTTGCCTCCTGTGTCTATCCTGAACTCTGAGCAGGCTCAGTACTACTTCCTGTCAGGATTCACAGCTAAGTTGGCAGGTACAGAGCGCGGCATCACAGAGCCGACTCCGACATTCTCCGCTTGCTTCGGTGCCGCTTTCTTGAGCTTGCATCCTACAAAGTACGCCGAGGAGTTGGTTAAGAAGATGAACAAGGTAGGCGCTAAGGCTTACTTGGTGAACACCGGTTGGAACGGAACAGGCAAGCGTATCTCTATCCGCGACACACGTGGTATCATCGACGCTATCCTCGACGGTTCAATCGACAAAGCTCCGACGAAGGTTATTCCTTACTTCGACTTCGTTGTTCCAACAGAGTTGCCGGGCGTAGATCCTCACATCCTCGATCCTCGCGACACTTACGACTGCGCTAGCAAGTGGGAAGAGAAAGCTAAAGACCTGGCTGCACGCTTCATCAAGAACTTCGCTAAGTTCACAGGAAACGAAGCTGGCAAGGCTCTCGTAGCTGCTGGACCGAAGCTCTAAAAATTCTATTGTTAGTAATAATTACACTTTTAGGACCTCTCCGTTAACTCGACGGGGAGGTTCTTTTTTTTACTCACACACCACACAATAATATCATCCTGGTTACACGAGTAGAGCAAGCCCGAAAATGAGCCAAGGCCCAATGGGCAATGAGCCATGGGTCAAGTGCCATCGAGCCATAGCTCTATTTTCGATGACCTATATGGGTAAACCGCCAAACACAAAACGTGAATTAACGAGGCTGTTAATAACTCAACGCTACGGATGCTCGTAACCCTGTTCATAACTGCTGAAAACCTATTGAAACATGAGTGCAAAAAAACTCATAACTTTTGATGCACTTTCCACCCGAATCACCATATAAAAAGATTCGCCAACAATCCAAATAAAGAACGCACAAGTTATTTAGTTAGTTTCAACATCATTTTTAGTAGGTTTATGGGAGACTTTCGTCGTAAAGTTTTTAACTTTGCATGGTTTCAACAGCTTGTTAATGGAAATCGTAAGGTGCCTTATTATCAAGCAGTAGGGCCCAAAAGGCATGTTGATAACTTGTTATCAATTGAAACTTAGAGACTAATAACTTCATATGCAAGAAAAAGGGGATTTAGTTACGAACAGTATGAACTGCCTATTATCATCAACATAAATTCCTTTTTAAATTTAAAACTAAAGAATATATATAATATGATGAAGGAAGAATGGGTGAAGAAAGGTTTTGTTTGCGAACCTGTGGACAAGGGCTTAGACCTGAAAGCCGAGATAGATAAGTTGCGTAAAGAGAAGAACGCCGTCATACTGGCGCACTACTACCAGACGGGCGACATACAGGACATTGCCGACTACGTGGGCGACAGTCTGGCCCTGGCGCAGTGGGCCGCCAAGACGGACGCGGACATCATCGTGCTGTGCGGTGTGCACTTCATGGGCGAGACCGCCAAGGTGCTCTGCCCCGAGAAGAAAGTGCTGGTTCCGGACATGAACGCAGGCTGTTCGCTGGCCGACAGCTGTCCGGCGGACAAGTTCGCGCAGTTCGTGGCCCAACACCCCGACCATACGGTCATCAGCTATGTCAACACCACCGCCGCTGTGAAGGCTGTGACGGACGTGGTCGTAACCTCCACCAATGCTCGCCAGATAGTGGAGAGTTTCCCCAAGGAGACGAAGATAATCTTCGGTCCCGACCGCAACCTCGGCAACTACATAAACAGCGTCACAGGCCGCGATATGCTGCTGTGGGACGGAGCCTGCCACGTGCACGAGAAATTCTCGGTAGAGAAGATTCTTGAGCTGAAGAAGGAGTATCCCGACGCTCCCGTGCTCGTTCACCCCGAGTGCAAAGGCGCGGTGGTGAAGCTCGCCGACCTGGTTGGCTCCACAGCCGCCATACTGAAGTATGCAGTTCGTAGCGACAAACACGACTTCATCGTGGCCACAGAGAGCGGCATCCTCCACGAGATGCGCAGACAGTGCCCCCAGAAGAACTTCATTCCGGCTCCGCCCGACGACAGCACGTGTGCCTGCAACGAGTGCAACTTCATGCGCTTGAACACGTTGGAGAAGCTCTATAACTGCCTGAAGTACGAATATCCGGCCATTGAGGTGGATGCGGAGGTGGCACGCAAAGCCGTGAAGCCCATCAACCGCATGCTCGAGATATCGGCTAAATTGGGCCTCTAATTGCGTATAAAACGATTTTGGTATTCTCATTGGTAAATAGTATTACTGGAAAAACTTCGTCGTCAATCTCGTGTTTTTTAGCTATATTTGCCAAGTTGGATTTTTAAACGATTAAGATAGATATGGCTAATGATGTGGTTTTGACTCCCATGATGAAGCAATATTTCGAGCTGAAGGCGAAACACCCTGACGCTGTGCTGTTGTTCCGTTGTGGAGACTTCTATGAAACCTATTCCGAAGATGCTGTGATAGCATCTGATATTCTTGGTATTACGCTCACTAAAAGAGCCAATGGTCAGGCGAAGCACGTCGAGATGGCAGGCTTTCCACATCATGCGCTCGATACCTACCTGCCCAAACTCATAAGGGCAGGCAAGCGTGTGGCCATCTGCGACCAACTGGAAGACCCGAAGACCACGAAGAAGTTGGTGAAGAGAGGCATCACCGAGTTGGTGACACCCGGTGTGTCCATCAACGACAATGTGCTCAACAACAAAGAGAACAACTTCGTCTCCGCTGTTCATTTCGACAAGAACGTCTGCGGCATTGCCTTTCTCGACATCTCCACTGGTGAGTTCCTCACCGCCGAAGGAACGGTGGACTACGTAGAGAAACTTCTCAACAGCTTCTCCCCAAAAGAGGTGTTGGTAGAGCGTGGCAAGAAGCCCCTCTTCCAAAGTTTATTCACAGGCAAATACTTTCTGTTTGAGCTAGATGACTGGGTATTCACCGAGAGTTCGTCGCGCGAGAGACTGCTGAAGCACTTCGAGACAAAAAACTTGAAAGGCTTCGGTGTGGAGCACCTCAAGCGAGGCATCGTGGCGGCAGGTGCCATACTGCAGTATTTGGACATCACCCAGCATACCCACATCAGCCACATCACCTCCCTCTCGCGCATCGAGGAAGACCGTTACGTGCGGCTCGACAAGTTTACCATACGTAACCTGGAGCTGTTGCAGAGCATGATGACCGAAGGCATCAGCCTGTTGGATGTCATCGACAAGACCATCAGCCCCATGGGAGCTCGTCTGCTGAAGCGTTGGATAGTGTTCCCGCTGCGTAACTGCAACCAGATAGAGGAACGCCTCAATGTGGTGGAATATTTCTTCCGTGAGCCCGATTTCAAAGGCACCATAGAGGACCAACTTCACATGATAGGCGATTTGGAACGTATCGTCTCCAAAGCCGCTGTGGGACGCATAGCACCGCGTGAGGTGGTGCAGCTGAAGGTGGCCCTGCAAGCCATCGAACCCATCAAAGCGGCCTGCGAACAGACCGACAACACCAGTTTGAAGCATCTGGGCGAACGACTGGATGTCTGCAAGGAGGTGTGTGAGCGCATTGCCCGCGAGATAGTGGACGATCCTCCTTTGCTGATAAACAAAGGTGGAGTCATCCGCAAAGGGGTGAATGCAGAGCTGGACGAACTGCGTGAGATAGCCTATTCGGGCAAGGACTACCTGTTGCAGATACAGCAGCGGGAGAGTGAATTGACCGGCATTCCCAGCCTGAAGATAGGTTTCAATAACGTTTTCGGTTATTACATAGAGGTACGCAACACGCATAAGGACAAGGTTCCGCCCGAATGGATCCGCAAGCAGACCTTGGCAAACGCCGAGCGTTACATCACGCAGGAACTGAAGGAGTACGAGGAGAAGATACTAGGTGCCGAAGACCGCATCCTCATCCTCGAAAACAAGATTTACACTGATTTGGTAGGCGACCTGAACGCTTACGTAAGCAACATACAGACAGATGCCGTACAGATAGCCAAACTGGACTGTCTGTTGGCCTTTGCCAATGTGGCGCGGGAGAACAACTACGTGCGTCCCGTGGTGGATGAGAGCGACGTGATAGACATCCGTCAGGGCCGACATCCGGTCATAGAAAAACAGTTGCCTCCCGGCGAGAAGTACATTGCTAACGACGTGATGCTCGATAGCCAAAAGCAGCAGATCATCATCATCACAGGTCCGAATATGGCTGGTAAATCGGCTCTCCTGCGACAGACGGCCCTCATCACCTTGTTGGCGCAGATAGGCTGTTTCGTGCCCGCTGAGAGCGCCCGCATCGGACTTGTGGACAAGATATTCACCCGTGTGGGAGCCAGCGACAACATCTCGGTAGGCGAGTCCACCTTCATGGTGGAGATGAACGAGTCGGCTTCCATCCTAAACAACATCTCCAACCGCAGCCTAGTGCTCTTCGATGAGTTGGGCCGTGGAACGTCCACCTACGACGGCATCTCCATCGCTTGGGCCATAGTGGAATATCTTCACGAACATCCGAAAGCCAAGGCGCGCACGCTGTTCGCTACCCACTATCACGAGCTCAACGAGATGGAGAAGAACTTCCCTCGCATCAAGAACTACAACGTGTCGGTGAAGGAGATAGACAACAAGGTCATCTTCCTGCGCAAGTTGGAGCGGGGTGGCAGCGAACACTCCTTCGGTATCCATGTAGCCAAGCTGGCAGGTATGCCTAAGAGCATCGTGAAGCGTGCCACCGAGATACTGAAGCAACTGGAGACCGAGAACCGCCAGCAAGGCATAGGTGGCAAAACGAAGATGGAAAGTGCCGGCAGGAGCGAAGGTGTGCAGCTGAGTTTCTTCCAGCTGGACGACCCTGTGCTGAGCCAGATACGCGACGAGATAATCCATCTCGATGTGAATAATCTTACCCCTATAGAGGCGTTGAACAAGCTCAATGAGATAAAACGCATCGTTTTGGGTAAATAACCTATTTCAGAATCTCAGATAACAGAAATATATGGAACAGAGAAAGCTTAAGATCACAGAGCTGGGCCGCATGAGTGCGGCAGAGTTTAAGGAGGCGGAGAAACTGCCTTTGGTGGTGGTGCTCGACGACGTACGCAGCCTGCACAACGTGGGCTCAGTATTCCGCAGTTCAGACGCCTTCAGGGTGGAGGCCATCTACTTGTGCGGCATCACGGCCTGTCCGCCCCAACCGGAGATACACAAGACTGCCTTGGGAGCCGAGGACACGGTCGCATGGCGATACTTCAAGGATACGATGGACGCCGTCCGCAGCCTGCAGGCAGACGGCTATTTCGTCTATTCGGTGGAACAGGTGGAGCGGAGCACTATGCTCAACAAACTGGAGTTGGAAGGCGATAAGAAGTACGCTATCGTGATGGGCAACGAGGTGAAAGGGGTGAAGCAGGAGGTGGTAAACCTCTCCAATGGCTGTATCGAGATACCTCAGTTCGGCACCAAACATTCGCTGAATGTCTCTGTCACGGCAGGCATCGTCATTTGGGAGTTCGCCCGTCTATTGATGAAACTTTAACAGGGGGTGTTCATAACTCCCCTCCCGCTTGGTCTCTCCCATGCGGATTATAAGCAATAACAAGTATCATATCAACTGTAGATTCGTATGCATAAACCCTGTTTCAACAGTTTGTTGAAAACGCTGTTAATTATTTATATGACAGTTGCTTGTCCTGTGAATGGACATGGCGATAATACCCCCGATTGGGAGTCTCTATTGGAGCAGATTCTATCCGATGAGGATGGTGAAGACGTCGGTTGGAGGAATCTGTACGAAGACCTTTGTGAGATTTACGACAACCCTTTCAACATCAACACCATCACGAAGGATCAGTTGGAACAGTTGCCCTTCCTCACTCCACAGTTGACAGAGAACATCTTGGCCTATCTCTATTCCTACGGCCCTATGAAGAGCTTGGGCGAACTGCAGTTGGTTGAGGAGATGGACTACACCACCCGACAACTACTCACTCACTTCGTGTATGTGGGCGACGAAGAGGAGAAGAAGGGCGGTTCGCTCTGGAAAAACATGTGGCGCTATGGCAAGCACGAACTCATTACCCGCTTGGACATACCGCTTTACGAACGAGACGGCTATAAGTCCTACAGCGACAGCATCCTCCAACGCTATCCGAACCGGAAATATGCTGGGGACCCTTACTATCATTCAGTGCGTTACAAATACACCTACAGCGACCATCTGGCCGTTGGGTTCGTGGCCGAGAAGGACCCTGGAGAGAGGTTTTTCACCTCCGACCACAAGGGGTACGACTTCTACTCTTACTACCTGATGCTGCAGAACATCGGTTGTCTGAAGTCGTTGGTTGTGGGCAACTATCGCTTGAACTTCGGTCAGGGATTGGTTATGAACATGGACTTCCGCCTAGGAAAGAGTGCCGCGTTGACCTCCATAGACCGACTCAACAAGGGTATACGCAAGCATTCCTCCACCAGCGAGGACAACTATCTGCAGGGTGTGGCTTCCGCTTTCCGCTTCGGTAAGTTCACCGTCACCGGGTTCTATTCACGCAGGAAGCAAGACGCTACCCTTAAGCAAGATTCCACAGTATCCACAGAGTCGTTCATAACCTCGTTGAAAACCGATGGCTATCATCGTACGCCCTTGGAGATATCCAAGAAGAATAATATCCGTAATACACTGTATGGTAGCAATATAACTTTTATTCACCGGGGTGTTCGTATTGGGTTAACAGCAGTTCACAACCGTTTCAACAAGCTGTTGAAACCTAGTAGCGAAGCCTATAAGAAATACTATCCACAGGGCCGTGAATTCACATCGGGAAGTGTGGACTACAGTTATTTTCACCCTCGCTTCACTTTTGCTGGCGAGACGGCTCTGAGTAGGGGAGGCGGCTTTGCCACCTTGCAGGTGTTGCAGTGGAAGCCGACACGCGACTACAAGTTCACTTTCATTCAGCGATACTATTCCAAGGACTACCAGTCGCTCTATGCCAGTTCCTTCTCCGAACAGAGCGATGTGCGTAACGAGTGTGGATATTATATAGGTGTGGATGCTTCTCCGCTGGACCAGCTTCGCATATCGGGCTATGTGGATTTTGTGCGCTTTCCCTATCTTCGCTACCAGGTCTCCATTCCTTCATCGAAGTGTTTCGATGGCATGTGTCAGACCGTATGGACGCCTAATGACCGTCACACGCTGACGCTGAAGTATCGTTACAAGAGTAAGCCCAAGGACTTCACACTGACCAATTCCAAACAAAAGGGAGTGGACCCCGAGGTGCAGCACCGCATAAGGCTTCAGTGGCAGTATACACCGCTGAAATGGTTGTCCACACGCACTTCCGCGGATTACACGCAGATAGACTTCGTCACCCAACAGACGCCCGACCGAGGGTATATGGTCTCCGAGGTGGTCTCCTTTCAGCCGGAGAAGTCGTTCCTGCAGGGCAGCCTTTCCGCTTCGTTCTTCCACACGGACAGTTACGCCAGCCGTCTCTACCAATATGAGCGTGGACTGCTCTATGCCTTCTCCTTCCCTTCGTTCTACTACCACGGTATGCACTTCTCCACCTTGTTGCGGTTCAACATGGGCAAGCACGTCACGCTGATGGCCAAGTACGGACTGACCTATTATACGAATAGGGAGTCCATAGGCACATCGCAACAGAAGATTGACGGGAACTGCAAGCAGGACATCCAGCTGCAACTACGCGTGAAGATATAGGAGGGTGGTCATCTGCTCGTCGGTAAACAGCTCGTTGGCAATCTGCTGCAGCAGTTCGGGTCGCAGGGCTTCGATGCGCTGGAACACGGCCTCCTGGCTCTCGTATTTGTCGTAGTGGAGATAGGTTTTTCCCATCTCTAGGGCAATGTTCTCGAAGTTGTCCGATGCCACGGCTATCTGTCCGATAAGTTGTTTTTGTGCGGCCTTCAGTTGGGAGGGTGTCAGTGGCTTTTCCCGTAATAGGTCGAGTTCCTTCCTTACGAGGTGGAGACACTTGTCAACATCCGCGGGGTCGCATCCGAAATATATGCTGAAGGTTCCTGTGTCGGTGTAGGAGATGAGGTTGCTCTCCACGGTATATACCAAGCCTTTCCGCTCGCGAAGCGATACATTGAGGCGGCTGTTCATTCCTGGTCCGCCCAGCAGGTTGTTGAGCAAATAGAGTCCTGTACGCCGTTCGTCGTTCGCCGGATAGCTGCGTGTGCCTATCATCACGTGCGCCTGATGCGTGTCCTTGTCGAATTGTTTGCGCGTAGGTTCATAGTCGGGTAGGGTGGATTGCGGCTTCAGTGTGGTGACGGCGGGCACGTCTTCCGTGGCCTCTCTCACCTTACGCACGATGGTGTTGAAGGGTATGTTGCCGAATACGAAGAACACCATATTGTCGGGATGATAGTATTTTCCTACCCATCGCAGCGCGTCTTCGGTGCCGAAGGTGCGTAGGGTCTCGGGGTTACCCAGTATGTTGCGTCCCAGTGGGTGACCTTTGAAGGCTAACTCCTCAAAATCGTCGAATATGAGTTCCGAGGGTGTATCCTCGTAGCTTTGTATCTCGTCGAGAATCACCTCCACCTCCTTCTCTATCTCGTGAGGGGGGAAGACACTGTGGAACACGATGTCCGTCATCAGCTCCAGTGCCCGGCCGAAATGCTCCGCCAACGAAGTGGCGTAGATGACCGTCTCTTCCTTGTTGGTGTAGGCGTTCAGGTCTCCTCCTACATGTTCCATGCGGTTCAGAATGTGCCAGGCACGGCGTTTCGTGGTGCCCTTGAAGATGAGATGTTCCACAAAATGTGCAAGTCCCTGTTCATTGTCGGCCTCGTCGCGCGTGCCCGCATTGATGGCGTAACCGCAGTAAACCACTTGTGTAGGTGAGGAAGCGTGTATGATACGAAGTCCGTTTGGTAGCGTGAAAGTATTGAATAACATCTCTTGTTTCAGTTTTGCAGCTGCAAAGATAGTGGTTGCTATGGATAGAACCAAAAGGCGATGCCATAATATCAATTTCCAGTGTTGGTGGAAACTACCGCTTAATTGTCCACTGAATGGTTTCATAATTCAATTATTTCTGTATTTTTGCATCATCTATTATTTATATAAGTAGCATCTATGGATAAGATAGGAGTTTTTTGTTCAGCTTCAAATAATATAGACCACGTATACGTGGAGCGTACGCGCGAGTTCGGCCGCTGGCTTGGCCAGAACGGCAAGACGCTCGTGTACGGTGGTAGTAACCAGGGCCTTATGGAGTGTTTGGCCAAAGAGGTAAAACAGAATGGCGGTCGGGTATATGGTGTCGTTCCCATGATATTGGAAGAGAACGGCAGGGTGAGCGAACTGCTGGATGTGACGTTCCGTGCCTGCAACTTGAGCGACCGCAAGGACACGATGGTTGCCGAGTCGGACATCTTCGTAGCCTTGCCTGGCGGTGTGGGCACGATGGACGAGATATTTCATGTGGTGGCGGCCCACTCCATCGGCTATCACTCCAAGCGGGTGATACTCTATAACATCAACGGCTTCTACGATGGACTGATAGTGGTGCTGAACCAGTTTGAGGCATTGCACTTCACCAGCAGACCCATTGAGCAGTTCATCAGCGTGGCCAACACACTCGATGAGCTGAAGAAGTTGCTCTCTTGAGCATCGTCCGTTTATGATATAATAAGTGGAACATTAACAAGATACATAAACATCGAACAACTATATGGCACGAAAAGTAATTGGTATCGGTGAGACGATACTCGACATCATATTCAAGAACGAACAGCCTACGGCTGCCGTACCTGGTGGGTCTGTCTTCAACGGCATTGTCTCCCTGGGTCGCATGGGGATGAACGTGGACTTCATCAGCGAGGTGGGCAACGACCGTGTGGGGCAGCGCATCCTCGACTTTATGCGCAAAAACGGGGTGAACGCCGAGCATGTGTCTGTCTTCCCCGAAGGTAAATCCCCCCTGTCGTTGGCTTTCCTCGACGAGCACAACGACGCGGATTATGTCTTCTACAAGGACTATCCCAGCCAACGGCTCGATGTGGAGTTTCCCGAGATATCCACCAACGACATTGTGATGTATGGCTCCTACTTTGTGCTCAACCCGGTGTTGCGCCCCCGTGTGTCCGACTTTCTGGAGTATGCGCGCGACAATGGTGCCTTGCTCTACTACGACATCAACTTCCGCGCCACACACCGCATCGATGCCATCAAGCTGTCGCCTATCATCATCGAGAATCTGGAGTATGCCGACATCGTGCGGGGCTCCGTCGACGACTTCAGCAACCTCTATAATTGTGAGAACGCTGCGAAGATTTACAAGGAGAAGATATCCTTCTACTGTCCGCAGTTTATCTGCACTAACGGAGCCAAGGAGGTGTCGCTCTTTGCCAAGGACTTCTCCAAAACGTACGATGTGCCTGCCATCGAGGCCATCAGCACCGTGGGGGCTGGCGACAACTTTAATGCCGGTGTGATATACGGATTGCTGAAGAACCGCATTCGTCGGGACGACTTGGCGGAACTGACCGAGAGGGATTGGGACAACATTGTCCGCTGTGGTATCGACTTCTCGGCGGATGCTTGCCAGCATATCGGCAACTCCGTGTCCGATGAGTTTGTGGCTCGCTACGACAAATAACGCTCTTAAATCGCTTGTTTATGGCCGACAATAGCTTTCCCTTCAAAATACTCGAAGTACCTCGTCACGTGCCTCTGCACAACGAAGGAAGACGTCTTATCTCCACGATGGACAAGTGTGGCGTGTTCCTCTGCACGGGAGGTAAACTGACGGTCTCCATTGAGAAAGGAATGTTCGACATACAGCCTGGCGACATGTTCATCTACATCCCGTCCATGCTGCTTCATGTAGAATATACCAGTCCCGATGCTTCGGGGTTGATGGTGGAGGCGGACACGGACTATGCGCTCCTCTCGAGCAACAGGGTGTTGAGCATAGAGAACCTACTGTTCATGCGCGAGCATCCCTACTTGTCGCTCCCTGCTGAGCAGACTGACCTGCTCAAGCGTCTGGTGGCGGAGGTAAGTCACCGCATGAAGGCGGAGGCATCACAGAACCTCAATCCTACTTGTCGGCAATTGGAGGCTGAGGTGGTGAAAAGCATGGGACAGATGCTCTTCTACGAGGTGCTGAACATCTATTTCCGCAACTGCCCCACAGTGCCTGTGTCGCAGACCAAGCCTGATATGGTGTTGCAGAACTTCATGATAGCTCTATTTCAGAATTTCAGAAAAGAGCGCGAGGTCACGTTCTACGCCAACCTGCAGCACATCACGCCGCGCTACTTCTCCAACATCATCAAGGAGAAGTCGGGCATCAAACCCTCCAACTGGATTGTGCAGATGGTCATCACCGAGGCAAAACAGTTGCTCGAAGCCTCCAATCTCAGTATAAAGGAGATTTCCGTGCAACTGAATTTCCCTTGTCAGACCTTCTTTGGCAAGTATTTCAAGCATTATGTGGGCGTGTCGCCCAAAGAATACCGCAAGCGATTCTTCCATACGGAAGAGGCCGACTAACTGAACGTCGCGAACTCGTCGGTCTGGTACACGTCTTTGTAGAGACGGCGTTTTACGATGTCGAAATAGATATCGGGGTCCAGATCTTCGGATGCCATGATGTGCATACGCAACGTTTCACCGCCTTCGCGGTAAGGAGGTTGTATGTAGTCGCACGTGTCCCACAAATTGAACCCTTGGCGCTGGTAGAAGCTGATACGATGGCGGCTAATCTCGTTCTCGGGCAGTTCCACCTCGAGGACGAACGGACGTCCCACAATGCGCATCAGTGTGCGTATGGCGTCTCTGCCATACCCTAAGTTGCGGAATCGTTCGTCGATGGCGAAATGCTCTATGTAGCAGAAGCGGTCGAAATCCCATGCGGTGATGAATCCTAACTGTTCAGTCTCTGTCTTTATCAGAAAGCAATAAAATATTGGATTGTTGTCGGTCATGTAACGTTGTGCACTAGTGTCACGGCGCTCTGCCTCGGGAAAGGCGGAAGTAAGCAGCGATTCCACAAATGTGTATCGTTCGTCATCGGTGTGTATCTTCTCTAAAAAGATCATTATATGTTATTTGTTTAAGTTTATATTCAATATTCATTCCTATGGCCACATCAGTTTATATAAGTGTACTTATGCGCGTTCGGAAATAATTAGGCCACAAAGGTATAGCTTAAATATGATATTATACCATAAAAATGGAATTTATTTTTCATCTAAGTGCATAAAAAAGAGGCGGTTCGCTTGATGCAAACCGCCTCGCTATGTAAAAGTAGTTGATTCTACATTCTATTGAAGCCTCATTACATGATGCCCTGAGCCATCATAGCCTTGGCAACCTTCATGAATCCGGCCACGTTAGCGCCCTTCACGTAGTTCACATAACCGTCAGGCTCTGTTCCGTACTTCACGCAGGCAGCGTGGATGTTCTTCATGATGCTCTTCAGCTTGTTGTCTACCTCTTCGGACGACCAACCCAACTTGATGGAGTTCTGTGTCATCTCCAAACCGGAAACAGACACGCCACCTGCGTTGGCTGCCTTACCCGGAGCGTAGAGAATCTTTGCCTCTTGGAACACGCGGATAGCCTCAGGAGTAGAAGGCATGTTAGCACCCTCAGACACAGCGATTACGCCGTTTGCCACCAACTGACGAGCGTGGTCGCCGTTGATCTCGTTCTGAGTAGCGGAAGGCAGAGCAATGTCGCCCTTCTCACCCCAAGGTTTAGCACCTGCTACGTACTTGCAACCATATTTCTCGGCATATTCGCGGATACGGCCACGGTAGAGGTTCTTCAGCTCCATGATGTAGTCGAGTTTTTCGCGGTCGATGCCGTCCGGATCGTAGATGTAACCGTCAGAGTCGGACATTGTAACAACCTTACCACCCAGTTCGATAACCTTCTCAGCTGTGTACTGAGCCACGTTACCTGCACCAGAGATGAGGCAAACTTTGCCCTTCAGGTCCATACCCTTGGTCTTCAGCATCTCTTGCAGGAAGTAGATGTTACCGTAACCTGTAGCCTCAGGACGAATCAGTGAACCACCGAACTCGATGCCCTTGCCGGTGAATGTACCTGTGAACTCACGTGTGAGTTTCTTGTACATACCGAACATGAAACCTACTTCGCGGCCACCTACACCGATGTCACCTGCGGGTACGTCGGTCTCGGGACCGATGTGACGCCAAAGCTCCAACATGAAGGCCTGGCAGAAACGCATCACCTCGGCGTTGGACTTGCCTCTCGGAGAGAAGTCAGAGCCACCTTTACCGCCACCCATAGGCAGTGTAGTCAGTGAGTTTTTGAATGTCTGCTCAAAAGCCAAGAACTTGAGGATACCCAAGTTTACGGAAGCGTGGAAACGGATACCACCTTTGTACGGGCCAATGGCGTTGTTGTGCTGCACACGGTAACCCATGTTGGTCTGCACGTTGCCTTTATCGTCTACCCACGTTACACGGAACTGGTACACGCGATCGGGGATGCAAAGGCGCTCAATCAAATTCACTTTATCGAACTCGGGGTGCTTGTTGTACTCCTCTTCGATAGTTCCAAGTACTTCTTCCACTGCCTGATGATACTCAGGTTCATTGGGAAATCTTCTTCTCAAATCTTCTAAGACTTTCGCTGCATTCATAATTAGAATCCTTTATTAATCGTTCTAAGTTGTATTAAAAACTGCGCAAAAGTACATACAATATTTGGAATACCAAACATTTTTGAAAGGAAAAAGAAAGAAAAGTATCAAAACGAATGTATATTCCCAATATTCATGCAAAGTGTTAGCATCTATCCTATGTGAGGCCGTGTTCGAGGTAGTGTACACTGACTGCTTAATACACCCGTGTAGTGTCACCCGCTGCCGATGCGGCTATTCTTGGGTATCATCGTACATGTCCCACATCTCTTTGACCCAACTTTTCATCGTGTCGCGCAGCGATTGAGGCTCCATCACCTCCAGCATGTTGCCTGCGTGGAGCAGTTCCAGGCAGAAGTCATACGTCGGGCGCAATGTCAGCTCGAAGTCGGCGTACTCCTCGCAACTGTAGATTTCCTTTTGGGACGGATGCAGAGGCAGGGAGCGCATGTAGTGTTGATGCGACTCGATTGCCCGCAGCACAATGCGTTGCACGGGGACGCTTTCGTCCATCACTATCCCGAAGAACGAGGAGAAACACTCTTCCGCATTGAAGTCTTTCGGTAGGGTGAAGTGACTGTCCGTTGCTTGTATGTCCTCCATGCGGTCCAGTCCGTAGAGGCGCATCTTGTCATGGTTGACGTTGCGGGCCAACAGATACCAGCGTTTTTGAAACATCTTCAGACAGTATGGCTCCACGGGAAACGTGGATGCCTCGTTGCTCTGGAAACTCTTGTGGGTCATCGTCAGCACTACATTCTCCTTCATTGCCTCGATGATGCGGGTGAGGAAATTCTGGCTCGAGGGCACGTCCTCCACCAGTATGCGGTCTTTCAGTTGCGTGCTTTGCGCCAATGTGTTGGCTGTTGAATAGGTGTCGAGTAGCCATCGGCCCAATTTTCTCTCCGACAGTTCCTCGGGGTTAGCTATGTAATAGCGGTAGTATCCTTTCTTCTGACACTCGATGGTTATGCCTAGCGCCATCGAGATGTTTCCTTTCCAGCGGTCAAATGTTTGCCGTGGTAATGGCTCGTGGCTGCAGATCTTTGAGTCATTCATCCACTTTACGTTGAGCTCTTTCAGCGACAGTCCCCTTTCGCCACTCTCATAGAGGGTCTTTACTACCCACATGTATTTTTCAAGAAGTGTCATATCCTTATATTTATAGTTATCGTCAACAAAGGTGAGAGGCAATATGCCTCAATTATTGCGACAAGTTCCACCATACTTTATGTGAGCGAAAAAATGACCATATACTCTCTAAAAGGGGTCCTATACCTCTTCCATTCGCTTCACTTCCCAACCGCTGAACTGGATGATGATCTTGTGGAGCGTAGTGCCTTTGCGCAAGGCTTTCACACCTTTGAATTTCTTGAAGTAGTCGCGGTAGAATCCGCTGGCGTGTGTCATGGCGTGATACACCTCCTCACCCTGCTCATTGAGCACGGTGTTTGTGAAGTTGTCGTATTCGTCGATAATGAGGTAGAGTTGGTATTTCTTTTCTTTGGCAGCCTTTTGGATGATAGCCAATTTCTCTGACGATTGGTTAGTGGCGTATACACCTTCCTTTACTTCCTCTTCATAGAGGTCTGAATAGTAATTGATAAATGCGTCTAAGCAGATGCCGCAGTATGAATTGAACCGTTCCTCCAGATGCTCAAAGTTACCCCCCACTTGTGAGAAGTCGAGAGCCAGCACCTGGAACTGCCCTTGCAGCGAGGTAGGTTGGCTACCTATCCACAGATTGCCAAACAGAGCCTCGAAGTTGTCTTTCTGGTTGCAGTCGTAGTAGTACTCGAGCATGCTTAGGAACAAGCTCTTGCCAAACCGGCGTGGGCGTATGAATATCAGGTAGTCGGATTGGGCTTCCAACAACGGGATATACATCGTCTTGTCCACATAATACTGGTCTTCGAGTATGATTCTTCTGAAGTCAGACACTCCGTAGGGAACTCTCTTTGGTGTAACCATGTTGCTCTGTATTTATTATCCTCTGCAAATTTACAATAGTTTGTCAATAATTACGTATTGTCGGGAGTGTTTTTATTCTAGTTCGCATAAACCGGCTCGAGGCCATCTTCTTCCGGCCAGTGGGGGAGGTAGAACAGGG
>CAYZVH010000024.1:16727-26223 GCA_964481755.1 uncultured Bacteroides sp. | reverse complement strand
ATACGATATGAGTAGCAATCAACGCTATATGCAACGCGGGGTGTCGGCATCCAAAGAGGATGTGCACAACGCTATCAAGAACATCGACAAAGGTATTTATCCGAAAGCCTTCTGCAAGATTATCCCCGACATCTTGGGAGGCGACCCCGAATATTGCAACATTATGCATGCCGACGGTGCCGGCACGAAGTCGAGCCTGGCTTATCTCTACTGGAAAGAGACCGGCGACCTCAGTGTGTGGAAAGGCATCGCTCAGGACGCACTGATTATGAACATCGATGACCTGCTCTGCGTGGGAGCCGTGGACAACATCTTGGTGTCTTCCACCATCGGACGCAACAAACTGTTGGTGCCGGGTGAGGTCATCTCAGCCATCATCAACGGTACGGACGAATTGCTGGCCGAACTGCGTGAGATGGGTGTGGGCGTGTATGCCACCGGTGGCGAGACAGCCGACGTGGGCGACCTCGTGCGTACCATCATCGTGGACAGTACGGTGACCTGCCGCATGAAACGCAGCGATGTGATCAACAATGCCAACATCCGTCCGGGTGACGTCATTGTGGGTTTGGCATCGTACGGACAGGCCACTTACGAGAAAGAGTACAACGGTGGTATGGGCAGCAACGGACTCACCTCTGCCCGTCACGACGTGTTCGCCAAATACCTGGCCGAGAAATATCCCGAGAGTTACGACAAGGCCGTGCCCGACGAGTTGGTCTACAGCGGCAAGCTGAAGTTGACCGACACTGTGGAAGGCTCTCCGCTGGATGCCGGCAAGCTGGTGCTCTCGCCGACACGTACCTACGCTCCCGTGGTGAAGAAACTGCTCGACGCCCTGCGCCCGCAGATCCACGGAATGGTACACTGCTCGGGTGGTGCACAGACGAAGATTCTCCACTTTGTGGACAATGTGCGCGTGGTGAAGGACAACCTCTTCCCCATACCGCCCCTGTTCCGCACCATCAAGGAACAGAGCGGCACAGACTGGGAAGAGATGTACAAGGTCTTCAACATGGGTCATCGACTCGAGGTCTACCTCGCTCCCGAGTTTGCCGAGCAGGTGATCGCCATCAGCAAGAGCTTCAACATCGACGCACAGGTGATAGGCCGCATCGAGGAGAGCGACAAGAAAGAACTGATTATCCGTTCGGAGTTTGGGGAATTTAGATACTAACAGATGGCGGACAACAATACGATACTAGAAAAGCTGGAGGGCCTGGTTGCCCGCTACGAGGAGGTGTCGACCCTGATAACCGACCCCAACGTGATTGCCGACCAGAAGCGCTACGTGAAGCTGACCAAGGAATACAAGGAGCTGAACGACCTGATGAAGGCACGCAAGGAGTATGTGCAGCTGCTGAGCAACATCAACGACGCCAAGGAGATGCTGGCCCAGGAGACCGACCCCGGACTGAAGGAGATGGCGCGCGAGGAACTGGACACCTGTCAGCGCCGCCAGCCTGAGTTGGAGGAGGAAATCAAACTCCTGCTGATACCGGCCGACCCCGAGGACGATCGCAACGCCGTGCTCGAGATACGTGGCGGCACGGGTGGCGACGAGGCAGCCCTCTTTGCCGGCGACCTGTTCCGCATGTACTCCAAATACTGTGAGAGCAAAGGCTGGAAGCTGGAGGTATCCAGTGCCAACGAAGGCTCTGCCGGAGGTTTCAAGGAAATCGTCTGCAGCGTGACCGGCGACAAGGTCTACGGAACGCTGAAGTATGAGTCCGGCGTGCACCGCGTGCAGCGTGTGCCGGCCACCGAGACCCAGGGACGTGTGCACACCTCGGCAGCATCCGTTGCCGTGCTCCCCGAAGCCGAACCCTTCGACGTGGAGATCAACGAGGGCGAGATTAAGTGGGACACATTCCGGTCGGGCGGTGCCGGTGGACAGAACGTCAACAAGGTGGAGTCCGGCGTGCGCTTGCGCTACAACTGGAAGAACCCCAACACCGGCGTGGTGGAGGAAATCCTCATCGAGTGTACCGAGACGCGTGACCAACCGAAGAACAAGGAGCGCGCCTTGTCGCGACTGCGCACCTTCATCTACGACAAGGAACACCAGAAGTACGTGGACGACATCGCCAGCCGACGCAAGACCATGGTCTCCACGGGCGACCGCTCCGCGAAAATACGTACCTATAACTATCCGCAAGGACGCATTACCGACCATCGCATCAACTATACCATCTACAACTTGGCCGCCTTCATGGACGGAAACATCCAGGACTGCATCGACCACCTCATAGTGGCCGAGAACGCCGAGCGGTTGAAAGAGAGCGAACTGTAACCGAATCCTTAGCATAAAAGAACATCAGATATGAACAGACAACAACTTTTTGAGAACATAAAGAAGAAACAATCGTTCCTCTGCGTGGGACTGGACACCGACATCAAGAAGATACCGGCTCACCTGCTCGGCGAGGAAGACCCCATATTCGCTTTCAACAAAGCCATCGTGGACGCTACCGCACCTTACTGCATCGCCTACAAACCCAACCTGGCTTTCTACGAGAGCATGGGCGTGAAGGGATGGATGGCTTTCGAGAAGACTATCGAATACATCAAGGCCAACTACCCCGACCAGTTCATCATTGCCGACGCCAAACGTGGCGACATCGGCAACACGTCGGCCATGTATGCCCGCACCTTCTTCGAGGAGATGAACCTCGACGCGCTGACCGTGGCTCCTTACATGGGCGAGGACAGTGTGACACCGTTCCTCACCTACCCGGAGAAGTGGGTCATCCTGTTGGCACTCACCAGCAACAAGGGCTCGCACGACTTCCAGCTGACCGCCGATGCCGAGGGCGAGCGCCTCTTCGAGAGAGTGCTGCGCCGTTCGCAGGAGTGGGGCAATGTGGACAATATGATGTACGTGGTGGGTGCCACGCAAGGCAGCATGTTCGCCGACATCCGTAAGGTCGCTCCCGACCACTTCCTGCTGGTGCCCGGCATCGGTGCCCAGGGCGGTTCGCTCGAGGAGGTGTGCCGCTACGGCATGAATGCCATGTGCGGACTGATAGTCAACTCCAGCCGCGCCATCATCTATGCCGACCACACCGAGCAGTTCGCCCAGGTGTCAGCCCAGGAGGCACACAAGGTGCAGCAACAGATGGCTGAGCAGCTGAAGGCTATCCTGTAAAAAAACATAAAAGCGACCGGCTATGAGTGGCGAGAAGATTATCAACGACCCCGTGTTCGGCTTCATCCGCATACCCGGAGGATTGCTGTACGACATCGTGCAGCATCCTCTGATGCAGCGGCTGACGCGCATCAAACAACTGGGCCTCTCGTCGTTTGTCTATCCCGGCGCGCAACACACCCGCTTCCAACACTCGTTGGGCGCTTTCTTCCTCACCAGCGAGGCCATCATGCAACTCATGGCCAAGGGCAACTTCATCTTCGACAGCGAGGCCGAGGCCGTGCAGATAGGCATCTTGCTCCACGATGTGGGGCACGGGCCCTTCTCCCACGTGCTGGAGAATACTCTGGTGAAGGGCGTCTCGCACGAGGACATCTCGCTGATGCTGATTGAACAGATCAACGCCGAGAACAATGGCCAACTCAACCTGGCCCTGCAAATCTTCAAGGACCTCTATCCGAAGAAGTTCCTCCACCAACTCATCAGCAGCCAGCTCGACATGGACCGGCTCGACTATCTGAAGCGCGACAGTTTCTTTACCGGAGTCACCGAAGGCCACATAGGGTCCGCCCGCATCATCAAGATGCTCAACGTGATGGACGACCACCTGGTGGTGGAGTCGAAGGGCATCTACTCCATAGAGAACTTCTTGATGAGTCGCCGGCTGATGTATTGGCAGGTCTACTTGCACAAGACCGCCGTTGCTGCCGAGAAGATGCTCATCAGCGCGCTGCTCCGGGCAAAGGAACTGGCTAGTAGGGGAGAGGAACTCTTCGCCTCGCCCGCCCTGCGGTTCTTCCTCTATGGCGACATCGACGAGCAGGAGTTCCGCACCAATCCCCTCTGCCTGCAACGCTATACTGAGCTGGACGACAACGACATCTGGACCGCCCTGAAGGTGTGGAGCCACCACCCCGACCGCGTCCTCTCGCTCCTCTGCGAGGGATTGGTCAACCGCCACCTGTTCAAAGTGGAAGTCACCACCACGCCGCCCACGGACGAACACATCAGCGAGATACAGCAACGGCTCATCGACAAACTGCACATCAGCCCCGAAGAGGCGCACTATTTCGTGTCCGTCTCCTGCATCGGCAAGGACATGTACAGCAAGGAGGACGAGGGCATCGAGATACTCTACCGCGACGGCACGACGAAGGACATCGCCGAGGCATCGGACATGTTCAACATCTCGGTATTGTCCAAAAAAGTTCGCAAATATTACATCTGCGCCCCTCGGTTATGACATTCGACTGAAATAATCCCGTCGATATGTCTGTTATCTAAAATAAAATCACGTAATTTGCATCATAATTGGAATCCCTTTGGTCGCGTCGCACGGCGCGTACGCAAGGCTTTCCGGTTGCAATTTCAGAATTAAGTAAAGTACACGATTATGGAGTTTTCAGCAAAACAAATCGCGGAGTTCATACAAGGCACTGTTGTAGGCGACGAGAATGCAACGGTACACACCTTCGCTAAGATAGAAGAGGGCGTCCCCGGGGCCATCTCTTTTCTGTCCAACCCCAAGTATACACACTACATCTATAGCACCCAGTCGAGCATCGTGCTGGTGAACAAGGACTTCCAACCCGAGTCGGAAGTGAAGGCAACGCTCATCAAGGTGGACAATGCCTACGAGAGCGTGGCCAAGTTGCTCACACTCTACGAGATGAGCAAACCCAAGAAGACGGGCATCGACAGTCTGGCCTACATAGCCCCGACCGCCAAAATCGGTAAGGACGTCTACATCGCTCCCTTCGCCTACATCGGCGACGGCGCAGTGATTGGCGACAACACCGCCATCCATCCGCACGCCACCGTCTGCGAACACGCCACGGTAGGCAATGGCTGCATCCTCTACCCGAATGTCACCGTCTATCACGATTGTAAGATCGGTAACCGCTGCATCCTGCACGCCGGCTGCGTGATAGGTGCCGACGGCTTCGGTTTCGCCCCCACGCCGCAAGGCTACGAGAAGATTCCCCAAATTGGAATCGTGATGGTGGAGGACGATGTGGAGATAGGTGCCAACACCTGTGTGGACCGCTCCACCATGGGTGCCACAGTCATCCACAAGGGCGTGAAGTTGGATAACCTCATCCAGATAGCCCACAACGTGGAGGTAGGCAGCAACACCGTGATGGCTTCGCAGGTAGGCATCGCCGGATCCACGAAAGTCGGCGAGTGGTGTATGTTCGGCGGCCAGGTGGGCATAGCCGGCCACATCCGCGTGGGCAACCATGTGAACGTGGGCGCCCAGTCGGGCATCCCCTCCACCGTGAAGGGCGAGAACATCACCATCATGGGTAGCCCCGCCATAGACGCGCGCCAGTTCTTCAAGAGCTCCGCCGTATATAAGAAGTTGCCCGACATGTACCTCGAACTGGACAAACTGCAGAAAGAGGTGCAGGCATTGAAAGAACAAATAAATAAACAAAACTAAATAACCATGTTGAAACAGAAAACGCTTAAAGGTAGTTTTTCCCTCTGTGGAAAAGGATTGCATACAGGCCTTAGCCTGACAGTAACATTCAATCCGGCACCGGACAATCATGGCTACAAGATACAGCGTATCGACCTCGACGGCCAGCCCGTCATCGATGCTATCGCCGAGAATGTAACCGAAACCACACGCGGCACCGTCCTGTCGAAGGGCGACGTGAAGGTGAGCACCGTGGAACATGCGTTGGCAGCCCTCTACTCAGCCGGCATCGACAACTGCTTGATACAGGTGAATGGACCGGAGTTCCCTATCCTCGACGGAAGCGCCAAATACTATGTGGACAACATCCAACGCGTAGGCATCGAGGAGCAGAACGCCGTGAAGGACTTCTACATCATCAAGAAGAAAATTGAGTATAAGGACGAGGCCACAGGCTCCTCCATCATTGTGCTACCCGATGAGAACTTCAGTGTGAACGTGCTCGTGTCCTACGAATCGTCCATCCTGTCGAATCAGTTCGCTACACTCGACGACATGGCTAACTTCCCCACGGAGATTGCCTCCAGCCGTACGTTCGTCTTCGTACGCGAGATCGAACCGCTGTTGGGCGCTGGTCTCATCAAGGGTGGTGACCTGGACAATGCCGTGGTCATCTACGAGCGCCAGATGTCGCAGGAGAACTTCGACAAATTGGCCGACGTGATGAAGGTGGAGCACCGCGACGCCACGAAGCTCGGCTACCTCAATAACAAACCGCTGGTGTGGCCTAACGAGCCTGCCCGCCACAAACTGCTCGACATCATCGGCGACTTGGCCTTGGTGGGCCGTCCTATCAAGGGCCGCATCATCGCCACCCGTCCGGGCCACACGGTGAACAACAAGTTCGCCCGCCTGTTGCGCCGCGAAATCAAGCAACACGAGATACAAGCTCCGATCTACGACTGCAGCGAGGCTCCGGTGATGGACGTGAACCGCATCCGCGAGCTCCTTCCGCACCGTTATCCGTTCCAGTTGGTGGACAAGGTGATCGCCATCGGCGCCAACTACATTGTGGGTGTGAAGAACGTCACCGCCAACGAACCCTTCTTCCAGGGACACTTCCCGCAGGAACCCGTCATGCCGGGCGTGCTGCAAGTGGAGGCCATGGCACAGACCGGTGGTCTGCTGGTGCTCAACTCCGTGGACGAGCCTGAGCGCTACTCAACCTACTTCATGAAGATAGACGGTGTGAAGTTCCGCCAGAAAGTGGTGCCGGGCGACACACTGCTCTTCCGCGTAGAGTTGCTGGCCCCCATACGCCGCGGCATCTCCTCGATGAAAGGCTACGTGTTCGTAGGCGAGAAGATTGTCTGCGAGGCAGAGTTCATGGCACAGATAGTGAAAAACAAATAATCAACAAAACAATTAAGTATGATCAGTCCTTTAGCATATATTGATCCCGAGGCTCAGATTGGCAACAATGTGGAGATCGGCCCCTTCGTCTTCATCGACAAGAACGTAGTAATCGGCGACAACAACGTCATCATGCCCCATGCGAATATCCTCTACGGAGCGCGCATCGGCAACGGCAACCGCATCTTCCCCGGTGCGGTGATTGGCGCTATCCCCCAGGACCTGAAGTTCCGGGGCGAGGAGACTACGGCCGAGGTGGGCGACAACAACTCCATCCGCGAGAACGTGACCATCAACCGTGGTACGGCAGCCAAGGGCAAGACCGTGGTCGGCAGCAACAACCTGCTGATGGAGGGTGTGCACGTGGCTCACGACGCCACCATCGGTAACGGATGCATCATCGGCAACTCCACCAAGATGGCCGGCGAGATCGTCATCGACGACAACGCCATCCTCAGCGCTTCGGTGCTGATGCACCAGTTCTGCCGTGTGGGCGGTTACACAATGGTTCAGGGCGGTTCCCGCTTCAGCAAGGATATCCCTCCCTTCATCATCGCCGGACGCGAGCCTATCACCTACGCCGGCATCAATATCGTTGGCCTGCGCCGTAGGGGATTCTCCAATGAACTGATAGAGAACATCCACAACGCATACCGCATCATTTATCAAAGTGGACTCAATGTGAGCGACGCGCTGGAGAAGGTGAAAGCCGATGTCCCCGCAAGCAAGGAAATCGACTACATCGTAGACTTCATCCAGTCGTCACAACGAGGCATAATCCGTTAATACGTACAACTATGGTTTACAGATTCACGATTATCTCGGACGAAGTCGACAACTTCATACGGGAGATAAAAATTGATTCGGAAGCAACATTCTTTGACTTTCACAAGGCCATCCTCAAGGCCGTCAACTACAAGGACGACCAGATGACCTCCTTCTTCATCTGCGACGACGATTGGGAGAAGAAAGAGGAAATCACCCTGGAGGATATGGGCACCGGTTCCGACGAGGACACTTGGTTGATGAAGGACACTCACCTGAGCGAGCTCATCGAGGACGAGAAGCAGCGTCTGCTCTACGTCTTCGACCCGCTGACGGACCGTGTCTTCTTCATCGAACTCTCCGAAATCCTTCCGCGCCAGAGCCTGAAGAAAGCCGTTTGCTCACGCAGCGAAGGCAAGGCCCCCAAGCAGACGGTGAACTTCGAGGAGGTGGCGAAATCCACCAACTCACTCGTGCTGGACGACGACTTCTATGGCGACCAGGACTTCGACCTCGATGAGCTTGACCCCGAAGGATTCGATATGGGTGGTGCCGACATCCCGTCCGACGACGGTGGCGATTATTAAAAGACCATACGCATAGTAGCAATATCGGGATAAGAGCGTACGTTCTTCCTCTGGAGAAGTCCGCTTTTATCCCGTTTTTCATCTCCTACATTTCGAATGAAGACTCTTCTCGTGATACTTGGTCCCACCGGTGTGGGCAAGACCGACCTTTGCATCTCGTTGGCCCAACGGCTGGGCTCGCCCATCATCTCGGCAGACTCGCGCCAGATCTATAGGGACATTCCCATAGGCACCGCCGCCCCCACGCCCGAGCAACTGCAACAGGTGCACCACTACTTTGTGGGCACGCTCGCGCTGACGGACTACTACAGCGCCGCCCGCTACGAGGCCGAAGCCGTCCGCCTGTGCGACGAACTCTTCACCACCCACGACGTGCTGCTCATGACGGGAGGCTCCATGATGTACATCGATGCCGTCTGCAAGGGCATCGACGACATCCCCACTGTGGACGACGAGACCCGTCGCTACATGCTCGAACATTATGAGAAGGAAGGCCTCGAAGCCCTCTGTGGCGAGCTGCGGTTGGCCGACCCGGAATACTATAAGATAGTGGACCTGAAAAACCCTAAGCGCGTGATTCATGCGCTGGAAATCTGCTACATGACTGGTCGCACCTACACCTCCTACCGCACCAACTCCGTGAAGGAGAGGCCTTTCGATATCGTGAAGATAGGTCTCACGCGCGACCGCGAGGAACTCTACGCCCGCATCAACCGCCGGGTGGACCTGATGATGGAGCAGGGTCTGGAGGAAGAGGCCCGACGTGTGCTGCCGTTGCGCCACCTCAACTCCCTCAATACCGTGGGCTACAAGGAACTCTTCAACTATTTCGACGGCACGTGGATGCTACCCTTTGCCCTCGACAAAATCCGTCAGAACTCACGCATCTACTCCCGCAAACAAATCACTTGGTTCAAGCGCGACACGGACATTCGCTGGTTTCACCCCGATGACGTGGCGGCCATAGAAAGCTATATCAACGAGCGGGTTCCCGGTGTCTTTAGCGAATAATCACCTGGAGCTCCCGTTTCTCCTGCGGTGACATATCCTTGTCGGAGTACATGAAACCGTGTAATAATCAGCATGTGAACGTTGCAGAATCCCGTCTCGACCATCGGTTGACAACTGCCGTACACGTGTTTGGCAATTGCCGTACACGTG
>CAYZVH010000024.1:0-16627 GCA_964481755.1 uncultured Bacteroides sp. | reverse complement strand
TGCCGTACACGTGTTTGGCAATTGCCGTACACGTGGATGACAATTGCCATACACCTGTTTGACAATTGTCAAACGCACTTTTCTGTTAGATTTTTACAGAATCGAGTCCGTTGTCTTCACTTTGCGAAAGCGGCCCATAGGTTGCCTTCGGGCACGGGCGCTTCCAACTGAATAAGCTCTTTCGAAACCGGATGGATGAACTCTATCCGTCGTGCGTGTAGGCAGATGCTGCCGTCGGGATTGGAGCGTGGGGAACCATACTTCAGGTCTCCCTTGATGGGGCAACCTATCTTGGCCAGTTGGCAACGGATCTGATGGTGGCGGCCCGTCTCCAGCTGCACCTCCAGCAAGTAGTAGTTGTCCGATCGGTTGATGACCCGGTAGCTGAGGATGGCCTGCTTGCTGTCCTTCACCTCCTTGTCGTAGGCGTACGATTTGTTCTGTTTCTCGTTGCGCGTCATGTAGTGGACCAGCCGCCCCTCTTCCTGCGCGGGGCGCTCCTTCACGATGGCCCAGTAGGTCTTCTTCACCTCGTGGTTCTTGAACATCTCGTTCATCCGCCCCAGCGCCTTGCTGGTCTTGGCGAACACCACCAGCCCGCTCACGGGGCGGTCCAGCCGGTGTGTCACCCCCACGAACACATTGCCCGGCTTGTTGTATTTCTCTTTTAGATACGCCTTCACCTGTTCGGATAGGGGAGTGTCGCCCGTCTTGTCCCCCTGGACAATCTCGGATGCCGTTTTGTTGACCACGATGAGGTGGTTGTCTTCGTAGATGACTTGCATGCTCAGTACTTCAGTATGTGGATAAATAGAATGCAGCCTTATGCGCCGAGGCGACAAAGCTGCATTCGTTATAAAGAGTTGTGACGATATTACATGTTCATACCACCATCGACCTGGATTACCTGACCCGATACGTACGATGACATGTCCGAAGCCAGGAATGTGGCGATGTTGGCTACATCCTCCGGCGTGCCACCGCGGCGCAAAGGAATCTTCTTGCACCACTCTGCCTTCACCTCGTCGCTCAGCTTCGCTGTCATGTCGGTGATGATGAATCCCGGAGCGATGGCGTTGGCGCGGATGCCGCGTGAACCCATCTCCTGGGCGATGGACTTAGCCAAGGCAATCAGACCAGCCTTCGAAGCGGCGTAGTTGCACTGTCCGGCGTTGCCGTGAACACCTACTACGGAAGCCATGTTGATGATGCTACCGTTTTTCTGACGCATCATGATAGGTGTGCAGGCGTGGATGAAGTTGAACGCTGACTTCAGGTTCACTGCGATCACTGCGTCCCACTGGCTCTCGCTCATACGCATCATCAGGCCGTCCTTTGTGATGCCGGCGTTGTTCACCAGAATGTCGATGCTGCCGAAATCCTCTTTGATCTGGTTCACCACCTTCTCTGTATCCTCGAAGTTTGCTGCGTTGGACGCATATCCTTTAACTTTCACTCCGTATGCGGCAATCTCTTTCTCGGTGTTCTGTCCGTTCTCGTCTATCACCAGGTCGGTGAATGCGATGTTGGCTCCCTCGGAAGCGAATTTCAGAGCGATTGCCTTACCGATGCCTCTAGCCGCACCGGTGATGATAGCTGTTTTGTTTGTTAATAATCCCATAACTGTTTACTATTTTAGCTTATTAAGATTCTTGTTTCCCAATGCACCCAGCACCAGCTTCACCACGTAGGTGCGGCTCTCTTCCAGTGACAGTCCGCGTCCTATCAGTCCCTTGATGAAGGGCGTCTCTATTCCCTTGATGGAATAGTGCACAATCTCCGCGGTGATGCTCACGTTGTCGATGTCGAACACATTCTTTTCTATTCCCTCGGTCAGCACCTCCTTGAAGAGCTTTATCTCGTTCTGGTCGAACCGCTTGCGGCAGGCCTCCACGGCCCATATGTCGCGGAAGAACTCAGCCTTCAGTGTGCCGTTGCGGTAGACCGTCTCCTTGATGGCCTCCAGCCGGGTGTAGATGAGCTCAATGATTTTCTCGTCGGGCGAGATGTCCTTCATTGCCACCTTGTTCATCTCCTCCGACAGGGTCTCCAGTTCCGTCTCGATCACTGCCAGATAGATTTCCTCTTTGCTCTTGAAGTAGGTGTAGAGGGTTCTCCGTCCTTTCTTCGATGCCACGGCAATATCGTTCATGGTTGTATACTCCACACCGTTCTTGGCAAACAGCTGTCGTGCCACATCAACCAATTGATTTCTTGTCTTTGAGATTGCCATATCCTAGATTGCACAGATGCATTAAATGATATGCGAAGGTACTACATTTATGAATAACCAACAAGTAAATGACAAATGATTTGAATTTGTTAGCTATGGCGGTCGTTAATGATAGGTTGTTTTACAGTATTTTACATCCATGCGTGCATGTTTGGTGTAAAAAAGATACCGAAATATTTGGAGCATTGAAAAAACATGTCTACCTTTGCAGCCGAAAACGATAACATCGCGGAGTGGAGCAGTTGGTAGCTCGTTGGGCTCATAACCCAAAGGTCGTTCGTTCGAGTCGAGCCTCCGCAACTACGAAGAGTTAAGTGAATATTCCACCTAACTCTTTTTTTGTGCCCGAATGTTTCGTGCGTTTCGGTTTTTATGTCTACTTTAGCCAAGTCTTTCGTGAGGCCGCTTGTCCCGACCATGTGTGGGGACGGTATGTCAGTCTTGCGGGTTGCGTGCAGCGTCCGTAAGTGCGTGTAGTGAAGGGCATTGTAACGTATTGCAGAGAGAGAAGGTTTTTGGGCAGACTCTGCAGATGTGTTTTAATATAGGAGTATTATGAGATATCTGTTTGTCCTCTTGTGGTGGCTTCCTGCTGTTGTATATGGACAAAAGTCCGCTTCGACAGCAGATGTGCATACCTATTATAATATAGTAAGTCAATATTCTCCCCGACGGTTGCTGACTATGGGGGATAGCCTTGTGCGTCGGTGCAACGAGCCGGACAGTGCCATTGTCTGCTACACGGCGCTCATCAATAAGTATAAGTATCCCACGACCAACGAAGAGCTTGACTACGTGGCCAAAGCTTGGCATGGCAAGTGGTATGCCTACTTCTTCCACTATTTCGACTATGCCAAGTCCAAGGAGTGCATCGTGGAGTATCAGAAGATTTGCGAGAAGTTGGGTAGCGACATGTCCACCGTCTACATGATGTACGGAGCCATGTACGAAACCATAGCCGACCAGGCGGACGATGACAGCCTGAAGAGCGACGCTGCCCGCTACTACCGCATGGCCATCAGTGCGTCGAAGGTCGAGAACAGTCAGATTAACGCCATCAATGCCTTCATCAACCTGGTGACACTCTGTTCCGGCCAGACCAACTTGCTGGACATCGGTAAGGAGTATGAGACCATGAAGTCGGTGGTGAAGGATTCCGCCAACTCATTCTATTGCCATTGCGCCGAGTTGGTGTTCCGCTATTCCACAGCCAAGGTGCAGGGCGATTATGAGAAGGCCCTTGCCATCAACCAACAGTTCATCGACCTCATCCCCGCGGGCATGGAGTTTACCCGCTACCGACTGTTCGGATACACCGACCGTGGACAGATATACGGCAAGATGCATCGCTACCACGAGGCGGTGGAGTGCGCCAGTCTGGTGGCACAGACCAGCGAGCGGATGAACATCAAGGACGGCATGTTGCTAGGCTACTTCCACTTGGCGAACTACTATTCCGAACTTGGCGATGAGGAGAAGAGCATGGAGTATAAGTATAAGAACCTGACGCTGAAAGACTCTTTGCTCAACTATCGGCAGTTGACCTCGGTGAAGGAGATGAGCTTCTTGTCCGAGATGAAATCTGTGGAGGATCATCTGGCGGCGATGGAGCGTCTGCACCATCAGTGGATGGCGCTCCTGTTCTTCGTATGCTGCATAGCCTTTGTGGTGGCGGTGGCCTTGGTGGTGGTCCGTCGCAAGAACAAACGTCTGCGCGAGAACAACGAGATGCTCTACGAGAAGAACCAGGAGATGTTGCGTCGCGACGAGGAGAGTCGCCAGAAGTACAAGAACAGTTCGCTGGACGATAACACGAAGGAGGAGATGATGGCCCGTATACGCAGTTCGGTGGAGAACACCGACGAGCTGTTCTCCTCGGAGTTTACCATCGACCGACTGTCCGAGCTGGTGGGCATGAAGAGCAAGCAGGTGTCGCAGGTGGTCAACGAGGTCTACGGCTCCAACTTCAATGCCTTCATCAACGAGTATCGCATCAAGGAGGCCTGCCGGCGGATGAGCGACGTGAAGGCCGTGGACAACCTCACCATCGAAGGTCTGGGCAACAGCGTAGGCTTCAAGTCGCGCAACTCGTTCATCAGCGCCTTCAAGAAGTTCACGGGCTTGCTGCCATCCGAATATCAGAGGATAGCAAGGGAGCGTGTCGCAAGCGGTACGTCTGCTGCCAATATAACCGCCAATGTGGAATAAAATGTGCGCAAAATCGTGATTTTGCGCACGCACGTACCTTATTTTCTTGATTTCTATGTATGTGTCTTAGTATTTTTGCTGATGATTAAGAGAACAAAGACGATACAAAAAGATCAAGATTATGAGAAAAGAAATTGTGTTTTCACTCATGCTGGTTGCAAACGCATTGTTCGGGGCGGGTGCCATGAGCGCTCCCAACCTGCGGACGGAGCTGCAGCAGCAGACAGATGATGTCTACACCTTGACAGGTAAGGTCGTGGATGAAAACGGCGTTGAACTCCCCGGTGTCAACGTGGTTGTCCAGGGTACCCGCAACGGTACTGCCACGGACATAGACGGTAAATACTCCATTAAGGTGAAAAGGACCGATGTGCTTCGCTTCACATTCCTCGGATACAAAGAGGAGATAGCGGCGGTCAAAGGTAAAAAGGTGCTCAATGTAGACCTCCGTCCCAATGCCCAACAACTGAAAGAGGTGCAGGTGGTCGCCTTCGGTAGCCAGAAGAAGGAAAGCGTGGTTTCTTCCATCACAACGGTGAAGCCGGGAGATTTGAAAACTTCCAGCTCCGACCTCACCACATCCTTCGCAGGTAAGATCCCTGGTATGGTGGCTTGGCAGACGGGTGGTCTGCCTGGTGCACTCACCGAGGACGAGATGAATACAAAATTCTATATCCGTGGTATCACCTCCTTCCAAAGCGGAGCCAACACCGACCCGTTGATTCTCATCGACGGTGTGGAGTCGTCCAAGCTCGAGCTCTCCCGCTTGGTGGTTGAGGACATCGAGTCCTTCAACGTGATGAAGGATGCCTCGGCCACGGCCATGTATGGTGCGCGTGGTGCCAACGGCGTCATCCTCGTCACCACCAAGAAAGGTGAGGAGGGAACCGTCTACACCTCAGCCCGCTATGAGTGCATCTTCTCCATGCCTACTCAGCAGATTGACGTGGTGGACCCTGTGGATTACATGAAGTACTACAATCAGGCTATGATAGAGCGCAACCCCACGGCCACACCGAAATATTCGCAGGAACGCATCTCGCTCACCGGCGACTCTCGCTTCCCATCGTGGGCCTATCCCGGCAACGACTGGTACGACATCCTCTTCAAGAACTACAATGTGAACCACCATGCCGGACTGAACATCCGCGGTGGATCGAAGATTATGCAGTACTACGTGTCGCTCAACTATAATAAGGATATGGGTATGCTGAAGACCGACCGGCTCAACCAGTTCGACGTGAACATCAACAACAATACGCTGTCGTTCCGCTCCAACCTGACTATCGACCTGAAGCCTGGTATTCGCCTGTTGCTTACCAGCTCCACGAACTGGGACAAGTACCATGGCCCTCTGCAGAGTGTCTCTCAGGCATACGCCTTGGCATTCAACGCCTCGCCTGTGGACTACGCACCGACCTATCCGGCCGACGACACCTACAACTGGCCCCACATCCGCTTCGGTTGCAACGTTGGCGACGGCAATGCCAACTCCAACCCCTATGCCAAACTCCATTCGGGCTACCTGGAGCGCGACCGCTACTCTACACAGAACCGTGTGGAGTACATCCACAACCTCTCCAAGTTGCTCAAGGGGCTGGAAGTGCGTGCCGCCGTTTCGTTGGTGAAGACGGGCTACTATTCCACACCTTACACCATAACTCCGTTCGCCTATTCGCTGAAGAGCTACGACCAGGTGACCGGAAAGCACGAGCTGAATGCCGAGAATCCCGACGATGCGAATCGCACCTTGTCTTTGGACAACGACAACAAGACCAGTCAGGCAAAGACGCAGCTCTCCTGTGAGTTGCGTGCCTTCCACACCGCTGCCTGGGACGACCATCAGACCTCTTTAACCTTGGTGGCTAACTCACAGCAGACCACTACCACCGAGGCTTATGATGTGCTCGACAGTTTTGAGCGTCGCAACCTGGGTCTCTCCATGCGTGGAACCTACGGTTTCAAGGACCGCTACTTCATTGAAGGTAGTTTCGGCTACAACGGCTCCGAGCGCTTCGCCAAGAAGAACCGTTTCGGTTTCTTCCCCGCCTTGGGTGGTGCCTACGTCCTCTCCAACGAGAAGTTCTGGGAACCGCTGTCCAACGTCGTTCCCTTCATGAAAGTGCGTGCCACGTGGGGTAAGGTCGGCAACGACGGTGTCATCGACACGCCCCGCTTTGTCTACGTTCCTACAATTGTTCAGACGGGCGGCAACGATCCTCGTCCGGGTTCCAACCTTTCCACCAATGGCTACGTCATCCGGTCCTATGGCGACGAGAGCATCCAGTGGGAGATTGCCGAGCAGACCAACTTCGGCCTGGAGACCAAGTTGCTGAAAGGACTGATTGACATCCAGTTGGATGTGTATCAGGAAATCCGCCACAACATCCTCGACTATCGTCGCGTGATACCTGCCAACGTGGGTATTTCCTACTATCAGTTGGCCAATGTGGGCAAGGCCCGCTCCCGTGGTCTGGACTTCTCCGGAAAGATTCAGCACGCCTTCAGCTCCGACTTTTGGGTCATCCTCAATGCCACGTTCACCTATAGCCGTGCGAAGTACCTGGAGTTAGAGGAGGCGAGCGACAAACCGTCGTACCAAAAGAAAGTCGGTCACGACCTCTCGCAACAGATAGGTTACATCGCCGAGGGCCTCTTCGTGGACCAGGCGGAGATTGACAACGCTCCGAAACAGAGCGGCGACGTGCAGCCTGGTGACATCCGCTACCGCGATGTGAACAACGATGGCGTCATCGACATCAACGATGCCGTGCACATCGGTCACCCCACAACACCGCAGATTATCTATGGCTTCAATGGCTCCGTCAGCTACAAGGGTGTGGAGTTCAACTTCGCGTTCCAAGGCTCCGGCAACCGTACCTTCTTCATCGATCCGCAGGAAATTTCTCCATTCTATGGCAACCGTGCCATGCTGAAGGCCATTGCCGACGACCACTGGTCGACGGACAACATGAACCCCCATGCCTTCTGGCCTCGTCTCTCCCTCAACAACATTGTCTATCACAACAACGAGGAGAACCGCGACCTCAACCAGTCGGAGACCATCTACTCGACCTATTTTATGCGCGAATGTAAGTTCTTGCGCTGCACCTCTCTCGAGTTGGCCTACAACCTGCCGCAGAAATTCCTGCGCAAGTATGGCATGCAGAACCTCAAGTTCTATGTGCGTGCTACCAACCCGTTCATCATTAGCAACTTCAAGTTGTGGGATGTGGAGCTTGGTTCGAGCGGATTCAACTATCCTATCCAGAAGAGTTATTCATTGGGTTTCAATTTTGCATTCTAAATAAGACATTCGTATGAACAAGATAAAGACATATTTCACAATAGGTGCGGCGGTGATGACGTTCGCATCCTGCGACAGCGCCCTCGATGTCGTCCCCGAGGAAGACATCACCACCATCGAGTCTGTGTTTGAACAGCGCTCCAATGTCGAAGAGTGGGAAGCCGACTGCTACGCCTACATCATGGGGCAGGCGACACCGCAAGGCAACATAGGACTGACGGCCGGCGACGAGCTGGTGGCCTCACAGTATGCGCGCACCTACGTCCGCTATACGCTCGACGCCCTCAACATCGGCGATGGTGTGCAGAACGTGCAGTCCCCCTACGGCGACATCTGGGAGCTCAACAAATATTTCGCTGGCCTCCGCTATTGCAACATCTTCCTGGAGTATACGCCTAACACCTATAATATGGAAGACCTCGAGAAGAAACAGTGGATGGCCGAGGTGAAAGCCCTCAAGGCATTCATGTACTTCGAGATGCTGCGCCGCTACGGCCCCATCATCCTCGTCCCGAAGAATGTGGATGTGACCGCCGACCTGGAGAGCATGAAGTCGTCGCGTCGTCCCATCGAGGAGTGTTTCGACGCCATCGTCGGTCTCATTGACGAGGCTCTGGAGGACGGTTTGCTGTCCAAGTCGCAGAAGTCCGCCAGTCACTCCGCCTATTTCTGCCGCGAGTCCGCCCTCGCCCTCAAGGCCAAGGTACTCGTCTACGAGGCTTCTCCCTTCTATAACGGCAACAGTGCGTATGTCAATTTCAAGAACAAGAAGGGTGAGCTGCTCTTCCCTCAGACCTACGATGCCGAGAAGTGGCGCATCGCAGCCGAGGCTTGCGACGTGGCTCTGCAGGAGTGCGAGAATGCTGGCATCTCCCTCACATCCGGAGCGTCGGACAAGAGCACCGCTCTGCTCAACACGATGGAGGACCGCGAGAACTCCGTACTGGCTCCTGCTTTCGACAACAGCGAGGGCATCTTCTTCATAAAGTATCTCAACACCTCGATGTACTATGAGCAGAAGCTCTACTACTTCACGCTGCCGCGGTTCCAAAGCACCAACTACACGCACTACAACTCCAGCGCCTTGGGTTGCCTCTCGCCCTCGATGAAGATGGTGGAGATGTACTACACCGACCACGGACTTCCCATCGACGAAGACCCAACTTGGGACTATAGCTCCCGCTACAGTGGCATGAGCCGCGAGCAGGATATGTCCACCTATAGTGGTGTGATTCCCGAGAACACTCCCGTGCTCAACCTACACCTGCGCCGCGAGCCACGGTTCTATGCCGACATCGCCACAGACCGCACTTACTGGCAACGCGGACCCGAGAAGACCACCACTTGGGGTACGGACTACAACCTGCTGGTGAAGGCTTATCAGGGTGAGATGTTCGGCACCACACTCACCAGCATCGTCACCGACGCTCCTCAGAACCTGAGTGGCTATTGGCTCAAGAAGTTCCTCTACTCCGACATCGCTACACGCTCCTATGCCAACGACTATGCCGCCAAAGGCAACGACCCCTTCATGATGATGCGTCTGCCGGAGCTGTTGCTGATGCAGGCTGAGGCTTGGAACGAGTATCAGGGTCCGTCCGACAAGGTCTACAATGCCATCAACCGGGTGCGCGAACGCGCCGGCATACCCACCGTGCAGGATGCCTGGGCACGCTCTTACCACCCCGACAAGGTAAAGACCAAGGAGGGCATGCGTGAGATCATCCAGCAGGAGACCAACATCGAGCTTGCCTTCGAGGGACATCGCTACTGGAACCTGCGCCGCTGGCTGAAGGCAGAGCAACTCAACGAACCGCTCTATGGATGGAACGTGGTGGCCGACAACGCCGCCGGATTCTACAACAACTGGCAAGGACCGGTGGTCGTGTGGTCGAAACGTGGATTCACCGCGCCTCGCGACTATCTCTTCCCCATCCGCTCCGAGCAGGTGATGATTTCCAGCATTGTGCAGAACCCCGGTTGGTAAACCTAAATAAAGAACAGAACAATGAAACAGATACTATATACTTTTGCGGTGGCGGCACTGATGATGACCGCCGCTTGCAGCGACAACGACGAAGAAGTGTTCGATGTGAAGCCTACAGGCAATGTCACCTTCACACCCCGTCCTGGTGGTGCCGTGATGAAATACGTCCTACCCGACAATTCGGAGATTAAGGACATCAAGGTGCGATACAACGATGTGAATGGCCAGGAGGTGACGGTACTGGGCAGTTATCTCTGCGACTCTCTCACCCTGGTGGGCTTCAACGAGGCCCGTCAGAACATCCCTGTCTACGTCTCATACATCAACCGTCAGGGCGTTTGCTCCGAGGAGTACGAGACCACCTTCTCCACCGGCGATAGCGGCCCGTACGCCTTCTTCACCGAGGCGGAGGTGAAGTCTGCCTGGGATGGATTCCAACTTTCCTACAATCTGCCCGACGAGGGAATGACCGGCTTTGCCCACGTCTTCCGTGTGGGCATCAATCCCAACACGGGTCTGACGGATACACTGCTTATCAGTTCCATCACCCTGCAGAAAGGTGAGGCCTCGCAGTTCTTCAAGGTCGATGGAGAGTCTACCGACAACACCATTGTCATCAAGACCGAGGACTTCCGCGGCTATTTCGTGAAGACTAAGGTGTGGGAGAATGTCAAGTCCTATCCGACACAGCTGGTGGACGGCAAGGATATGGTTGTGACCTGTCCGTTGTCCTTGGAAAACAGCACCTACGAGATAGGTCTGAAGTACCTTACCGATGGCGACACGAAAGGTCGTCAGGCCTTGCTCAACGGCACCGGAAAGACCAAATACTACACCTTCGTGATGGGACCTAACGCCCTCGGACAGGCTGTCGTCTGCGACCTTGGCACTCCGAAGGTCATCTCCAGCGCGCGCATCTACACCCAGCTAAAGGTGCTCAACTACTACTCTATGCCTATTTGGAAGTACAACTACACCGACACCTTGCCTTGCGAGGCTGAGTTGTGGGGATCCAACGACCAGACTTCGTGGACACTTTTGGGCAGCTATTCCGAACCGGCTGACGAGACAGGTGCCCGTTGGTTCAGCACCAATGGTTTGGTACAACGTAGCGACAAACTTACCTTGGAGCAGCTGGATTCCGTCGATGGCGTCTACCTCGACATCACCGTTCCCCTCAGCGACGACACCTATCGCTACCTGAAGGTGGTGCCCACCAATCACTTCGACACGGCTTATGGTTCGTTCCGCAACACCAGTAAGTATGTGACGATGCAGGAATTAGAAATCTATATAAAGAAGTAAAGACATGAAAAAGAATATATTCGCGATACTGACCGTGCTGTTCGCCCTGGCTTCGTGCGACAGCATAGAGGATACCTACAAGGAGTTTGCCGGTGACGGGCCTATCCGATATGCCGGCAAGTGTAAGGACATCAAGGTCGTTTCGGGCTGGCAGTGCCTGCGGGCCTCGTGGACTCCCAGCGACGACCCCTCAGTGAAGAACATCATCGTCCGGTGCATCAATGGCAACGACACCATCGTGCAGACCCTCCCAGCCACCGCCACGGAGACCGTCATCACCGACCTCGAGAACGTCAACTACCAAGTGATGGTGCAGTCGCTCGCTTCGGACGGTGCGCTCTCGCTGTGCGATGGCATCACGGAACGTCCCTACACATCGGAACACGAGACCGTGCGTGCCTTCACGCGAGGCATCAACAAGGCCTACCTGGCTGCCGACCACTTGATTCTCTTCATGGGTGCCTGGGACTCTGGCATCGATGACTTCAACATCGAGTACACCGACAAGGCTGGGCAGGCACAGACCTATAAACTCACACAGAGCGTGTTCAACCAGAAATACGTGGATGTGGCCGATGTCGACACCTCCAAACCCATCGTGCTGAAACGCAAAGGTTGGATAGAGGGATGCCCCGACTTGATAACGTTCGACCCCTACACCATCACGCGCAACGTCTCTATGTACTCCGACTTCCGTAGCAACATACAGCAGCGCTATGGCGTGGATGTCAACGCGCTGGACGAATTCTCGCAGACGGTCACATCGGTGGAGCTCGACAACGACCTCTACTCTTTTGAGGACTTGTTCTATTTCACCAACCTCTCTACCATTGTGTTGGGTAAGAACCGCTACTACGACGGGACGCACTTCACGCGTCCGTCCGTGGAGGAGAACTCCTTGGCCTTGTGGGTGTTGAAGACGCTCAACAGCATCTATGGCACCACCGTGGAAATCTACAACGACACCTACCTCTCCACGTCTACCTCAGCCGCCTATATCACACGCAAGGGCAACTCATCCTTGCCCGAACTCGCCTATCTGCCTACCACCGGGTGGACCATCTCCAACTCCGAGACCGATGAGAACAATGACTATCTCAATAATCTCCTCGACAACAACGCGTCAACCACCTGGAGTTCGTGGCCATCGTCCAATGGTGTGCGTACTATGGAGCTCACCATCGACATGGGCCAGCAGAACACGGTGCATGGCGTGAAGCTCGTACAGTCCGCCACCACCGATGCCAACAACTTCCAGCAGAGCACTGTCAAGGTGGAGTACTATGCCGACGGAGCTTGGAAGAATCTCACTCACGTTGAGGAGAACACCATCGGCAAGGCTCAAGGCGAGTCCACTTTGCTGGAGGCTGCCGAGGCAGTGGGGACTTCTCAAGTGAGAGTCACCATCAAGGAAGTATCGTACAAGACACAGGTGAAGGTGTCCCTGGCGGACATCGCCATTTACTAATCCCCTAAAAACAACCTACATGAAAAGATTCTTATTCTGTCTAGCTTGCGTAGGGTTTGCTTCCGTCTCATATGCTCAGATGGACGGATTCCAAATCACCGCGCGCACTCAAGGTGTGCCCGACAGCACCGTATACCTCGTGGCCAGCAATGCCGACACCATTGCCTGCACTCAAATGAAACGAGGAATGTTTGTCTTTAAAGGTAAGGTGACGGAACCGGACGTAGCATACGTACGTCCGGCATCCGCACCGGCTGTCATCCCCGTGATGCTGGAGAACGCCAACTTCCAGATATTGGCCAGCCCATCGGGCATTCAGGTGGTCGGCGGCGAGGCCCAGGACATCTACAACCGCTATACGCAATTGACACAAGAGACCCAAGCGGAGCAGAACCGCGTGCAGAAAGAGTTGCAGGAGTACGTACAGGCCGGCGACCAAATGAAGGCACAGGGACTGATGAACGATTTCCAGAAATATGTCGAGAAGGCTCGTGCGAAAGAGGTGGCTATGTTCGACACACTCAACCACTCCTTCGTGGGCATGTATGTGTTGGCATCCAACATGCATGGTATGCCTGCCTCCATGCTGCGCGAGCGGTATGACAAGTTCAGCGATAAACTCAAGCAGACCCCTAACGGCAAGGCGGTGGCCTCCTATCTGGAGAACGTCGAACGCCTCTCCGTGGGCAAGATAGTCCCCGACTTCAGTATGCCCAATGCCGAAGGCGACACGTTGTCGCTTCATGCCATCAAGGGCAAGGTGAAGATTGTCGACTTCTGGGCCTCTTGGTGTGGACCGTGCCGCAAGGAGAGCTCCACCCTCGTCAAACTCTACAAGAACTATCAGACCCGTGGCCTCGAGATAGTGGGCGTCTCCATAGACGACAAAGCCGATGCCTGGAAGAAGGCCATGTTCGAGGATGGTATGACGTGGAAAGCTTTGTGCGACCTAAAGGGCTCCCAGTCGCCCGTCATCCCGCTCTTCAACATCAAGTCTATACCCTTTACTCTTGTGCTCGATGCCGACAACCGTATCGTGGCCGTCAATTTGCGAGGCAAGGAGTTGGAACAGAAAATCGAAGAACTACTGAAATAAAGAATCACATTTTCCTCGTATGAGAAAGACTCTCTCACTTCTAATAGTTTTGTTGGGAGTGGTAGGTTCCGTGGCGGCTGACAAGCTGCCACAGGACCGCTCCGTCCTTACCGGACGACTCTCCAACGGCATTACCTATTATATTAGGTATAACTCCACACCTCATGGACAGGCTTCGTTCCACTTGGTGCACAACGTAGGTTCGTTGGCCGAAGAGCCTGGCGAGTATGGCGCGGCCCACTTCCTGGAGCACCTGATGTTTCAAGGTACCCGTCGGTTCCCCGACCGACAGATGGTGCGCATGCTCGAGCGGGGTGGGGTGCTCTATGGCCACAACATCAACGCCCGCACGTCCGACAACGAGACGGTCTACATGTTGACGGGAGTTCCCACCCGCGACGAAGCTTTCCTGGACTCCTGCATGATGGTGATGGCCGAATGGTCTCACGCCGCCACGCTGGAGGCAGAGAAGATAGATAGCGAACGCAGTGTCATCCTCTCCGAGATGGAGATGCGCAACACGCCGGACAATCTCATGCAACGCCAGTGGGCGGACTCGCTCCTCCGCGGCTCACGCTATGAGCAGCACGACGTCATCGGCACTTCGGAATTCGTACGTACCGTCCGGCCAGAGCAGTTGCGACGGTTCTACACCCAATGGCACCGCCCTGACCTGGAGGCTGTCATCGTTGTGGGTGATTTCGACGTGAAGCAGATGGAGCGCCGACTCCGCCGCATCATGGGTGAAGTGCCAAAGGCCAAGGGTAAGTGCCCGCTCAAGGACCCTTACCAATTCTGTCGTGTCCCCGACCAGTCGGATGTACGCTTCGTGCCGGTGCGCAATGGCCAAAGCGGTTCCAACACGGTCATCGTCATCAATCGTCTGAACGATGCCGCTATGGAGACGAAGCAGACTGTAGACTACTTGCGCTTCAACATCATCGTGCGCCTCTTTAACCTGCTCGCCGAAAAGCGGGCGGCGGAGAAGGTGGCCGAACCTGGTTCCCCCCTCGGTGGTGCCAGCATTGTGGTGTCGCCTCTGAAGCGTGGCTACTTGACCTATCAGTTGGGAGCTGCCGTCAAGAATGGCGATGAGACACGCACCCTGCGTCAGCTGTTGATGGAGGAGTCCCGACTCGCCACCGAAGGCTTCACGGCAGACGAGTTGGAGTGGGGAAGGGGTGAGCTCCGTCGGGAGCTCGTTCGCAACGCACAGTACAGCAACACCGACCATGAACTCATAGCCAAACAGATAGAGTCCGCCTACCTCGATGGTGAACCCCTGCTCTCCGCCGAAGAGTACGCACGCCTGGGCCGGCAGTTGCTCGACGAACTCACATTGGACCAACTCAACGGTCAGGTGAAGCAGTGGAGCCAAACACCCAACAAGACTATTGTGGTTATCGGGCCTACTACACCGGACGGACTGACTGTGTCCGATGTTAAAGACTTGATGGAACGTACCGCTGGGCTGGACTATTCCTTGTTCCCGTATGTGATGCCACAAAGACCTGTAGCCTCCGCTCTGATGGACTCCATGCCTCGGAGGACTACTATCGTCGACGAGGTCATCACCCCGCTGGGAAAGCAGTGGACCCTAGCCAATGGTGTGAAGGTTGTCTATCATTTTGTGGAGAGCGACAAGTCCAAGGTCTGCTTGCGCGCCGTGCGTCGTGGCGGAACGAATCTCTACGATGTGGACCGCCTGCCTGCCGCCGAACAGACATCCACTTGGGTGGTGTCAGCCGGTGCCGGTGCATTCTCCTCACAGCAGATGTATGAGCAGATGCAACTTCACAACCTCTCGCTCAACATCTCCATCAATGCATTCAGCGATCAAATGGTGGGCATGGCTCAGCCCGATGAGGCTGAGAGCCTCTTCCAATTGATGCACCTCTACCTCACACAACCCCATCTCGACCCGGCGTTGCTGGACGCTATCCGCAGACAGAGCATACTTCTTAATGTCAACAATGCCTTGCAGGACACCATCCGCATGATGCGGTCGGGTTATTCTCCGCGCACACTTCTCCGCAATCAAGACTACTTCGACAAGGCCACTGTTGACCTCGCTATCCAAACTTGGCGGGAACGTTTTGGCCATCCCGCACTCTTCACTTACGTCGTCACCGGAAACATCAGTGAGGCGGAGGCCCGCCGCTTGGTCGAGAGTTACCTCTCCTTCGAGGCTGACTTGTCGCAACAAGCCGATTCCGTGGTGTTGCGTGAGAACCGCATTAGACAATCCATGTCACGTGTCGTTCGCATGAACCTCGGCCGAGAGGTTGCCACCGTGGTATGCAGTTTCAATCTCGATGGCGAGCCTACTGTGGCCGACCAGATTGCCTGCCGTGTGTTGGCGCAAGCCTTCCAAACCCGTTGCATGAACAATATCCGCGAGAAGGGGGGTGGGGTCTATGCCATCAATGTGAATGGTGTCTATGAATCCTTGCCTACGGGCCATTACGAGGTGGATGTGGATCTCAACTGTCAGCCTCAAGATGCTGAACGGCTCAAGGCCCGCATATTGGAGGAGATGGAGAACATGGTTCGCACTGGACTCACCTCCGACGAATACCTCTCCTCGATAAGGAGTTTGGCCCTGAAGGTGGGTGCCGACAACGACAATGCCGAGACATGGGCGCAACACATTGTGGACAGCATCATCTCCGATGCGCCTATCCTGACCCTCTCTGCCTACGAGGCCACCGCTCCTTCGCTGCAGCCATCCGACATTCACGACTTCCTCCGTCGTATGTCTACCGACGGCTACACTATAGATGTCGTCTTCAAGTCGACATCGCGACAAGAGTAGATGAGTCGCCGTTCTTCATTTGGGGTGATAGCTCCTATCGGGTGGGTAACATCTTCCCACCATGACCTTCATGGAGCTGCCCCAAATGGAGGACGGCGGCTATATATAATGCGGTGTAGTGCACTTTTTGTACACCTCATTTATACCCGGTAAAAAGAAGAAGGCTGACAATCAAGTGATTATCAGCCTTTCTTAGTACCCAGACCCG
>CAYZVH010000023.1:0-27022 GCA_964481755.1 uncultured Bacteroides sp. | reverse complement strand
CAATCCCGACTCGCGCGACGTCTACGCCGGCTTGGGGATGGAACGCCACTTGGGGGACGTGGAAGTGGGCCCGCAGTATGCTCTCAGCTACTCGTATGACGACACGCGAAACCGCAACTGGGACTACAGCACCCGCCAGTATGAGCCCAACGAGAGCTATACCGAGCGCATCTACAACGATTCCTCCTACACCGTCTCGCGCAGCCACTCACACGTCATCAAGGCGTCTTACGAGGACTATATGCACCACTCCTTCCGTGTGTCCACCGACCTCAGCTTCACCAACTCCGACGACTACTCACTCAACAATGCGCGCACGCTGACGGACGGGCTGGAGGACTATACATCCACCGCTCAGCAGAGCGACCGCAAATCCTATAGCTGGTCGGCAGGCCTTGCCCGCGAGCTGTTTCAATACAAAGCCTTGCGCCTGAATGCGAACGCCAACTTCCAGTTGAGCGAGAACGATGGTGACGGCCTGCGACTCGACTCGGTCCTGTCCACTGCCTCTAACCGCGTGTATCAGACCGACCTGGGAGGTTATCAGCGCAACTTCGTAGTGGGGGTCAACATGGCCGTCAACTTCCTGCAACCGAGGAAACGGAAGCAGGCAGTGGAGGATGACGAGGAACCCCAACTAGAGGACAGAATCGCCCACAGCATCAATGTGAACTTCAATTACCGGCGGATTGACGAACGCAAGAAAGAGTTGAGGATGGAGGCGGACGGGACGATGATGCGTCTCGACTCGGTGTCGAGCCAAAACTATACCCGCAACTATCACACCCTTTCGATGGACGCGGGCTACTATATCTCCCTTGGCAAGCTGAACTTCTCCGTCGGAGTGGATTGCCAATATGCCACGCGGGCCGAGGACCGTGTGCTCTACCGCCAGAGCGACAACAACTACCACTTCCTCTTCTTCGACCCCAGTCTCACTGTGCGCTATGGAGGCTTCTCGTCCGGAATATCCTTCACCTACAATGGCCGCACGCAGTTGCCCTCCATGGAACAACTGTCCGAGCAGATTAACGATACCAACCTCCTGTTCGTCAGCAGCGGTAACTCTAAACTGAAGCCTTCGTGCGCGCACGATTTCCAAATCTACGGCAACCTGACCTTTGCCGACGCTTCCGCGCTCTCGTATGGCACGTCGGTGACGCTGAACCATAACAACATCGCCTCGCGCACACACTACTATGGCCAGGGCGCGCTGCTGACCAACCTGGGAGGATACCAGTTGACCAACGGCGCCACCTACACCACCTACGAGAACTTCAATGGCGACATGTCCGTCTCTGCCAACGTAGGCTATCAGCGGGCACTGGACTTCATCAAGTCGAACCTTTCGTCCTACGTGTTCTACAACTTCGATCGCTCCGTCTCCTTCGTGCAGGAGCAGAAGACTCACAACTATAACCAAAAGGTGTCGCTCTCGCTGAACCTCCGCTCCAACTTCTCGCGCAGATATCGGATAGACCTGGTGTCGTACACCTCCCTGTCCTATGCTAAGAGCACTATCGGCAGCGACCGTAACTATTTCAGTCAGCAACTGATAGTGAGCTCAGAGAATAACCTCACCAAGCGACTCTTCCTCAATGCCCGCTTTGGCTATGATGTGGTACATCCCTTCAGCGACGGGCTGACGGGCAACCGCGAGGTGAACCTCAATGCCATCGTGGGTTACCGTTTTCTGAAGAACCGTGCTAGCATCAGTCTCGCCGGCTACGACCTGCTCAATAAGAGCATGTCCTTCACCAACAGCGTGTCTATGGACTATGTCCTCTCCTCGTGGCGCCCCGTCTTCGGTCGCTACTGGACGGTCAACTTCAGCTATAAGTTCAACTCCACCGGCAAGGGCTCGTCCGACAGTCGGTTCAACCTGAACCAAGGGGAGAAGAGCCGCGGCTCGGGCTCCTTTGTGACCATCGGCATGTAGCGTGCGGCCAGGGCTCCGTCCCCTGATGAAGAAAACTTTCCTTCCCTTTTCTATGGTATTATAAGAATAATGGTATACATTTGCATCATTAAACTTATAAAGAAAGTGAAACGATGAAAAAGATCATGACAGTATTGTTGGTAGCTGTTGCCGCATTGGTGGCAGTGCCTGCGCAAGCCCAAATCTCTTGGGGTGTGAAAGCCGGTTTGAACTTGTCGAAAGCTACGGGTGACGTTTCGGACGTGAAGAACGCCACAGGTTATTTCATAGGACCGATGGCGGAGTTTACCATTCCTTTGATTGGCTTGGGCGTAGACGGCTCGTTGCTCTACTCACACAAGGGAGCTGTGAAGACCGATAACGCTACCGCAAAGTTGAACACAATTGATATCCCTATCAACTTGAAGTATACATTCGGATTGGGTAGCACCGCTGGCATCTATATCGCTGCTGGACCTCAGTTCTCATGGAATATCGGCGACAAGAGCATTACAGAACTCGATATGAAACTGAAGAGCTCTACCTTGAGCGCCAACATCGGTGCCGGTGTGAAGTTGCTCAGCCATTTGCAGGCAGGTATCACCTACAACATCGCATTGGGCGACACGGGTGAAAGCCTCGCTACCTATGCCGATAACCTCAGCTTCAAGACCAACACTTGGCAAGTTGCTGTAGCTTATATATTCTAATATATACAATAGGCATAAGAGGTGCGTTCCGTTGGTGGGGTGCACCTCTTTATCTATAGACAGACTATTTAGGAGAGAATACGGAGTCAGATGGATGCGGATAAGCGGAAAGGCATAGCACAACTGTTCAAAGCACATTATTCGGGACTCTATCTTTATGCGTATCAGATGATTCGGGATTCGGAAACGTGTAAGGATATTGTTGAGGATGTGTTTGAATACTTGTGGAACAACTATGACAAGATAGACCCTGCCACCGCGAAATCTTATCTGTATGTCTCTGTGCGAACCAGGTGCATCGATTACCTTCGTCGTCAGCAAGTGCACGAGCAGTATGTGCAGTTCTGCATGCTCATGACAGAGCCTACGTCCGAGGAAGGGCAAGAGGATCCGGATGACCGCCAACTGCGCATGCGCGAGGTCATACGGCAACAAACACCACGTACGCGCTTGATACTCGAAGCTTGTTATGTACATGGGAAGAAGTATCAAGAGGTGGCCGATGCGCTGGAGATAAGCAAGAGCGCCGTGCGCAAGCATATCATGAAAGTGCTGGGCGCTTTGCGTGAAGAATTCAAAATAAAGAAAGATAAGGAGTGACCGGTTGCCGATCAAGAACGTATAACAATAAGAGAACAAAACAACGATGAACAATAGTCGGGACATAGATGAGTCAGCTGAGCGGGCATTGGATGTGATGGAACATCGTGACTCGTTGACGGATGCGGACTTGACCAGTCTGCAACAGGATGCGTCATGTCTTCGCGATTGTCAGACGTTGACCGAGGCGACACGGGCCATGATGGCCGATATGCCTTCGATTGTGCCCGATGTGGATGCCGAATGGAAGAAGTTCGAGCAACGCCATGAACAACCGGTACATAACTGTGCCTCTCATAAATCATATACTTTCAGTGCGCTGATGGGTGCTGCCGCTATGTTGGCTCTTGTCTTGTTGGTAGGTGGTGGCTATTGGCTTTACCATTCAGGCGATGCCCAGCCGGTGACGGTCTTTGTGGCCGACAAGCAGTCGCAGAACGTGATACTGCAGACGGGCGATGGAGAGTTGATAGTGGTGGACGATGAGCAGAGTGGAGAAAAGCTTAGGACGGTCGGTGCGCAACTGCAGTCGAAGTCACTCGCTTATACTGAAGATGGTGCCGTGGGCACAGGTGCGGTGAAGACGCATACCCTGTCTACGCCTCGTGGCACAGACTTCCACATTGTGTTGGCGGATGGCTCGCAGGTGTGGCTCAACGCGGAGAGCCGTTTGGAATATCCTTCCGCTTTCCATGGGAAGAACCGTGTGGTGAGTCTATATGGCGAAGCCTACTTCAAGGTGGCGAAGGATGCCGCCCACCCTTTCATTGTGCAGATGGGTGACGTGCAGACCCAGGTGCTCGGTACCGAGTTCAATGTCCGCAACTACACGGTGACCGACTCCCATGTGACCTTGATATCCGGTAGCGTGGAAGTCTACAATACCAAGAAGGGGAGTGTGGTCCGCCTCTCTCCCGGCGAAGACGCTCGCCTGCAACCGGACGGAGAGTTCGCCTTGACGCATGTGGATGTGGACAGCTACATCTATTGGAAGGACGGATATTTCTATTTCGACAACGTATCGCTGGTGGATATCATGCAGAACCTCGGGCGTTGGTACAACGTGACGATACGCTTCGACAACCGGGAAGCCATGAACTATCGGATGCACTTCATGGCCATACGCAAGGATGGATTGGAGAATACCATCGACTTGCTCAACAAGATGAAGAAAGTCTCTATATCGATGGAAGACAGCATCCTGGTGGTGCGATAATCCCTATCTTCCAAGAAAAATAATCTCACAAAATATGCGGTAGGGGGTGTCCGATATTCGGATGACCTCGTAATAGGTATATAAGAGTATCAAAAACAGAGCTCATTTTGATACCGACTTTGAAAAACAAACAAGATGTATAATTATTAAAAAGAGTGAGATGCTATGAAAAAAGAATGGATATGTTCCATGGTCTTATTCCTGCTCGCGACGTTTCTGTATCCTCCGCTAACCACACAGGCGCAAGATGCAAAGACGAAGAAGATTACGATGGAATTCAAGAATGAGAATTTGCCGTCCGCATTTAAGCGTTTACAGAAAGCTTCAGGTTACGTAATCCTGTTTACCTACGATGATGTGAACAAATACACCATCACGGGTAAAGTGAAGGAGAAGACGATATCCGAAGTCTTGAACTTCGTGCTGGCGGGTAAACCGTTGGAATATTCGATTGAAGGGAATTACGTACACGTTACCCTGAAAAAGCAGGGCCGACAAGTGGAATACCGGGATAATCGGAAGATTGCGGTAGTGAAGGGTACAGTGGTGGACCGTGAGGGGCTGCCGTTGCCTGGTGCCAACATCCTGATAAAAGGCTCCACCAAAGGTACGGTGACGGATATGGATGGTAAATACTCGTTGAACGTGCAGGGCCAGTTGCCTTGTACACTGGTGTTTTCCTACATGGGTATGGCCTCGCAGGAGGTGGCGGTGAAAGCTGGCAAGGATGTCGAGATAGAGATGCGGACCATTACACTGTCCGAAGATGAGAACCAGATAGCAGAGGTGGTGGTGACCGGTATGTTCCGCAAGAACATACAGACCTTCACCGGCTCAGCTGTCACCATAACCAAAGAAGAGTTGAAGCAATTCGGTAACCGAAACGTGTTGCGTACACTGAGCAACATCGACCCCGCCTTCAACATCGTGGTGGAGAATGAGTACGGTTCCGACCCGAACCACATCCCTGAGGTGCAGATACGTGGTGCCTCCTCAGTCCCTAATGTGGACCAACTGCAGGATGAATCGCGCCAGGGACTGAACACTCCGTTGGTAATCCTGGATGGATTCGAGTCTTCCCTCAGTACGCTGCTCGACATGAACGAGGATGAGATAGAGTCCATCACTATCCTGAAGGATGCTTCCGCTACGGCTATCTATGGTTCGCAAGGAGCCAACGGCGTTATCGTGGTGGAACGCAAGAAGCCTGAAGCCGGCAAGTTGCGATTCAGCTACTCGGGCTATCTGAACCTGGAAATCCCCGACTTAAGCTCCTATAACTTGATGAATGCCCGTGAGAAGTTGGAAGTGGAGCGTTTGGCAGGTAAATATGATAGTACAAATCCCGCTACAGACTATCAGTTGAAGAACCAATATAACTATTTGTTGTCACAGGTGAACAGTGGTGTGGATACCGACTGGTTGAGCAAACCTGTGCATCTGGGCGTAGGCCATCGTCATAATATGCGACTGGAAGGTGGTGACCAGACCTTCCGTTACTCAGCTGCCCTGCAGATAAACGATGTGGCCGGCGTGATGAAAGGGTCGGACCGTCGCACGTTCAATGGCGACATCACACTCTCCTATATGACCAAGCATTTGCGCTTTACCAACTCCACTGCCATTGGCTTGACCAAGAGCGATACCTCTCCCTACGGAACGTTCAGCGACTATGTCAGTATGAACCCATACTTCGAACCCTACGACGAGAATGGAACCTTGAAGAAGGCATTGGGTACGGAAGGCGACGGTTGTTTCTATCGTTGGGGTAAGAATGGAGTCGCCAATCCCTTGTGGAACCCCGAGACCGCATCGTTCAGCAAGAGTAACACTACCACCATACGTAACAATTTCTCTATCGACTGGTCCTTGACCGAGGACTTCCGGTTGCGTGGTAGCATAGGACTGAGTAAAGTGATGAATGGTAGCAATACCTTTTACTCACCGGAACATACACGGTACGCTTACACCACCGACATATTGGAAAAAGGTAAGTACACCAAGAGCGATGGAACCTCTTCCAACATGGACCTCTCGTTCAACCTACAGTATTCGCATATCTTCGCACAGAAGCATTCGGTCTATATCGGAGCCAACGCCTCTGCCCGCGAGTCCAAGTCATCATCGACAACTATGGCCGCTGTCGGATTTGCCAATGAGAAGTTCAACTTCCCTTCCATGGCTCTGGGATACGACCCCGATGGCAAACCATCTGGTTCGGAGGCTACAACCCGTCGCATGGGTGTCACCTTCAATGCCAACTACGCATATAATAATAGGTATTTCGTGGACTTCACCCATACCACAGACGGTAACTCAGTGTTCGGCTCAAAGAACCGCTTCGGTAGTTTCTGGTCGGCAGGTATCGGATGGAATGTGCACCAAGAGAAGTTCATGAAGGACGTCTCGTGGATTAACAAACTGAAGTTCCGTAGCTCATTCGGAACCAATGGTAACCAGTCATTCGCATCCTATCAGACTCTCACTACCTACGAGTACTCCAGTTCATCGCGCTACTACTCATGGATAGGTGCCGACGTTAGCAATTTGGGCAACGACAAGCTGAAGTGGCAACGCAAGTTCAACAAGAACTTCGGATTGGAACTGGAGTTCCTGAACCGTCGGTTGATGGCTAACATCGATTACTACATCGAGACCACCAGCGACCAGATCTCTTCTATCAACGTGCCTACCTCCACAGGTTTCTCATCTTACATCGAGAATATCGGTGAGGTGGAGAACACTGGTTTCGAGATGCGCTTGACTGGCGTTGTTTACAAGAACACCAAGAAGAACATCTCGTGGATGATATCCGCTTCAGTGGCTCACAACAAGAACCGCATCAATAAACTGTCGCAAGCCATGAAGGATGCGCAGGCACAGTACGAGGCCGATGAGTCGTCCAACCCCTACGTGATCTATAAGGAAGGATATTCGATGGATGCCATTTGGGTGGTGCCCTCGTATGGCATCGACCCGGCTACAGGCAAAGAACTTTTCGTGGGCGACGATGGCGAGCCCACCTTCACATGGAGCGCCAAACGCTTGGCTGCTTGCGGAAACACCCAGCCGAAGTATTACGGCAACATCAACTCGACCTTCCGTTGGAACAAGTTCCTGGTGTCCTTCTCCATGGGTTACCGCATGGGCGGACAAATCTACAACCAGACCTTGGCGGACAAAGTGGAGAATGTGAACTACGACAACAACGTAGACCGCCGTGTGTACACCGACCGTTGGCAGAAGCCAGGCGATGTCGCTCAGTTCAAAGGGCTGAACGAAACCACCACCACCAAGAAGACCTCACGCTTCGTGCAGGACGAGAACACCTTCAAGGGTAACAGCATCAATGTGAGTTACGAATGGCGGTCCAAATGGTTGCGTAAGAACCTTCATCTGGAACATCTGACCATCCAGTCGGGTATCGACGACCTGTTCTACATATCTACGGTGAAGCGTGAGCGTGGTACCTCTTACCCCTATTCCCGCCAGTATACCCTTTCATTGAGTGCGATGTTTTGATTTTAAAGAGAATGAATATGAAGAAATATATACTTGTTTTGATGGTTTTGTCTTTGGGCTTCTCCTCGTGTAGCGAATGGTTGGAACTGAAACCAAAGACGGAAAGTACCCGCGACGACTTGTTTTCCACTCCTCAAGGGTATGAAGACGCATTGACTGGAGTGTATGAGCAGATGATTGGTTCCACTGCCTATTGTGGTGACCTGACATTCACCACGCTCGACAACATGGCTTCGCTCTATGTGCTCGACAATACGTCCAACACGAGAACGAAGATGAAAAACCATGTGTGGACCGACCAGGATGCTGAGTCGAAGATACAGACGATGTTCTCCAAACTCTATAAGATTATATCCAGCACCAACTCTCTGCTGGAGAAGATAGCCGAGAACCGCGACGTCTTCACCGACCCGGTGCTCTACAATACTATCTATGGCGAGGCTTTGGGCATCCGCGCCTTGTGCCACCTCGATGTGTTGCGACTGTTTGGCCCCGTACCGTCGGAAAAAACCGACGAGCGGATACTGCCCTACGTGACTACCTTTGGATACGAGACCACTCCCCACAGCACGTACGACGAGTATGTGACCTTGTTGCTGAAGGACCTGTCGGATGCGGAGAAGTTGCTCGAGTCGGACCCCATCCGGCCGGATGCTGAATCTACGACCGATGAATTCCTGACCAACCGCACCTATCGGATGAACTATTATGCCGTGAAAGGCTTGCAGGCCATTGCCAACCTCTACTTGGGTAACAAGGACGCAGCCTTGCAAGCCGCTTTGGTGGTTATCAATGCACAGGACAGCAGCTCGAAATCGTTGTTCACCCTAGGCAATGCCTCCAGTTTTCTCAGTGATGACTTGCTGTTCTCCTCGGAACATGTGTTCGCTTTGTATGATTTCGAACTGGGGTCGAAGTATGACTCCAACTTCGCCAATGGCACGCTGAATGCCGGCAGTTACATGAGCAAGGTGAAGTCGGGCATCTACAGCAACTCCGCTGTGGACATTCGGGCTCCGGAAATAGGGAAATGGTGGGCCATGTCTTCCCTTGGCTTGACCAGCTACGCTATATGCAACAAGTACGAGACCGACGACGATGACTACTCTGGTGCGGGCCATGTGGTGCCCCTCATCCGACTGGCCGAGATGTACCTGATTGCTGTTGAGTGTGCTCCCATAGCTGAGGCTCAAGAGTATTGGAACACTTATCAGCGCTCGCGCAACTTGACGCCGACTACCTTGGACGAACTCTCGCTGACCTCGACACTCAAGAAGGAATACCTGAAGGAGTTCTATGCTGAAGGCAAGATGTTCTATTTCTACAAGCGCAACAATATGACGGTGTCCGACATCCTCTGGGCTGACAAGAAGATGTCTGTGAACTATGTGTTACCACTGCCATCTGATGAATTGACTTACGAATAAAAGATTGACATCATGAAAAAGAATACATATATATTAGTGTTGCTGGCCATGTGGACGCTGATGTCCACCAGTTGCAGTGAATCGAAACTGGATACCTATTCAGGTGGTTCATACATTCAATTCGACATCTATAAGTATGCCTCTGACACACTGCAACTCTACACTTTCGCCTATGACCCTGACGATGTGCAAGAAACTCGAATCAACCTTACCGTCCAGGCCTTGGGAGATGTGGTGGACTATGACCGCCCATTCGTGTTGCGTCAAGTGGAGATGCCGGATGAGACTAACGCTACGCCCGGAACGGACTATCAGGCTTTCGACTCCCAAGCCATGAAAGCCCTGTGTGTCATTAAGGCTGGTGAGGCTTCGTGTGAAGTACCCATTACCATCTATCGCTCCGATAAGCAGGAACAGCTTATGCTGAAGATAGAGTTTGACGAGAATGAATATTTCCGGTTGGGCGACGAGAAGTACCAGTTCCGTATGATTCAGTTCACCTCGGGCTTGCAACGGCCGGCTTCATGGCAGGGATACCAAATCAGTTACTACTATGGCAAGTATAGCCTGACCAAACACAAGTGGATGATTGAAGTCACCGGTAAACGATGGGATACGGACTATTGCAAGAATGTCTCCAACGATGAGTTCAAGTACCAGATTGGACGCTTGAAGAAACTCCTGAAACAAATCAATGCCGAGCGTGCGGCACAGGGCCTCGGTCCGTGGTGCGACGAGGATGGTGAGGAGATAGCCTTCGGCAAGTATTTCTAATTACACATGATCACTTTAAGCAGAAATCAATATGAAACATTTCTATTATTACATATTTGTGGCTCTTCTGTTGTGCTCCGCATGTTACGAGGACGACAGTCAGTCTGCCTTTCAGGACGCGGAGACGATTACCATTTCCGGTATTGGCAGCTACACGGCAGAGCGCGGCATTACCGTCGTCACCATTGAGCCTGAGGTGTCGTCTAACTACGATGCTGAGTGGGAATACCTGTGGGAATATTATCAGTCCTCTTCAGATACTGGGAAGATATTCTTGAGTAACGAGAAGAACTTGTCGACCACGTTCGACATTAACTCCGGTTCGTGGGGATTGGTGTTTACCGCCACCAATAAGAAGACAGGTGTCTCCAAGAATGTGACTGCCAACCTCTCAATTGTCACTCCCTATACGGTCGGATGGTATGTGTTGAAGGATGATGGTGAGCGTACCGATCTGGACCTCTTTGACACAGAAGAGGTCGTGCCTAAGACCGACTCTCCTAAACTGACCAATGTGATTGCTTCGCGCAATAAGTCCAACTTGGAAGGTAAGGCCATCAAGATGGGTTATCACACAGCCTACAGGGGTGACCGGAAAACTTCCAGTCGTGTGCTCTGCCTCATTTCCGAAAAGGGCTACGGTATCTACGATACACAGGACATGAGTTGCCGACAGGACGCATCGAACTACTCTTTCGAGGATTTGCCTGCTAACCCCGACGCACTGTACATCTCCGGCGAGAACTTTATCTACATAAACAATGGACTACTCTATCCGTCGAGTGCCAGTGGTACGGGATATTACACCAATCCGCAGACCCTGGATGAGGGTACCAACTACCGATTGTCACCGTTCATGGCTGTTTGTTATGGATATATCTTCTTCGATGAGCTGTCCGGCTCCTTTGTCTATGCCAACATGTATGGCGAGCAGATGAAATACTGTTCCAACGGCACGGATGACATCGCACCACTGAACACGGGGATGACCTGTATATATATGGGCGCTTGTACCTATAAAGGCTATGGCGTATTTGAATCCAAGGCCACTGGAGAGCGGAAAATCTTGAACTACAGCATCTCGACGCGCCCGAACGTGAAGGTACAGGAGGCACTTGATGGTAATGACCGTCTGAACAAGGCTTCCATGATTACTATCGCCAACGAGGAGAAGGTGATGTACTTCGTTGACGAACAGGGTGACGTATGGTCGCACATGCTCAACACTACTGGTGATGAGACCTTGGAATTCGACGTACCCGCGGACGAGACCGTGACCCTCCTGCGCCAGGTACGCCATTATTATTACAACCCTATTAACCATATATTGGTAGGTACATCGAAAGGCGAAGGCAAGAACGCCACGTACACCATTCGTATGTTCAAGCGTGTGGGTGGACACTTCGAACCGGAGGATGAGGCGATGAGGCTCACAGGCAACGGGTATGCGAAGGATGCCAACTATTGCTCCACAAGTGGTAGCACGGACTTCTATCGATATAGCGAACTTTACAGATAAATAAACCTTAGTTATGAAAAAACAAATCTTTATGGGCCTGCTTTTGTTAGTAGGCATTGGCTTGAATGCGCAGAAACCAGTGACCATCACCGGTAATGTGAGTTGTATCCCCGACGGGGCTATGGTGAGAGTATATGAGTATGCCGTGTACTCCCACATTACTAAAACCAAACGAGTGGCGCTCGACTCATGTACCGTGAAAGGTGGCGCGTTTGAACTCAAGTTGAACGTCACCGAACCTCAACAGGTAATCTTGGAGTGTCATGCTCCGTTCCCCTCGAACCGTCATATCATTGTGGCTCCGGGTGAACATGTGACTGTTACGGGTAGTGACCAAAAGGGATTGTACACCACCAAGGCTACTGGCGACGTTTACGAGGACAAGTACTTCGAAACTCAAGAAAAGGCTTGGCGCGGCAACATCCCCGATGGGATGAACCAAACGCAGTACATGGAGCAAATCGTGAAGGAGAATGCCAACACTTTCTTCGGTCCATTGCTGGTGTATGCCTACTCGGGTTACAAGTTGGACTTCGCCAAGATGTACGCCCTCTTCACTCCCGAGGTGCAGCAGAGCTTCCACGGCAAGGCGCTGAAGGCTTACGTGGATGTGTTGAACGCAGAGAAGCAGTCGCGCAACTCGGCTGACTTCAAGGCCAAACTGGCGAAGGTGAAGCGTGTCACCCCGGCTTACAAGGATGTGAACAATGTGGTGGAGACCATCGCCGCACAGTATCCGGGCAAGGTGGTGTTCGTTGACTTCTGGGCTACCTGGTGTGGACCGTGCCGCAAGGGTATGCAGACCTTGAAGGCCATTGAACCTTGGATGGCTGAGAATGGCATCGTTCGTGTCTATCTCTCCGCACCTAGCAGCGAGGAGGGCAAATGGGAGACCATGGCAACGGAGATAGGTGGCGAACACTACTTCATGACCGAGGATGAATGGAAAGCCATCTTCACAAAGTTCGGCATCGAGGGGATCCCTACTTATCAGATTTATGACAAGAAGGGCAAACGGTACTATCAGAATACCGGATTCCCTGGTAACGAGGTGCTGATGCAGGAATTCAAGAAGGCGTTATAAATCCCAGAAGGGGCAGTGAAGTACGTCGCTGAACCCTTGGACACCCATCGTGTAGACTGCTTGGCGTATGCATGATGGGTGTTTCTGTATGTTAACTACACTCTAAGAAGTGTTGCATTCTTGATGTAAATCAAGAAAAACATTAAATAAAGGAAGTTTTCGCGTGGATTTCTTGCAGGTAGGGAAATTAGCCCTACCTTTGCAATGTGTTTTTCATAGTATATTAGATTTAAGGTTAACAAAGGTTGGGTCAAGGCGTTGACCCTTTTTTTATGCCCTTACGTCTCGTGGTGCCGTCCAGCCCTACGGAACCTACTTCTCGTGAATACCAATCACAACGTTATTGTGGGTCTACGTCGTAGTAGACAATGAGCGAACGGAAACGCTCGTCCTCCAGGATGGACTGCCGTGTGCTGAGCAGGAACTCCCGCAGCTTACTGGAGGAGATGTCAAGCTCGGTCTTTATCATAATTTGGCGGATGTAGAACAACTGTATGCGCGCTACCGGTGGCTTGGCAGGACCTTTTACACGGCCTGTGCCCAGTACACGGACCAGGCGCGACATCATCTCGCGGGCGGCCGCGTCGGCCGTCTCCTCCTTCTTATGCTTCACAAAGATGTAGATGAGGCGCGTGTAGGGTGGAAAGTGTGTCAGCTTCCGCTCCACCAGCGTGTCGTTGTAGAGTTGCAGGTAGTTGTTGGTCACCACCTGTTGGATGACGGGCAGGTCGGCTTTCTTGGTCTGCAGGATGACCTTGCCCTGTCGGTTCTTCCGTCCGGCGCGCCCGGCCACCTGTGCCATCAGCTGGAAGGCATGCTCGTAGGCACGAAAGTCGGGGAACGACAACAGTGTGTCCGCGTTGAGGATGCCCACTACGCTCACGTGGTCGAAGTCCAGCCCCTTGCTCACCATCTGGGTGCCGATGAGGATGTCCGTCTGCCCCTCCTGGAAGTCGTTGATGATGCGCTCGTAAGAACTGCGCGAACGGGTCGTGTCCAGGTCCATGCGGGCCACGCGTGCCTCGGGGAATATCTCCTTGATGTCGTCCTCGATGCGCTCGGTGCCCACGCCTATCTTGTTCAACTCGATGTTGCCACAGGCGGGGCAACTGTGGGGCACCGCATACACCGTGCCGCAGTAGTGGCAGGTCAGTTGGTTGATGCCCTTGTGATAGGTGAGGCTCACGTCGCAGTTGCGGCAGCGGGGCACCCATCCGCATACGTTGCACTCTATCATCTGCGAGAACCCGCGCCGGTTCTGGAACAGTATCACCTGTTCCTTCTGCTCTAGCGCCTTCTTCATCTCCTCTATCAACAGAGGCGAGAAGGGGCTCTTCATCAGCTTCCGTTTCCTCAGGTCGGCGATGTCCACCACCTCTATCTGGGGTAACTTGATGTCCTGGTAACGTTCCGTCAGCTCCACCAGTCCGAACTTGCCGTGCTGTGCGTTGTAGTAGGTCTCCACGCTAGGCGTGGCCGTGCCGAGCAACGTCTTGGCCCCGTAGATGGATGCCAGCACGATGGCGGCATTGCGGGCGTGATAGCGTGGGGCAGGGTCTTGCTGCTTGTAGGAGTTCTCGTGCTCCTCGTCCACGATGACCAGTCCCAGGTTCTTGAAGGGCAGGAACACCGACGAGCGTACCCCCAGCACGATGCCGTAGGGCTGGTCGCTCAGCTGCTTCTGCCATATCTCCACCCGCTCGGCATCGGGGAACTTGGAGTGATACACCCCCAGATGGTTGCCGAAGACTGCCTTCAGCCGGTTGGTAATCTGGGTGGTGAGGGCTATCTCGGGTAGCAGGTAGAGCACTTGCTTGCCGGTTTTCAGCACCTCTTCCATCAGGTGGATGTATACTTCGGTCTTGCCGCTGGAGGTCACTCCGTGGAGCAGGCATACATTTTTCTCCCGGAACACCTGCAGAATCTGCTGCATGGCCTGTTGCTGTGCCTCGCTGAGCGGATGCAGGTCGTTCACCTGGGCAGGCCCGGTCTGTAGCCTTCCCATCTCCCGATAGTAGACTTCGAACACCCCTTTGTCCACCAGACCTTTCAGTACTGCATCGGAGACGTTGGCTTTGGCGAGCAGTTCCTTCTTCGTCACCTCGCGTCGTCCTCCTTGGCGCATCAGTCCGGAGAGTTCGATGTAGCGCATGAGCAGAGTTAGCTGCTTAGGCGCGCGGCCCAACTCGTTGAACAGTTCGTGCAGCCGCTCCTCGGTAGGCTGGTCGGGCACGATGCGCACACACGCCTCGGTGCGGGGTTTGTAGGTGCGCTTCAGCTCCTCCTTCACGTAGATGGCCTCCTTGTCGATGAGCGACTTGATGACGGTGAGGATGTTCTTCAGTCCGCTGTCTTTCTCCAGCACGGTGATGCTCTGCTCCTTGTCCTTGGCGAGGAGGTCGAGCACCAGTTGCTCCTTCTCCGGCAGTGGCTCGGTGGCTTCGTACTCAGGGTTCAGCTCCACGATGGTCTCGCTCTCTAGCTTCATGCCCGCCGGCAGAGCGGCCTTGTAGACATCGCCCATCGTGCACAGGTAGTACGAGGCTATCCACTCCCAGAACTTATATTGGTTGGGCAGAATGACTGGGTGAGAGTCGAGCACCTCCACCACGTCCTTCGTCTCGTACTCCTCGGGTGGCGTGTCGTGTAGCCGTACGATGATGGCAGTGTAGAACTTCTTGCGGCCGAAGGGTACGACCACGCGGCTGCCCACCATCACCTGGCTCTCCATCGCCGTGGGCAGGGAGTAGGTGTAGGTGTTGGCTATCGGCAAAGGCACAATGACGTCTGCGTACATGCTCATCTGCGGTTATTTGTTCAGCTCTGGGTAACTGATGCGGGTGTGGTACATGATTTTCAGCTTCTCCTTGAAGACTCCCTTCGCCAGGGCGATGTCGCGGAAGGTGATGGGGCACTCCTTGAAGAACCCGTCGTTCACCTGTGAGTCGACAATCTTCTCCACCAGGTCGCCAATGGTCTCCTCGGTATATTGCGACAGACTGCGCGAGGCCGCCTCCACGGCATCTGCCATCATCAGGATGGCTTGCTCCTTGGTCTGCGGGTTCGGCCCGGGATAGGTGAACTTCGACTCGTCCACCGCCTCGCCCGGATGCTCGTTCAAATAAGATATGTAGAAGTACTTCGTCTTTCCGCACCCGTGGTGGGTGAGGATGAAGTCCTTGATGACCTTCGGCAGGTTATACTTCTCGGCCAACTTGAGTCCGTTCGTCACGTGGCCGATGACTATCTGTGCGCTCTGCTCGTAGCTCAACTCCTTGTGTGGGTTGACGCCCGACTGGTTCTCGGTGAAGAAGACGGGATTGTCCAACTTGCCGATGTCGTGATAGAGCGCTCCGGTACGCACCAGCTGGCTCTTCGCCCCGATGCGGTTGGCTACCGCGGCGGCCAGGTTGGCCACCTGCATAGAGTGTTGGAAGGTTCCCGGGGCCGTCTCCGACAGTTCACGCAGCAGTGGGTTGTTGATGTTCGACAGCTCCACCAGCGTCACGTTACTGGTGAATCCGAATGTCTTCTCGAGCACGAACAGCAGCGGGTAGGCAAACAACAACAGGATGCCGTTGATGACGAAGTTGAGATACATCGGGAAATTGAGTTGCTTGAGTGTGCTCTCGTGAATCAGCTCGTACGAGAAGTAGAGCAGGCAGTAGGTGAGGCAGATTAGCACGGCCGTGCGGAACAACTGCGACCGCTCGGACAGCTCGCGCAGACTGTAGATGGAGACCAGCCCGGCAACCAACTGCAACAGCACGAACTCGTAGGGCGACCTCAGCACGATGGAACTCAGCAACACTGCCACCACAAGCGCGATGAACGCCGTGCGCGAATCCATGAAGATACGCACGATAATCGGTATCATGGCAAACGGCAGCAGGTAGACACTCAGTATGTTGTGCGTCACCATCAGCGAGGTGGCGATGGGGAAGGCTATCACCAGGGAGGTGATGAGCGAGATGCTCCGCTTCCGCTGGAAGTAGTCCTTGCGGAACAGTGTGAGGTAGAACATAAAGCTGAGCAACAGAATGCTCACGAACAGCACCTTCCCGGCGATGATGCTCAGGTCGTGCTGCTGACTAGTGGCGTCGCGGTTCTGCGACTCCTTCTTCAGGGATGCCAATATCTGGTACGTCTGCTCCGTCACCACTTCGCCTCGGTCTATAATCTTCTGCCCGTTCACTACCATGCCTTCCGCCCAGGGGATGTTGTCGAGACTCTCCTCTATGGCGGCCTCGGTCTTCTCCTTGTCCAGCGTCAGGTTGGTCACCAGGTAGTCGTTGAGGTTCACCCGTTGCAGGATGTCCTTCTGGAAGTGCGAGGTGTCGGCACTTAGCAAATACTCGTACGCCTCCTTCTCGGTGTACACGTCGTGGATGCTGCGGGTGATGCCCACATTGTTCCTCACGATGATGAGGCTCGAAATCTTCGTTTGCAACATCCGGTCCTTGTCGGCGCTGGAGATGATACCTTGCTCGAAGATTTCCTTCAGCGTGCGCTCGATGTGCTGCAGATAGTCCGTGCTGATGAGATGTTTCCCCGTGGTGAAATCTTTCTTCAGGTTGTTCAGCGCCTGCTCCTCAGCCTGCGTGTTGCGCTGGTAGTAGGGCTGCGAGTTGGTGCGTATGCTGTCCTGTATGCGCTTGACAGCCTCGTCGCTCTTGTAGATGGGGAAGTCGAACGTGGCCATCAACTGGCCGTAGCGCCAGGGCTTACCCACTTCGAACTGATAACTGAACCCTTTGTCGCTAGGCATGAACATGACGACGAGAACGAGGGCTACCGCAAAGGTGATCCATTTGTTGAGACCTGCCTTGGTAAAGGATATTTTAGAACTTTTCATTGGACATTTAGTTGATGTCGCCACCCAGCGGGGCAGCATATTTTGTGCGAATATAGAAAGAAATACGATAAGTTCGGGAAATTTGTCTTATTTTTGCAGCCGAAATTTCATGCTTAAGCAATCATGTCAGAAAGAAGAGTTAGAGTTCGCTTCGCTCCAAGCCCTACAGGAGCATTACATATCGGTGGTGTCCGCACAGCCTTGTACAACTATTTGTTTGCCCGTCAGCACGGTGGCGACTTGGTGTTCCGTATCGAGGACACCGACTCCAACCGGTTCGTGCCCGGAGCAGAGGAGTACATCCTCGAGTCCTTCAAATGGTTGGGCATCAAGTTCGACGAAGGTGTCAGCTTCGGAGGCAACTATGGTCCCTACCGCCAGTCAGAGCGTCGCGACATCTATAAGAAATATGTAAAGGTGCTGTTGGATGCCGACAAGGCATACATCGCCTTCGATACCCCCGAGGAACTGGAGGCCAAGCGCAATGAGATAGCCAACTTCCAGTACGACGCATCCACCCGTATGGGCATGCGCAACTCACTCACCCTCCCTAAGGAAGAGGTGGACCGCTTGATAGCCGAGGGTAACCAATATGTGGTACGTTTCAAGATAGAGCCCAAAGAGGACATCCATGTGCACGACCTCATTCGTGGCGAGGTGGTCATCAACTCGTCTATCCTCGACGATAAGGTGCTTTATAAGTCCGCCGACGGACTGCCTACATACCACTTGGCCAACATCGTGGACGACCACTTGATGGAAATCTCCCACGTCATCCGTGGCGAGGAGTGGCTTTCGTCCGCCCCGCTCCACGTGCTGCTCTACCGCGCCTTCGGCTGGGAAGAGACTATGCCGCAGTTCGCTCACCTGCCCTTGTTGTTGAAGCCCGTAGGCAACGGTAAGCTCAGCAAACGCGACGGAGACAAGCTCGGCTTCCCCGTGTTCCCATTGGAATGGCACGACCCCAAGAGCGGTGAGGTCTCCTCAGGCTACCGCGAGGCCGGCTACATGCCCGAGGCTGTGCTCAACTTCCTGGCCCTGCTCGGATGGAATCCCGGCAACGACCAAGAGCTTATGTCGCTCGACGAGATGGTGCAACTCTTCGATCTGAGCCACTGTAGCAAGGCCGGAGCCAAGTTCGACTATGTGAAAGGCATTTGGTTCAACCACGAATATATCCTCAAGATGGACGACCGCAAGGTGGCCGAACTTTTCATGCCCATCCTGAAGGAACATGGCATCGACGAGCCCCTCGACCGCGTATCCGTCGTCGTGGGCCTGATGAAGAGCCGCGTCAACTTCGTGAAAGAGCTCTGGGACCTCTGCAAGTTCTTCTTCATCGCCCCCGAGGCTTACGAGGAGAAGACCCGCAAGAAACGTTGGAAAGAGGACTCGAAAGAGGTGATGACCGAGCTGGCCGACCTGCTGGAGTCGCTCGACGACTTCTCGCTGGAGCACCAGGAGGCCGTGGTGATGAAGTGGATAGAGGACAAAGGCTACCACACCGGTAACGTGATGAACGCCTTCCGACTCGCCTTGGTGGGCGACGGCATCGGTCCCCACATGTTCGACATCTCCGCCTTCCTCGGCAAGGAAGAGACGGTGGCCCGCCTCCGCAAGGCTGTGGCCAGCGACTGTAACCCCGTATTCGTAAAACAATAACCGACGCGCATGTATAGTTTCGTCATTTACGCATATCTGTTGGCAGTGAAGATCGTCTCGCTCTTCGACAAGAAGGTGAGGCTGATGGTGAAGGGCCATGCCCAGGTGTTCCGCATTCTCCGCCAGCAGATAAAGGATGACGAGAAGTATATATGGTTCCATGCCGCCTCACTGGGTGAGTTCGAACAGGGCCGCCCGTTGATAGAACGCATCCGCAAGCAATATCCTCAATACAAGATACTGCTGACCTTCTTCTCGCCCTCGGGCTACGAGGTGCGCAAGAACTATCAAGGGGCTGACGTCATCTGTTACCTGCCTTTCGACACGCCCACCAACGTACATCGCTTCATGAAGTTGGCCCATCCCTGCATGGCATTCTTCATCAAGTACGAGTTTTGGCAAAACTATCTGAAGGCCCTGCAGCACCGTCATATACCTGTCTACAGTGTCTCCTCCATCTTCCGCAAGGAGCAAGTCTTCTTCCGTTGGTACGGCGGACGCTACTATAAGGTGTTGACACGCTTCACACACTTGTTTGTGCAGAACGAGGTCTCCCAGCAGTTGCTCGCCACGCTAAACATCCACAACGTCACCGTGGTGGGTGACACCCGCTTCGACCGAGTGGTGGAGATCATGCAACAGGCCAAACAACTTCCCTTGGTCGAAGCCTTCAAGCAGGACCATCTAGTGTTTGTGGCCGGCAGCTCGTGGCCACCCGATGAGGAGATCTTCATCGATTACTTCAACCGTCACCCCGAGCTGAAACTAATCATCGCACCGCACGTGATAGGGGAGAACCACTTGACCGAAATCATCGGTCGACTGAAGCGCCCGTATGTGCGCTATACACAAGCCACGGAGGAGAATGTGAAGCAGGCCGACTGTCTGATTATCGACTGCTTCGGACTCCTGTCGTCCATCTATCGCTATGGAGAGATTGCCTACGTTGGCGGCGGCTTTGGTGTGGGCATCCACAATGTGTTGGAGGCTGCCGTGTTCGGCATTCCCGTGATGTTCGGCCCCAACAACAAGCGCTTCCAGGAGGCGCAACAACTCCTGCAACTCCAGGGCTCGTTCGAGATACAAGGTACGGACGACTTCAATGCCCTTATGGACAAGTTCTTGACCAACACCGACTTCCGTCTGGAGACCGGTCGCAAGGCAGGCCACTATGTGAACGGCAACGCCGGTGCGGCCGACAAGGTGATGTCAATGGTTCACTTCGACTAGACTTGTCCTCAGCTTATATCCCCGCGAAACAACAGAACGTTACTCGTTTGATTGGCAGCTATTTATGCAGATTGCTGCCTGTACACATTATGTCGTAAAGACCCGTTCGTGCCGATGCAAGAACCTACGATTTTGCAATGAGTGGCAATTGTCAAACAGGTGTACGGCAGTTGCCATCCACGTGTACGGCAATTGTCAAACACGTGTACGGCAGTTGCCGTACATCGTTTGAGAGCGATTTTTCACACCATTATGCACGCACGTGACAGACTGTATGGCCGTACGTGGGCAATTGTGTAACACTACGTGTCGATGAAGAAAAACTTATGAAAAACAAAGAGGATATGAGACCAGCGCTCATATCCTCTTTGCTAATCGGGGAGGTGCGGACTATTCCTTGTACCAGCTTGCGTACATTGAGTAGTTGTTGGCGATCTTTTGGTTGAGCTCCTTCGACTGCTCGGGGTCCACCTTCTTGATGAACTTGGCGGGTACACCCGCCCACATGCTGCCTGGTTCTATCACTGTGTTGCTCAGCACCAGAGCGTTGGCGGCCACGATGGCGCCTTCGCCCACCACGGCATGGTCCAGCACCGTGGCACCCATACCTACCAACGCGCCGTCCTTGATGGTAGCACCATGGATGGTCACGTTGTGGCCGATGGAAACGTTGTTTCCAATCTCAATGGTCGATTTCTCGTAAAGTGTGTGGAGCACGGCTCCGTCCTGCACGTTCACGTTGTCGCCTATGCGGATGCTGTTGACGTCGCCTCGCAATACGGCGTTGAACCAAATGCTGCATCCGCGGCCTATCACTACGTCGCCCACGATGGTGGCGTTCTCGGCAACGAATGTGTCCTCACCGATCTCCGGTGTGAATCCTCTTACTGATTTTATGTATGGCATAATTGTTTATGATTTATGGATTTCTTTAGTCTTCTCGGTCAGCCACTGGCGGTGCTCCTCGTCCAGGTGCGGTGCGAGCCGCTCGTAGACGGTGCGGTGATAGTCGTTGAGCCACTCCACCTCGGCCAGGGTCAGCATGGTGGTGTCGATGGGTTTGGTGTCGATGGGGCAAAGGGTGAGTGGCTCGAATTGATAGAACGCTCCGAACTCTGTCTCCATGTAGGGCACCACCAGCAGGGTGTTCTCCGTGCGGATGCCGTGGCGGCCGGCCAGGTAAAGGCCCGGTTCGTCGGTCACCGTCATGCCGGGCTGCAGGGGCGTGGGCATGTGGTTGGCCCGTATCTGATGAGGCCCTTCGTGCACGTTTAGGTACGACCCTACGCCATGACCGGTGCCGTGCATGTAGTTCATCCCTTCTTCCCATAGTTTGGCATGGGCCAGTGCGTCCAGCTGTGTGCCGCAGGTCCCTTGCGGGAACTTAGCCACCGACAGGCCGATGTGGGCTTTCAGCACCAGCGTATAGTCGTGCTTCTCCTCTGGTGTGGGCTCGCCTAGGGCGATGGTACGGGTGATGTCCGTGGTTCCGTCGAGATACTGCGCGCCGCTGTCCAGCAGGAGCAGCCCTTCGCTTTGCAAGGGAATGTCCGTCTCCGGCGTGGCCTCGTAGTGCACGATGGCTCCGTGTGCCTTGTATCCGGCTATCGTGTCGAAGCTGATGCCCTTGAACAGAGGCTGCTCCGCACGGAAGGCATAGAGCTGCCGGTCGATGCTCATCTCTGTCTGTCCGCCGGCGGGCACGGCCCCCTCAAGCCACTTGAGGAACTTCACCAAGGCAACGCCGTCGCGCAGCATGGCATGGCGGAAGCCCTCCATCTCCGTCTCGTTCTTCACCATCTTCAGGTAGGGGACGGGCAGCGGCTCTTTGTCGTACAGTTTCGGACTGTCAGCCAAGATGTTGTAGAGCGCGTAGTTGGTGCGGCTGCCGTCCACCCAGAAGGGTGTGTCGGCATACTCCTTCAGCTTCTCCTGAATGGCATCGTAGGGCAAGATGCTCACACCCTCGTTGGTCAGGTAGCGGGCCGTGTCGGCCGGCACCTTCTTCAGGTCGACAAACCAGTATGACTTGTGAAGGGAGACAATCAGGTAACTTACGGTCACGGGGTTGCAGTGTATGTCGTTGCCTCGGATGTTCAACGTCCAGGCGATGTCGTCCAGTGTGGGGATGAGCACGGCTTCCAGTCCCCGCTCTTGCAGCTTTTGTCGCAAGCGGGCAATCTTCTGCAGACAGGTGACGCCAGCATAGCAGAGTGGGTGCTCCACGGCCACGTCGTCCGGCAACGGGGTGCGGTCGGCCCATTCGTCTGTTGGCAGTATGAAGTCGGTGCGTAGCTCATGCCCTGTGGCTTGCAACTCCCGCCGCAGCGCCATCGCGTCGTTGGCGCTGTGCGTCCATCCGTCGATGCCCACCACGGCATGAGGTGTCAGCACACGGCTGAGCCATTCGCTGATGGAGGGAGTCTTGGGCATGCGCTCCTTCATCAGTGTAAACTCTGTGCCGGCCAGCTGGTCGGTAGCCTGCAGGAAGTATCGCGAGTCGGTCCACAACGCGGCGCGGTCGGAGGTGACCACCGCTGTGCCGGCTGAGCCGGTGAATCCCGAAATCCATTCGCGTACCTTCCAGTGGTCGGGTACATATTCGCTCAAGTGCGGGTCCGTACTGGGTAGAATGACGGCCTCTATGCCTTGCCGGTCCATCGCCTTGCGCAGCGATGCCAGTCTTGCGGAGATAATCTTGCTCATAGTAAGGAGTGTTTATTCTGTCCGACAAATGTAGTGCAAAATAATGATTGGGCAAACGCGCGGGGCGGATTTCCGTGCGTCGGCACGCTTTCTATGGTGGACATGCGGCTCGTGGCCCACGGCATTTTAACACCCTTTGTATTCAAAACTGCAGAAACTATGTCACATTATGGATATTTGTTATGGAAAAGCACTATCTTTGTCCGGTAAATTTAGTTCCTGAGGTTTATCAGTAACAACAAACACCTGTAGTTATGAACGATCAGATCAGACAAATAGCGGCACGTCTACGTGGATTGCGGGATGTGCTCGACATATCGGAAGAGGACATGGCACAATGCTGCCAGATGTCAGTGGAAGATTACCGTAAGGTTGAGAGTGGTACGGTGGACATATCCGTCAGCACGTTGCAACATGTGTCCCGTCAGTACGGCACATCGCTGAGTGTGCTGATGTTTGGCGAGGAGCCCAAGATGAGCAGCTATTTCCTTACGCGCAAAGGTACGGGCATGAGCGTGGAGCGCCGGTCGGCTTACAAATACCAGTCGTTGGCATCCGGGTTTCGGGGCCGCATCGCCGACCCGTTCATCGTGACCGTGGAACCGAAGGAAGACACAGAGATACAGTATAACGTTCACAAGGGACAGGAGTTCAACATGGTGCTCGAAGGCCGCATGCTCCTCAACGTGAACGGAAAAGAACTAATATTGAACGAAGGTGACAGCCTCTACTTCAACTCCGCACTGCCCCATGGCATGTTGGCCCTCGACGGCAAGGCGGTGAAGTTTCTGGCTATAATTATGTAATAGGTGATGGTAGAAAGATTTTTAGAACAGACTACTTTTACTTCTCAGGAAGATTTCATCAAGAACTTCCGTATCAAGGTTCCTGAGAATTTCAATTTCGGATACGATGTGGTGGACGCCTGGGCTGCCGAGCAACCCGACAAGAAGGCGCTGCTATGGACCAACGACAAAGGTGAACACCGGCAGTATACCTATGCTGACCTGAAGATGTACACCGACCAGACGGCCTCTTATTTCCAGAGCCTGGGCATCGGCAAAGGCGACATGGTGATGCTGATACTGAAACGTCGTTACGAGTTTTGGTACTCCATTATAGCCCTCCACAAGCTGGGTGCGGTGGTCATCCCCGCTACCCATTTGCTGACGAAGAAGGACATCGTCTACCGCTGTAACGCCGCCAGCATCAAGATGATTGTGGCTGCCGGCGACGAGGTGATACTGAAGCATATCGAGGACGCCATGCCCGAGTCGCCCACAGTGGAGCGCTTGGTGAGCACAGGTCCGGTGGTTCCCCAGGGTTTCGAGAATTTCGCCGAAGGCATTGCTCATGCAAAACCCTTTGTGCGACCCGAACATGTCAACACCAACGACGACATCTCGCTGATGTATTTCACTTCCGGCACCACGGGCGAACCCAAGATGGTGGCTCACGACTTCACCTATCCCTTGGGCCACATCGCCACGGGAAGCTTCTGGCATAACCTCCACGAGGATAGTCTCCACTTGACCATCGCCGACACCGGCTGGGGAAAGGCCGTGTGGGGCAAGCTCTACGGACAGATGATAGCTGGAGCCAACATCTTCGTCTATGACCACGAGAAGTTCACCCCGGCCGACATCCTGGGCAAGATACACGAGTATCACATCACATCGCTCTGCGCGCCTCCCACCATCTATCGCTTCATGATACGCGAGGACCTGAGTAAGTTCGACCTCTCCTCGCTGGAGTATTGCACCACGGCAGGCGAGGCGCTCAACTCCGCCGTATACGATACCTTCAAGAACCTCACTGGCATTCGCCTGATGGAAGGCTTCGGACAGACCGAGACCACACTGACCCTGGCCACATTCCCTTGGATGGAACCCAAACCGGGCAGCATGGGTGTGCCTAACCCGCAGTACCAGATCGACCTGCTCACTCCCGACGGACGTTCGGCTGAGGACGGCGAGCAGGGACAGATCGTAATCCGCACCGACAAGGGCAAACCGCTGGGCTTGTTCAAGGAGTACTACCGCAACAAGCAGCTCACCGACGAGGCTTGGCACGACGGAGTGTACTACACCGGCGACGTGGCTTGGCGCGACGAGGACGGTTACTACTGGTTCGTAGGTCGTGCCGACGACGTCATCAAGAGCTCCGGCTACCGCATCGGTCCGTTCGAAGTGGAGAGTGCCCTGATGACCCACAAAGCTGTGGTGGAGTGCGCCATTACCGGTGTGCCCGACGAGATCCGTGGTCAGGTGGTGAAGGCCACCATCGTCTTATCTAAGGAATACAAGGCCAAGGCCGGTCCCGACCTTGTGAAGGAGTTGCAGGACCATGTGAAGCGTGTGACCGCACCGTATAAGTATCCCCGTGTGATAGAGTTCGTGGACGAGTTGCCCAAGACCATCAGCGGCAAGATTCGTCGTGTGGAGATACGCGAGAAAGACAAGTAAGCACTGTTATTAGCAAAGATATTCCCATAAGCGTCGCCTTCCTTCGGAGCGTGTCGCTTATGGGATTTCTTTTGTCCTCCAGCGGAGGAATGGGGCGATAGCACCGCTAATAGTCCAAAATAAAGTGACTTTTAGCGGTACTATCGCCACTTTTAGTTATCTTTGAACCCCAAAGCATAGGGACGTATGGCAAATAATAGCATATAAGAACCTAACCAAGTTGTTGTAACTGAGAATAGAAATATATAAGTTTAACTTCAAATCTTTAGCATTATGGCAACAGAAACGAATGACACATTGGTGAAAGTGTTCAGTGGTGACCGGTGGCAGGCAGAACTCGTAAAGGGGATGCTGGAGGCCAATGGCATCGAGGCAATGATTAAGGATGAGTCGTTGGCACTGGTGACGGCACCTTACTCCGCAGTAGGAGGAGCGGTACTTGTGATGGTGATGGATGACAAGTACGAACAGGCAAAGACCATCATCGAGGAGAACGAAGAGGCTTATCAGAAAGAGTAACCACGAGAGGCGTGTGACAACACCGACACACCGCCTCGAGGACGAAAGAACATGGGCCCGTACACCAAATACGGGCCCATGTTCGTTAAAAGATACCGCAATAGCGAGCTAAACAGAGGAAATGGAAACATATAGTTGTCCATCCCGGATAGATTGATTACTTTTGCATGGATAATCATTAAAACAAGAATAGTAATGAATCTCTATCAATATGCGAGAGTGGCTGTGAAAGTGGGTAGCAATGTGCTTGCCCGCCGAGATGGCACACTCGACGTGACCCGCATGTCGGCCTTGGTGGACCAGATTGCGGAGCTTCGCAAGGGTGGTATGGAGGTGATACTCATCTCCTCCGGTGCGGTGGCTTCTGGCCGAAGTGAGCTGAAGTGCACCCGCAAGCTGGACAGCGTGGACCAGCGTCAACTCTTCTCCGCCGTCGGTCAGGCCAAACTCATCAACCGCTACTATGAACTGTTTCGCGACCACGAGATTGCGGTGGGGCAGGTGCTCACCACCAAAGAGAGTTTCTCCACCCGGCGCCACTATCTGAACCAACGCAACTGCATGCAGGTGATGCTGGAGAACGGCGTGCTGCCTATCGTCAACGAGAACGACACCATCTCCGTCACCGAGCTGATGTTCACCGATAACGACGAGCTCTCCGGACTGATAGCCACCATGATGGACGTGCAGGCCCTGGTGATACTTAGCAACGTGGACGGCATCTACAACGGGTCGCCCTCGGAGCCGGGGACGGAAGTCATCCGTGAGGTGGGCATCGGGAAGGAGCTGAAGGACTACATACAAACCGAGAAGTC
>CAYZVH010000022.1:25796-27847 GCA_964481755.1 uncultured Bacteroides sp. | reverse complement strand
AACCGGCTTACGCCAGATCTAAGGTATCGGCAGCGGAGCCTGTGCCCTAAAGGGCTGCCGATATTTTTTCTACGCAGCAAGCTGCGGCAGGTCCTACAGCCTACCACGTTCTACTAGCTTCCACGTTCCAATGAATGGTGCAGCGGAGAAATAACGTAAAACATAAAACCTTCAACGACTTTAGTCTTTTTGTCTTCCTCGCATAGCGAGGCTCATTCCTTCGCCAAGTTGAAGCGGAACTCCAAGCCTCCGGTGGCGGCTATGTGGGCGGAGATGGTGCCTCCGTGTAGGAATACGGCGTTCTTCACAATAGCTAGTCCTAAGCCAGTGCCACCTAACTTGCGGGAACGACCTTTGTCTACTCGGTAGAAACGTTCGAAGAGGTGGTCGAGATGCTCGGGGGCCACACCTACGCCATTGTCGGCAAAGCTGAAGTAATAGTAGTGCTTGTCCTCGCTGACGCAACGCACGGTGATGGTGACACCTTCGCCGGCATAGGCGATGGCGTTGTCGGTGAGGTTGCGGAAGATGGAGTAGAGCAACAGACTGTTGCCGGGCACCACCACGTTCTGCTCGAGCAGGATGAGGAGGGTGATGTTCTTCTCGGCCAACTGCAGGGCCACGTCCTTCTGAATGTTCTGCAACAGGGTGTAGATGTTCACCTGTTCGATGTCGAAGGTTTGCGAAGCCTCATCCATGCGGGTGAGCACGGAGATGTCGCGCAATAGGTTGGTGAGCCGGTTGCTCTGGGCGTAGCAGCGCTCGAGGAACTGCTTGCGGGTCTCCTCGGGCAGACCAGGCGTGTTGACGATGGTCTCCAGGTAACCCTGTATGCTACTCACGGGGGTCTTCAGCTCGTGGGCGATGTTCTGCGTAAGCTGACGTTTCAGTCGGGTCTTGTCCTCCTCGCTCTTCTTCAGCTGAGCATAGAGGTGAACGATGTGATGGGATATCTCTCCCAACTCGTTGTTGGGGAAGGTGATGTTCACGTTCTCCAGGTCCTCGTCGCGCTCGGCCCGCTTGGCGAACTGGCGCAGCTGAGTGATGTTGGTTCCCAGCTTGCGCGTATACTTATAATATATATAGGTAAGAATGAGGGTGAGACCGATGGCAAACCACACGTAACCCATGTCGGCGGAGAGGTCGTTGGTGAGCGTGACGGTGTAGGGCAACGCCGTGCGCACCACGTAACCGCTCTGGGGAAAGTAGGTGGCGGAGTAGAAGAACTTGCCGTGGAGGGTTTCCGAGGCGCGGATGATGTCGTAGCCACTGCCCGTCTTCAGCGCCTGCTGAATCTCCTTACGGTTCTTGTGATTGTGGAGCAGACTGAGGTCGGGCTCCTCGCTGTCGTAGACGACTGTGCCGTCAGGCCGCACCAAAGTCACACGCAGGTTCTCCAGCGGATGGCGACGGATGAAAGCCTCCACAAGCGAGTCGTTGGTCTGGCCGCAGTAGGCCAGGAACTCATCCAAGCGACTGTTGTAGTCCTGCAGCTTGGTGTTGAGGACCATTATCTTGTACGACTTCTCGCGGTGATGCTGAAAGGTGACGAAGCATCCGGCGAAGAGCAGGAAGAGCAGCAGCACGGAGAGGAATATCCGCTGGCTGAACGAGAGACTGTTTGTCGCTGACATAGTATCGGGGAGTTATCTGTTTTCGAAACAATAGCCGTAACCCAGGCGGGTGATGATGTTCTGGCCATAGTCGCCCAGCTTCTTGCGCAGGCGGGTGATGTTCACGTCCACAGTGCGGTCGAGCACGTAGGACTCGTCTTTCCATATCTTGTCGAGGATGTCCTCGCGCGAGAAGACGCGGTTGGGATTGCGCAACAGCAGGCAGAGAATCTCGAACTCCTTCTTCGTGAGCGACACCTCCTCGCCGTCGATGCTGACGCTCTTGCGATTGATGTCGAGCACCAGTCCGCGGTAGGTTATCACCTCCACCTTCTCGTCGGCCTTCTCCTGGGCGGTGCGACGCAACACGGCCTTCACCCGCAGCATCACCTCACGGATGGAGAAGGGTTTGGAGATATAGTCGTCGGCACCGAGGTT
>CAYZVH010000022.1:0-25786 GCA_964481755.1 uncultured Bacteroides sp. | reverse complement strand
CTCGCCGTCAATGCTCACTGTCTTCTTGTCAAGATTGAGCAGCAGGCCCTGGTAGCTGATGACGGTAGGAGCACTGCCCCCACCCTGCTGCTCCAGAGTGCGGCGGAGCACAGCCCTGACACGCACCAGCACCTCACGGATGGAGAAGGGCTTGGAGATGTAGTCGTCGGCTCCCAGGTTGAAGCCTGTGACCGTATCGTTCTCCGTATCCTTGGCCGTGATAAATATAATAGGTATGGAGGCGGTCTTCTTGTCCTTCTTCAGGATGTTGGCCATCTTGAAACCGGAGATTTCGCCCATCATCACATCGAGCAACAGCAGGTTGTACCGCGACAAGTCCAGCCGCAAGGCCTCCTCGGCGGAGTTGGCAGTGTCCACGAAATAGCCTTCGTTCTCGAGGTTGAACTTCAGGATCTCGCACAAATCCTCTTCGTCATCGACCACTAAAATACGATAATCATTCATATACGTTCGTTTTAAGCTTTACAAATTTAAGCATGATTTTTCATTTGCGATGCAAAGGTGCAACGGTTTTATTACGACGGAATGTAAAACATGTTACATTCCTGTTACAATACGACTCGGCACAGCGCCTACTCATGCACCCCGAAGCCGATAGTCGGCAGGTAGAAATTAGTTGGCAAAAGGGCTTAATTGTTGAAATAATCCACCACTAATATGGCCCTTATGGAGAGTCTTTTTACTCTGTATCTCGCCAGTATTGTCCAGATTGGAATATTTTCGGACTTGGTATGAAATAACGTGTAATTTTGTGACCTAAACCACTAATAATAACGAATATGAACCCAAGTAAAAACATGACAGAACAACGAATCCACCGGAAGATACCGAACAAGTTGGACGCGCTAATTAAGAAAGAAGGCGTAGTGTTTTTTGACAGCATTCACGATTTACCTAACATTGATGTGCCTAGCGAATTTAACATCGCAATCTTCGCCTTGCACTTGGATGGAGAATCGGAGCTGTCCATCAACCTGAAGGACTACAAGATAGGGCCCAACAGCATTGCCCTGCTAAAGCCCAAGACCCTGTTGATGGACGGCGGACGCAACAACGACGACGTGACCGGCAGCTACATCGTCTTCTCGCCGGAAGCGATGGGAGGCATCTCCACCAACTTCATCCACAACCTCAACACCTATCTCTACATCCAGGAGAATCCGGTGACGAAACTGACCCGGCAGGAGACTGAGGAGATAAAGGAGTTCTACCTCTTCATGCGAGCACAGATACAGGCACACGCCAACCTGCCCTACCGCAACGACATCAAGTTCCACCTGCTGGTGGCCTTCTTCTACAAGGTGGTCACCACACTGGAGAATCACCTGCCGAAGCGCCGGTATGTGCAGAACCGCCAGCGCGACCTCTTCGGCCAGTTCCTGGAGCTGCTGAAGGAGAATTACCGCGAGAACCGCTCGGTCACCTTCTACGCCGAGAAGCTCTACATCACCCCCAAGTACCTGTCGGCACTGAGCAAGAACATCACCGACCTGACCGCCGGCGAGTGGATAGACAAGTATGTGGTGCTGGAGACCAAGCGCATGCTGAAGACCACCACCCTCTCCATACAGGAGATAGCGGAACAGCTGAGCTTCCCCAACCAGTCGTTCTTCGGGAAATACTTCAAGAGCCACACAGGGCTCTCGCCAAAGGAGTATCGCAACTCTTGACTCAGGTCAATAAATTCACACGGTCGGTACACTGAGGAGCGGCGACCGAGAGATGGTTTCTGAAAAAGGATGTACCTTTGCGCATTCTTTTTCAGAAACTGTTTTTATAGAGACATGATACGACAATGTGCAATCCTCTTCGGATGCCTCGCCATCGGAGAGTTGATTATCTACCTGACAGGCATCAAGCTGCCGTCGAGCATCATCGGGATGCTCACGCTGACGCTGCTGCTGAAGCTGAAGTGGATAAAGCTGGAATGGGTGCAGGGACTGAGCGACTTCCTGGTGGCCAACCTCGGCTTCTTCTTCGTGCCACCCGGCGTGGCGCTGATGCTCTACTTCGACATTATATCCGCCCAATTCGTCCCTATCGTAGTAGCCACGGTGGTGAGCACTGTAGCCGTGCTGGTGGTGACGGGATGGGTTCACCAATACATACGCAGACATCATGGAATTTTTAGAAAATGAGTTCTTCCTGTTGGCGCTCACCTTCACCCTCTTCTTCCTGGCCAAGCTGTTGCAGAAGAAGACCGGCATGGTGTTGCTCAACCCCATACTGATAACTATCGCCCTGCTGATAGTGTTTCTGAAGCTGACCGGCATCAGCTACGAGACCTACAACGAAGGCGGTCATCTGATAGAGTTTTGGCTGAAGCCCGCCGTGGTGGCGCTGGGCGTGCCGTTGTACCTGCAGCTGGAGACCATCAAGAAGCAGCTGATGCCCATCCTCATCTCGCAGCTGGTAGGTTGCGTGGTGGGCATCGTGTCGGTGGTGCTCACGGCCAAAGTGCTGGGAGCCACACAAGAAGTGATTATCTCCCTGGCCGCAAAGTCGGTGACCACACCCATCGCCATGGAGGTGACGAAGACGGTAGGCGGCATCCCTTCGCTCACAGCGGCCGTGGTGGTCTGCGTAGGTCTCTTCGGGGCCGTGTTCGGGTTCAAGGTGCTCAGCCTGGGCCATGTGCACAGTCCCATCGCGCAAGGTCTCTCCATGGGAACGGCCTCGCACGCCGTAGGCACCTCCACCGCCATGGAGCGTAGCCGCAAGTACGGAGCCTTCGCCAGCCTGGGTCTCACACTGAACGGCATCTTCACCGCCCTGCTCACCCCCAGCATCCTCCGACTGCTCGGGTTGCTGTAAGTCTATTCTGCCTGGATAACCTGCCAAAACTCCGTATTTTTTCAAGTTTTGGCAAGTTATCCGCCTAGCTAAGACGTACTGGGATGTACTGTTCTATGCATGTACTCTCCTGCACTTCTCTTAATTCTCACTAACTTTTGGGGATAATGTGAAAAGAAAGCGTTACTTTTGTGTTCTCAAATTGGAATCGATTATATGGGAACACCAGAGATACAGCAAGTGAAGCTGAAATTCGGCATCATAGGCAACGCGGAAGGACTGAACCGCGCGATAGACATCGCCATACAAGTGGCCCCGACAGACCTGTCGGTACTGATTACCGGTGAGAGCGGCGTGGGAAAGGAGAACTTCCCCAAAATCATCCACCAAAACAGTAGCCGCAAGCACGGACAGTACATCGCGGTGAACTGCGGCGCCATACCCGAAGGAACGATAGACTCGGAACTCTTCGGCCACGAGAAAGGTGCCTTCACGGGAGCCATCGGTGAAAGGAAAGGTTACTTCGGCGAGGCCAACGGCGGAACCATCTTCCTCGATGAGGTGGGCGAACTGCCTCTCTCCACCCAAGCACGCCTGCTGCGTGTGCTGGAGTCGGGCGAGTTCATCAAGGTAGGCTCGTCGAAGGTGGAGAAGACGAACGTGCGCATCGTGGCCGCCACCAACGTGAATCTGACCAAAGCCATTGCCGAGGGACGGTTCCGCGAGGACCTGTTCTACCGTCTGAACACCGTGCCCATAAAGATTCCTGCCCTGCGCGAGCGCAAGGACGACATCGTCCTCTTGTTCCGTAAGTTCGCCTCGGACTTCGCCGAGCGCTACCGCATGCCGGCCATACAACTGACTGAGGAGGCGAAGAAGATGCTGATGGCCTACCCCTGGCCGGGCAACATCCGCGAGCTGAAGAACATCACGGAGCAGATTTCCATCATCGAGAAGAAACGCGAAATCACGCCCGCCATACTGGAGAGCTACATTCCCCAGACACAGGACGCGCGCTTCCCCACCCTGGTGGAGAACCATCAGAGTCAAAGCTTCGAGAGCGAACGGGAGATACTCTACAAGATTCTGTTCGACATGCGCAACGACGTGACGGAGCTGAAGAAGTTGGTGCACGACATCATGACGGAGCACCCCATCACAGTTTCCACGCCTCAGTCCAGCGTGCCCGCCACCACCGACCTGACCCCGGCACAGCCGCAGGTGTACTACACCCACCCGACTAACGAAGTGGAGCTAGTGAAGCAACCCGCTCACACACAGCCGACCACCATCAACGTGACGGCCCCGAAGGAGGAGGACGACATACAAGACACGGTAATCGAAGAGAACCTGTCGCTGGACGAAGTAGAGAAAGAGATGATAATGAAAGCCTTGGCCAAACATCACGGCAGACGCCGCGACGCAGCCAAGGACCTGAATATTTCCGAACGTACCTTATACAGAAAAATCAAAGAATATGGAATGGAGTAAACCCATGAGACGATGGCTCGGCCTCGCGCTACTCGTCGTAGCCTGCGTGTCGTGCAGCGTCTCCTATAAATTCAACGGATCGTCCATCAACTACGACAAGGTGAAGACCATCACCATCGCCAACTTCGAGAACCGCGCGCTCTACCAATACGGTCCGATGGCTCCGGAGTTCAACACGGCCCTGCAAGACCTCTATGCCAAGCAGACCCGCCTGCAGTTCGTGAAGCGAGGCGGTGACCTGGAAATCTCCGGCGAGATAACCGGCTACGACCAGTTCAACAAGTCCGTGTCAGCCGAGGGCAAGTCGGCCCAGGTGGAGCTGAAGATGACGGTGAACGTACGCTTTGTCAACAATACCAACCACGCGGAAGACTTCGAACAACAGTTCTCCGCCACACAGGACTACGACTCATCGTTGCAACTGAGTTCCGTGCAGGACGAGCTGATAGCGGAAATGATAAAGCTCATCACAGAGCAGATATTCAACGCTACGGTAGCAAACTGGTAACAGATGACGGAGAAACTGCAGCACTGGATAGAACATCCGGAACATTTGAACAAAGAGACCCTCTACGAGCTACGGACGTTGCTCGCACGCTACCCCTATTTCGCTACCGCACGGTTGCTCTATCTGAAGAACCTTTACCTGCTACACGACGCGTCCTTCGGCGACGAGTTGAGGAAAGCCGCCGTGTGGATACCTGACCGCAAGAAGCTGTTCACCCTGATAGAGGGCGAGAAGCAGAGCCAAACCCGACAGAGCAATCGCATCAGAGTGGAGCAAGCGGACGACAACGGCTGCCTGGACCGCACGCTACAGCTGATAGACGACTTCCTCGCCACGGTGCCCGAAGAGCAACAGACCGATGTAGACGAGGGAAGCCTGCAGGCGGACTACATCACATACATGCTACACGAAGAGGGGACGCCGGCATCGGAAGCGCCGGAGATGGAGAAGCCGATGCGTGGACAGAGCCTCATAGACAGTTTCCTGGAGAAGTCGGCCAACGGTTTCCCGAAGCTCGGGCTGCCGGCTGACGAAGAGGGACAGTCCGCCAACAAAGAGGGAACGCGCCCCGCGAAGAAAGCCACCCTCATAACCTTTCATCAGAACCCCACGGACGAGAATTCTGAGGAATCTGTTGGCACCCCCCCAAAGGAGGAGGAAAAACCGGCATGGAACGTAGCGTCCGCACCGCTGGAGGATGATGAAGACGAACCAGACGATGAGCTCGATGAACCAACGGAAGAAGAACATTCCAAGACAACCCGTCCGTCGTTGGACAAAATGCCCGAGCCGCTGGACGATGAAGACGAACTGGACGATGAGGATAGTGCCGACGAAGCGTTTGCCGAGCCGGACGATGAAGGGCCATCGGTTGCAACCCCCACGGACGACGAAGATGACGGGTTCTTCACCGAGACATTGGCCCGAATCTACATCAAACAGCAACGATATGAGAAGGCTCTAGAAATAATTAAAAAATTAAGTTTGAAATATCCAAAAAAAAACACTTACTTTGCAGACCAAATAAGATTTTTGGAGAAGTTGATTATTAACACTAAATCGAAATAACGAAGATGTATTCAGTTTTACTTGTATTAATTGTACTTGCAGCTATCTTGATGTGTTTCATCGTATTGATACAGAACTCAAAAGGCGGTGGCTTGGCATCGGGATTTTCCTCATCGAACCAGATTATGGGCGTACGCAAAACTACCGACGTTCTGGAGAAGACAACCTGGACTCTCGCAGCCATCATGGTGGTGCTGAGCGTGGCTTCTTCCTACACATTGCCCAACTCATCAGATAAGAACTCCGTCATCATCGAGCAGAGCCAGCAGGAGAATCAAGCTAACCCGCAGGCTATCCCCGGTTTCGACGCTTCGCAAGCAACTACCCCTGCCGCTGATGCCAACGCCGCTGAACAACAGCCCGCAGCTCCCGCAGCAGAGACAGGTTCAGAGAATAACGCAGCAGAATAATCTACTGTAGCCTACAAACAGGCATCGGGCGGCTTACTTTCCAAGGAGTAAGCCGCCCGATGTGTTTTCCTGTTTCCCCTATATTCTATCAATTCTCCTATACCTTATTATATATAGGCCACTGAGACAAAACGCGCCACTCCTATACCTTATTATATATAGGGCAGCTAGCCTTTGTAGAGCATTCCGTCCTTCACGACTATCCGCTCCTCCCCCACCAGGCGGTCGAGCACTTGATCCACCATCGCCTTGTCGGCATAGACGGCTTTCAGTTCATCGGCAGAGTGAGCCTCGCCATCGGCCAAAAGAGCAAGAATCCGCTCACTGATGCTTTGGAAATCCTGTTTGCTGACGGACGAACGATACTTTCTCAAGCAGGCATCGCACCGCATGCAGTCGTGCTCGTTGTGCTCGCCGAAGTAGCGGAGCAACATACGGCTGCGGCAGTTGTTCTCCGATGTGGCGTAGTCGATCATCGCCTTGATGCGCCGCTCGTAGCTTTCCTTGCGGTCTTCGTACACCGACCGGGGAATGACCAACTCGTCCTTCTCTACACGCCGTTGACGAAAGGTGATATACGGAGTCTTCTTGCGGGGAATGTAGTGCAACACCCGCTCACGGGTCAAGGCCTTCAGCGTCTCGTAGACCTGTTCGTTAGTGAGGCCCGCCTTTTTGGCTATGGCCGCCTCCTCCACATAAACGTAGTCGCTGAACACCCCACCATAGCAGCGGAGCACGGACCGTATGACCCGCTCCTCTTGCTCGGTCTCGCTGTGGAGACGGTAGAGTTCATCCCGCTGCACGGTAAACATCAGTCGCGAGGAGTTGTCCTGCTCGTCGGTGTACTCGATGTAGCCAGCCCGACTGAGAATCTTCAGCGCACTGTCCGCCTGCACGGGGAAACGTTTGAAGCGGGCGCAGAAATCCTCGAGGTTGAACTCGTAGGTGCACTCGAAGCCGTCGCCCATAGCCATCTGGTAGTAGTAACTCAGCTCCTCATAAATCTGCCGGATGTAGTCTTTGTCGGGGAAGGTGTCGGGGATGCGCCGGCTCAGTTGGGTGCGGTCACGCGGCTGATAGAGCAGCACGGCGTAGGCGGACTTCTCGTCGCGGCCTGCCCTGCCGGCTTCCTGGAAGTAGGCCTCGGGCGAGTCGGGCACGTCGATGTGCACCACCAACCGGACGTCCGGTTTGTCGATGCCCATGCCGAAGGCGTTGGTCGCCACCATCACGCGCGACTCTCCGCTCTGCCATTTCTTCTGACGTATGTCCTTCTCGGCATTGCTCAGTCCGGCGTGGTAGTTCTCCGCCGTGATGTGATGCTTGCCCAGCAGGTCGGCAATCTCCTTGGTCTTCCTGCGGTTGCGGGTGTAGACGATGGCCGAGCCGGGCATGCTGTTGAGGATGTGGATGAGCTCGCCCTCTTTGTCCTCGGTATGGCGCACCACGTAGGAGAGGTTCCTCCGCTCGAAACTCATACGGAAGACGTTCTCCTCCTTGAACTTGAGCAGACGTTGGATGTCGGTCACCACCTCGGGGGTGGCGGTTGCCGTCAGTGCCAGCACCGGCACGCCGGGCAACAGTTCGCGCACTTGGGCGATGTTGAGGTAGGCGGGCCGGAAGTCGTAGCCCCATTGCGAGATGCAGTGCGACTCGTCCACCGCTATCATGCAGACGTGCATGTGGCGCAGCTTCACCTGGAAGATTTCGGTGTTCAACCGCTCGGGCGAAATGTAGAGGAACTTGTAGTCGCCGAAGATGCAGTTCTCCAGCGCCACAATAATCTCCTGGCGTGTCATGCCGGAGTAGACTGCCGTGGCCAATATGCCACGCGAACGGAGGTTAGCCACCTGGTCCTTCATGAGGGCAATCAGCGGGGTGATGACCAGGCAAAGTCCCTCCTGTGCCAGCGTGGGTACTTGGAACGTGATGGACTTGCCCCCACCCGTAGGCATCAGTCCGAGCGTGTCGCGCCCGGCACCGATGCTGTGGATGATGTCCGCCTGGATGCCACGGAACGAGTCGTAGCCCCAATATTGCTTCAGTATCGCCTCGTAGTCTGCCATGGACAAAGGTGTTTAGGCCTGCTCGGTGGGGCGGATGTCCTCAATCTGCAGCTGCACCTCGCCCCGTTTGTGGGTGTTCTCCTCTATCGTGTAGCAGATGTCGAACGACCGCTTGGTCTTGATGTAGCGCGCCTGCGAGCTCTGTCCGAAGGCGATACCGTTGATGACGTTGTTCGACTTGTTGTCCACCAACTCCAGTTTGATGTGTTCCTGCTCGCGGCCCACCACCTTGCTGGTTCCGTAGTCGTAGACATGGAACGTGGTGAACACTGGCTTGTGGTTGTCCGGTCCGAAGGGATTGAACTTCTTCAGGTCGCTGTAGAACTTGAAGGTGATATCCTTGAAGTCGAGCGCCGCATCGATGTTGATGACGGGACTCGTCTGCTCGGGCAGTATGTGTTGCGACACGAACTCCTCGAAACGACGGGCGAACTCGGGCACATTCTCCACCTTCATGGACAGGCCAGCGGCATAGGTGTGACCGCCGAAGTTCTCCAGCAAGTCGCGGCAATACTCGATGGCCTTGTAGACATCGAACCCTGATACCGAGCGAGCGGAACCTGTCGCCAGGTCGTCTGAGCGGGTGAGCACCACGGCAGGACGATAGTAAATCTCCGTCAACCGTGAGGCCACGATGCCGATGACACCCTTGTGCCAATCCTCGTTGAAGAGGACGATGGAGCGGCGGTCGTGCAGTCCGTCCAGCTTGTCGACTATCTTGTTGGCCTCGTCCGTCATGGCCTTGTCGAGGTCCTTACGGGTCTCGTTATACTGGTTTATCTGGTTGCTCTTCTCCAGCGCGGCCGAGAAATCCTTCTCGATGAGCAGGTCCACCGCCTCTTTGCCGTTCTGTATGCGTCCCGACGCGTTGATGCGCGGACCAATCTTGAAGACGATGTCGCTGACAGTAATCTCCTTGTCCGACAAGCCGCACACATCGATGATGGCCTTCAGTCCGATGCTCGGGTTAGAGTTGAGCTGCTTCAGTCCGTGGTAGGCCAGGATGCGGTTCTCGCCCATGATAGGGACGATGTCCGAAGCGATGCTCACAGCCACCAGGTCGAGCAGGCGGGTCAGTTGGCAGAACTCGATGCCGTTGCTCTGGGCGAACGCCTGCATCAACTTGAAGCCCACGCCGCAACCCGACAGGTGCGAGTAGGGGTACGTCGAGTCCTCCCGCTTGGCGTTCAGTATAGCCACAGCGGGGGGCATCACCTCATCGGGCACATGATGGTCGCAGATGATGAAGTCTATGCCTTTCTCTTTTGCGTATGCAATCTCCTCCACAGCCTTGATGCCGCAGTCGAGCACGATTATCAGCTTCACACCAGTCTCGTAGGCATAGTCCACTCCCTTGAAGGAGACTCCGTATCCCTCGTTGTAACGGTCGGGGATGTAGTAGTCGATGTTGGAGTAGAACTGCTGCAGGAACTTGTAAACCAGCGCCACGGCCGTGGTGCCGTCCACATCGTAATCGCCATAAATCAAAATCCGTTCCTTCCGTCCCATAGCAGTGTTGAGCCGGTCCACAGCCACATCCATATCGTTCATCAGGAACGGGTCGTGCAGGTCGTGCAGCTGAGGGCGGAAAAAGCGTTTGGCTTCTGCGGCAGTGTCTATGCCACGCTCTATGAGCAACCTGCATAGGACCGGACTGATGCCAACTTCTTTCGAAAGCTCTTTAGCCGCCTCTGTTTGTTCGTGTGTAGGAGGTTGGTAATTCCATTTGTAACTCATTTTATATATTCTTTTTTCTTTTTCTTGTCTCGAAGCCTCATCATCGAGGACCATCGGCCACATTCCGGCCAAGCCCCTCCACGCCCCTCTCACCGGTGCGAATGATAAGACATTGAATGTCAGCTAACTATTATTCCTAAGATAGTAACTAACGTTTTCAATCCGTAAAGATAGAAAAAGATATTTAGAATCGATGTAAAGAAGGGAGAGTTTTTCTGTAGAATGTCACAAAAGCGAAGGAATAGCGATTTTGTCTATCCATGCAACAGAATTTCCATACTCCGCAAAGGAAATAATCTCTAACTTTGCGAACGAAACAAATCAATTACCTTTACACATGAAAACATTCAATCTGAAGACTTGGCTGATTGCCACAGGGATGTGCATGACGCTCGCCGCCTATGCCCAGAGCTCGTACAAAGAGGTGAAGGTGGAGGCTCCGTTCAGCATGCCCGCCATCCAAGAGTTTATCTACCCGGACCGCGACTTCAACATCACCGCCTATGGAGCCACGACCGACCCCACAGCGGACAACACCGAAGCCATCGCCAAAGCCATAGAGGCTTGTAACCAGGCCGGCGGCGGACGGGTGATAGTGCCTGCCGGCGAGTGGCAGACCGGCCCGATACATTTCAAGAGTAATGTGAACCTCCATTTGGAAGAGGGTGCCGTGCTCCGTTTCTCGGACGACCCCGAGCATTACCTGCCCGCCGTGATGACATCGTGGGAGGGCATGGAGTGCTACAACTACTCTCCCCTGCTGTACGCTTTCGACTGCGAGAACATAGCCATCACCGGATCGGGAACGCTGAGCCCGAAGATGGACCTGTGGAAGAAATGGTTTCCGCGGCCCCAGGCACACATGAACGCGCTGAAGGAGCTCTACACCAAAGCCTCCACGGACGTTCCGGTGGAAGAGCGGCAGATGGCTGTTGGTGAGAACCATCTGCGTCCGCACCTGATACACTTCAACCGCTGCAAGCATGTGTTACTCGACGGATTCAAGATTCGCGAGAGTCCCTTCTGGACTATACATATGTATATGTGTAAGGGCGGCATTGCCCGCAACCTCGACGTGAAGGCACACGGCCACAACAACGACGGCATCGACCTGGAGATGACGCAGGACTTCCTCGTGGAAGACTGTCTGTTCGACCAGGGTGACGACGCCATCGTCATCAAGTCCGGCCGCAACCGCGACGCCTGGCGACTGCACACACCTACCGAGAACATCGTGGTGCGCAACTGCAAGGTGCTGAAGGGCCACGTACTGCTGGGCATCGGCAGCGAAATCTCCGGCGGCATACGCAACGTCTACATGCGCGACTGCGAAGTCACCAACTCCGTCTACCGTGTCTTCTTCGTGAAGACCAACCACCGCCGCGGCGCCTTTGTGGAGAACATCCACATGGAGAACGTGAAAGTCATCAGCGCACAGCGGGTGTTGGAGATTGACACCGACGTGCTCTACCAGTGGAAAGACCTCGTGCCCACCTACGAAACCCGCATCACCCGCATCGACGGCATTTACATGAAGAATGTAGAGTGCGAGTCGGCCGACGCCATCATCGACCTGAAGGGCGACGAGCGGCTACCGGTGAAGAACGTCCACGTGGAGGACGTGCGTGTAGGCAAAGTGAACGAGTTCTACAAGCAGGTGAAGAACGTGGAGAACTTCACCGAAAAGAACATCAGTCACGAATAGGCTGAGTTCCATCCGACCACAAGGAAAAGTAGTTGCATCATTTCACTACCAACTGAAAATTCAGTACTTTTGCAGCGCTTTTGGTCGAGGCCTGCGGACGGACACTCATCCGCCAGTCCGCAGACCTCGACCGGAAGTGAACAAACGTAAAACGAGTTGATTATGTGGTTGGTATTAGCTTTCCTCTCGGCAGCGCTGCTGGGTTTCTACGATGCATTCAAGAAGAAGTCATTGAACGGGAACGCCGTCATCCCGGTTCTGTTCCTCAATACACTGTTCTCCAGTCTAATTTTTCTGCCCTTCATCTTTGAGTCGTTAGGTAGCGACAGTCCGTTACAGGACACACTGTTCTACGTGCCGACGGCCGGTTGGGAGACGCATAAATACATTCTGCTGAAGTCGCTCATCGTACTCTCCTCATGGGTGTTCGGTTACTTCGGCATGAAGCACCTGCCGCTCACCATCGTGGGACCTATCAACGCCACCCGTCCGGTGATGGTGCTGGTGGGCGCGTTGCTCATCTTCGGCGAGCGACTTAACCTCTATCAGTGGGTCGGTGTCATGCTGGCAGTCATCTCGTTCCTCATGCTGAGTCGTTCGGGCAAGAAGGAGGGCATCGACTTCAAGCACGACAAGTACATCTACTTCGTGGTGCTGGCCTCGCTGCTCGGCGCGGTGAGCGGACTCTACGACAAGTACCTGATGGCTCCCATCAGCGAGGGCGGCATCGGGCTGGACCGCATGGTGGTGCAGTCGTGGTACAACATTTACCAGTTGTTCATGATGGGCTGTGTGCTCATGTTACTATGGTACCCCAAGCGCAAGGACACTACGCCATTCCGTTGGGACTGGTGCATCATCCTCATCTCCATCTTCCTCTCCGCCGCGGACTTTGTCTACTTCTACGCCTTGAGTCTGGACGGAGCGATGATCTCCATCGTCTCCATGATTCGCCGAGGCAGCGTAGTGGTGTCGTTCCTCTGCGGAGCGATGTTCTTCCACGAAAAGAACCTGCGGAGCAAGGTGTTGGACCTGCTGTTGGTACTCATCGGCATGGTGTTCCTCTACCTGGGGTCGAGATAATACCATATATATAATATAAGCATAACGCAGAAACATGAAAAAGTTGATACTCACTTCGATATTTTGCCTGACGGCTGTTTGCCTCACACAGGCCCAAGAGATGAAGTCTGTCTTCATCCAGATGCCAGACTCACTGTCGCGCATCCTCACCAAAATCAACCGCGAGGACTGTGTGGACTTCCTCGCCAGCAACATGAAGGCGGAGGTTACCAATCGGTTCAACATGCCCTCGGAGCTGAAGACGCTGACAGCAGACTACCTCCTACTACAAGAGACACCGCAGTGCACCGTGGAGATGAAGTTGCTCCCCGTGAACGACTCCACCCGCGTAGTCTGTGCCATACGCACGCTGGGCAGCTCCGTCACCGACAGCAGTGTGGCGTTCTTCACCACCGACTGGCAACCGCTGCCTACGGGCGACTTCTTCCACTACCCCACCGCCGACGAGTTCTACCTCCACACGGACAGCCTGGCGGCCGACACGCTGGCCACCCTGCGCAAGGAGGCGGACATCACATTCCTGCGGCTCGCCCTGTCGCCGGACGACCTCACTCTGTCCGTTACCTACACCACACCAGCCTACCTCACCCGTGAGACAGCCGACAAGCTAAAGGTCTATCTCCGGAAAGCCCCCGTCCGCTTCCGCTGGAGCGAAGGGAAGTTTGTGAGAGAGTAATACCCCCCCCAAGAAACGAGCCAAGGCTCATTGTACATTGAGCCATGGCTCTCGCAACAAGCATCTATAACTATGGTACACTTGCGGCAAGAAGGATCCTTCCGCATCCGACACTATACAAAACAGAGAGAAGTCCGAATGTCACCTGTTAGGTTTCATTCGGACTTCTCTCTGTCTCTTCCGTCAGACGACCTTTCTAGGAGGTCTACTTATTTCTTTCTGGCGTTACCGTAGCGGCTCATGAACTTATCAACGCGTCCTGCGGTGTCAACCAACTTAGACTTACCTGTGTAGAACGGGTGAGAAGAACTTGAGATTTCGAGCTTAACCACCGGATAAGTCTCGCCTTCGAACTCGATAGTATCCTTAGTTGCGCAAGTAGAGCGTGACAGGAACATATCGCCGTTTGACATGTCTTTGAATACTACCGGACGGTAATTCTCAGGATGTATACCTTTTTTCATTGCCTTTATTGTTTAATTTGTTATTATCTTTAGTTTATTGCTGGTAACAATAATTGTGTAATGGTCTATTTCGGGCAGCAAAGGTACAAACTTCCCCGCATACCAGCAAAGCTTTTCCCGAAAATCTTTCCAGTCAGAGAGAAATATTTCGCTGACTAGAGAAAAAACTACACCTTTAGGGGACATACACCGAAAGGCACCTTTTTGAAACATAGAGTTTGCAATACGATGACAGCGGGAGGCAGTTTGCTCACGGACGAGAAAAAGACGAAGGTTTGTCCAATTTTTCTTGTCGTAAGTTTGGTGGTGTCCCAACTATTATGACTAACTTTGTGACGTTTTTAATAGGTGATAGAAATCTTATTATTCAATAAATAAATAAAGAGATGGTAAATTATAAGGAATTAGGCTTGGTGAACACAAAAGCTATGTTCGCTAAAGCAGTTAAAGGTGGCTATGCCATTCCTGCCTTCAATTTCAACAACATGGAGCAGTTGCAGGCAATCATTCAGGCAGCCGTAGAGACAAAATCTCCTGTTATTCTGCAGGTTTCAAAGGGTGCACGTAACTATGCAAACCAGACTTTGCTGCGTTACATGGCCGAAGGTGCTGTAGCCTACGCTAAGGAGTTGGGTTGCGAGCATCCCGAAATCGTGCTGCACCTCGACCACGGAGATTCTTTCGAGCTTTGCAAGTCATGCATCGACCTCGGCTTCTCTTCTGTAATGATCGACGGTTCTCATCTGCCGTACGACGAGAATGTAGCCCTGACAAAGAAAGTTGTTGAGTACGCACATCAGTTCGACGTGACCGTAGAGGGCGAGCTGGGAGTGTTGGCAGGTGTTGAGGATGAGGTTTGCGCTGAGCACCACACCTATACAAGACCCGAAGAGGTTGTTGACTTCGTTACGAAGACAGGTTGCGACAGCTTGGCTATCTCCATCGGTACTTCTCACGGTGCCAACAAGTTCAAACCCGAGCAGTGCACACGCGACGCTAATGGTCGTCTGGTTCCTCCTCCTTTGGCATTCGACGTGCTCGAGGGTGTGGAGAAAGAGCTTCCCGGATTCCCCATCGTGCTCCACGGATCCTCATCTGTTCCCCAGGAAGAGGTTGAGACCATCAACAAATACGGTGGCGCGTTGAAGGATGCCATTGGTATCCCCGAAGACGAGCTCCGCAAAGCCGCCAAGTCTGCAGTCTGCAAGATCAACATCGACTCAGACAGCCGTCTGGCCATGACAGCAGCTATCCGTAAGACTCTGGCTGAGAAGCCCGCAGAGTTCGACCCGCGTAAGTACCTCGGCCCGGCTCGCGACAACATGAAGAAACTCTACATCCACAAGATTGTAAACGTACTGGGTTCTGACGGTAAGTTGCTTCAGGCTTAAGCAGAAGAAAACTTCTAACAGATAAGCGGGGGATGAGTCGCAAGATTCATCCCCCGTATTGTTTATAGGTATTATTGCAACCTTTCAGGTTCAGCAAGTATAAGAAGACAGCTATGACGAGAGCAAGAGCGAGGGCTTTGCCAAAGGGGTTATAGGTCATCGGCACTTGAAGTATACTTCATTGGCACTTGAAGTATACTTCATCGACCATCGAAGTATACTTCATTCAAGCATAGCAAGTTCCCCAAGGATTAAGTTCGTGAACCGGCTTTCTATTAGACCTTGCCTATATGCCGGTGGAACTTGAACTCCTATTATTATAGATTACTGCTGCATCTGCATCTGTCCAACGAGTTGCGTGAGGTTGGCCGTGAGCAGGCGTGCGGCGATAGCCAGCAGGATGACTCCGAAGAATTTACGCAACATGTAGATGCCGCCCTTGCCTAAGAAACGCTCGACCTTCTCCGTGGAACGCAGCACGACGTAGACCCAAATCATGTTGAGCACGAGGGCGATGATGATGTTGACAGGGGCGTATTCAGCCCGAAGCGACAACAACGTAGTGAAGGCGCCAGCACCGGCTATGAGCGGGAAGACAAGCGGAATGAGCGTAGCCTCCTTGATGGGGCCTTGGTTCTTGAAGATCTCGATGTCAAGCACCATCTCCAATGCCAACAGGAAGATGACGATGGCTCCGGCTATGGCGAACGAGGCGATGTCGACCTGAAACAGTTTCAGTATCATGTCGCCGGCAAAGAAAAATGCCAACAACAGGGCAAACGATATGAGCGTCGCCTTGATGCAATTGACCGACCTGCCGTTGCGCTTCTGGTCCAAGATGATAGGTATGGCACCTATGATGTCGATGACAGCGAACAACACGATGAAAGCGCTAGCTATTTCCTGAAAGCTTAACGATGTGAACATAGATAAATCCTCCTTTCTGATTGACGCTGCAAAAATAGAATAATATTTGGAATCTATCACGAAAAATAGAAAGGAAATGTTATCCGCGATCTATGAAGCGTCTGCACAAAAGTTTCTATTTGACAGTGCAAGAGACAGTACCAAGCCTCGACACCCCGCACACACTTACAGATTATAACAGCACGCCTAGCAGGCGCCTTCCGCACAGCCGGTCCTCGCATCCCGTTTGCTTAAGAAAAGATAAATAACAAAAAAATTCAGAACATAATATCAACCCGTTCTATATAACTGATTATCTTTGTATTGTCTGTAAATGAACAATATAAAGAACAACTCACAATATGGAACAAACAATGTATGAGACACTGTTGCAACTTCCTCTTTTTCAGGGTATAGGCATCAACGACCTAACCAAGATTCTGGAGAAGGTGAAGTTTCATTTCACTAAATATAGAGCCGGACAAAAGATATTCGCGAAGGGAGACGACAGTAAGAATTTCGTATTCATCATCTCGGGATCCTTCTCGATGCAGTCGGACTTCTGCGTGGACGAGGCGAAGATCTCCTACTGCGAACTGATGAACGCACCCTACTTGCTGGAGCCCTTCTCGCTGTACGGACTACATCAGACCTATCTCTTCAGCTACACGGCACGGACGACTGTCTGCGCCATCATCATCGAGAAGACTTACCTCTACAGCGAACTGATAAACTACCCCACCTTCCGCATCAACTTCATCAACATGCTGAGCAACGGCAACCAGCGGATGTACGACAAATGGGGCAAGATACCCCACGGAAACGTGCGCAACAAGTTGATAGACTTCCTATTACTGGTAGCCACCGTGCCCACGGGCGAGAAGTTTGTGAAGGCGAAGATGGAGGATTTGGCCTACGTACTCAACACCACCCGGCTGAAGCTATCGAAGGTTCTCAACGAACTGAAAGAGGAGAACGCCATCGACCTGCTGCGCATGGGATTCAGAGTGCCGGAACTGGAGGCGCTGAAGCGTGAGCCGGACCCGAGCACTCATACCAAGAAGGGCAAGGAATTCTCGGACATTGACGGAATCGTAGGACTATGACAGAAGAGAATCCATTCTTAGCGCCCTATGGCACACCGCACGGCACAGCGCCATTCGACAGGATACGGGTGGAGCACTACAAACCCGCCATACTGGAGGGTATCGCACACCATCAGGCGGAGATTGACGAGATTGCGAACAACCCTGCGAAGGCTACGTTCCAGAACACCATCGTGGCGTTGGAGCAGTCGGGCCGCCTGCTGGACGATGTGACCGAGGTCTTCTTCAACCTGCTGGAGGCTGAGGGCAACGACGAGATGCAAGCCGTGGCACGGGAGATGACTCCGGTTCTCTCGGAGCACAGCCACAACATTCACCTGAACGAGAAGTTGTTCGCCCGTGTGAAGGCAGTCTACGAGCAAGAGAAGGATCAACTCGAAGGCGAGGACCTGATGTTGCTGCAGAACACCTACATAGGTTTCGTCCGCAGCGGTTCGGACCTGAAAGGCGAGGCACGCGACACCTACCGCACACTGACCACCGAGCTAAGTCGACTGACGGTGGCATTCGCACAGAACCACCTGAAAGAGACTAACGCATACATGATGACCGTGACGGACCGAAGCCGGCTGAACGGACTGCCAGAGTCCGCCCTGGAGGCCGCGGCACTGACGGCCAAGGAGAAAGGCGTGGACGGATGGGTGTTCACACTGCAAGCCCCCAGCTACATGCCGCTGATGACCTATTGCGACGACCGCGGTCTGCGCGAGCGGCTCTACACGGCCTACCAAACGCAGTGCGCACACGAGAACGAGCGCAACAACGAGTCCATCGTGAAGCAGATTGTGAACATCCGCATGAAGATAGCTCAACTGTTGGGCTACAAGACTTATGCCGATTACGTGCTAGGTCGCCGCATGGCGGAGAACTGCGACAACGTGTACCGACTGCTCCATCAGCTCATCGACGCCTATCGTCCCACGGCGCTGAAGGAACGGAGCGAAGTGCAACGGTTGGCCACAAAGACCGAGGGAAAGGGCTTCAAGCTGATGCCCTGGGACTGGTCGTACTACTCAGAGAAACTGAAGAACAAGAAATATAATCTCGACTCGGAGATGCTGCGTCCCTATTTCGAACTGAGCAAGGTGAAGGAGGGCGTGTTCGGGCTCGCCACCCGGCTCTACGGAATCACCTTCCGCGAGAACCGCGACATCCCGGTGTATCACCCGGACGTGACGGCCTACGAGGTGTTCGACAAGGACGGACGCTACCTGGCGGTGCTCTATGTGGACTTCCACCCACGGGAGACGAAGCAGGCAGGCGCCTGGATGACCTCCTTCAAGAGCCAATGGAAGGCAGACGGCGAAGACAGCCGACCCCACATCTCCATCGTGATGAACCTCACCAAACCCACGGCGGACAAACCGGCCCTGCTGACGCTCACCGAGGTAGAGACTTTCCTCCACGAGTTCGGTCATGCGCTGCACGGCATCTTCGCCGACACCACCTACGCCTCCATGAGCGGCACGTCGGTCTACAGGGATTTTGTGGAGCTTCCCTCACAAATCATGGAAAACTTTGCGAGAGAAAAAGATTTCTTGCATACATTTGCCTATCATTACCAGACTGGCGAACCGCTACCCGAGGCAATGGTGAAGAACATCGTGGACGCGTCGAACTTCAACGCTGCCTACGCCTGCCTCCGACAAGTGAGCTTCGGACTATTGGACATGGCCTGGTACACCCTCGAGGAGGAGTTCGACGGCGATGTGAAGGAGTTCGAGAAGGAAGCATGGAAAGAGGCACAGGTGCTGCCATCGGTCAAAGGCACGTGCATGAGCGTGCAGTTCTCACACATCATGGACGGAGGCTACGGGGCCGGTTACTACAGCTACAAGTGGGCGGAGGTGTTGGACGCTGACGCCTTCTCGCTGTTCAAGGAGAAGGGCATCTTCAACACCGAGGTGGCCGGCTCGTTCCGCGAGAACATCTTGTCGAAGGGAGGCACGGTCCACCCGATGACACTTTACAAACGCTTCCGCGGTCAGGAGCCGACCATCGACGCCCTGCTCCGACGAAACGGTATTAAACAATGAACGAATGAAGAATATTATGATAAAGATAACAAAAGTCATATGGATGTTGCTGCTACCACTGATGCTACTAGCCACGGCCTGCAGCGACAGCGACGACTTAGGCGCCATCTTCATAGGCCACACCTGGAAGCTGTCGTGCATTCGGCAGAGCTCGTCGCAAAACGCAATGACCCAGGAGAACCAGCAGAAGCTGAACGACAGTGCGGACGACTGCTACATCATCACCTTCGCCGAGGACCAGTTCACTTGCCGCACGACCAACAAATCGTTCTCGGGCACCTGGACGGTGAACGGCGAGGACCACACCATCTCCTTCAGCTTTCAGAACGCCAGTAGCGTGACAGGCAGTGACGAGATAAGCCGGCAGATGATAAACATCCTGAAGAACGCCACCCGCTACGAGGGCGACACACACCAGCTCAGCATCCACCAGGCGAGCGGACCGTACCTATTGTTTTACCCTTTAAGTGACTGATTGACATGACAAACGCCGAACTCAAACAACTGGAACTGGACAAGCGATACCTTCGCATGGCTGCCATCTGGGCAGAAAACTCCTACTGCCGACGCCGCAAGGTGGGCGTGCTCATCGTGAAGGACAAGATGATCATCTCGGACGGATACAACGGCACCCCGTCGGGATTCGAGAACGTGTGCGAGGACGACAACAACGTGACCAAGCCCTACGTGCTCCATGCCGAGGCGAACGCCATCACCAAGATAGCGCGCTCGGGCAACAGCAGCGAGGGGGCCACGATGTACGCCACGGCAGCGCCTTGCATCGAGTGCGCCAAACTGATTATCCAAGCAGGCATCCGACGGGTGGTCTACTCCGAAGAGTACCGACTGGAGGACGGCATCAACCTGCTACGGCGAGCCGGCATCGAGTTAGTATATATGAATATGAACGAGTAAACAAAAAGATATTATGAGCGACAACAAAAACTCCTCAAAACGCTACATACCCATCATCATAGCCGCCAGCATAGTGGTGGGCATCCTGATAGGGACATTCTACGCCAACCTCTTCTCCAACAACCGGTTGAGCATCATCAACACCTCGTCCAACAAGCTGAACGACCTGTTGCGCATCGTGGACGACCAGTACGTCGACACGGTGAAGATGACGGACCTAGTGGAGAAGGCCATGCCGCAGATACTGGCCGAGCTGGACCCCCACTCCACCTACATCCCGGCTAAGGACATAGAGGCCACGACCTCCGAACTGAAGGGACACTTCAGTGGCATCGGCGTGTCGTTCACCATACAGCATGACACCATCTACATCAGCGACGTCATCAAAGGTGGCCCATCGGAGAAGGTGGGACTGATGCCGGGCGACCGCATCGTGTCGGTCAACGACACCATGTTCGTCGGCAAAGAGGTGACCAACACCACCACCATGGCCAAGCTGAAAGGTCCGAAGGGAACTGAGGTGAAACTGGGCATCTACCGCCGGGGCGTGAAGGACATCCTCTCGTTCACCATCGTGCGCGGCGACATTCCCATCAAGAGCGTGGACGCCGCCTACATGCTCAACGACAAGACTGGCTACATCAAGATAAACAAGTTCGGCGAAACGACCTACGCTGAGATGATCATCGGCATCGCCACCTTGGCACAGGATGGTTTCGAGAACCTCATCATCGACCTGCGCGACAACACAGGCGGCTACATGGGTGCCTGCATACAGATGGTGAACGAGTTTCTTCCGAAGGACCGGATGATTGTCTACACCAGCGGACGCAAGTCGCCGCGCCAGGACTACCTGTCGGACGGCAGAGGCACCAACCAGCAAACCCCGCTGGTGGTACTGATAAACGAGTCATCGGCCTCGGCCAGCGAAATCTTCGCCGGTGCCATACAGGACAACGACCGCGGAACCATCATCGGCCGCCGCTCATTCGGCAAGGGACTGGTGCAACAGCCCATTGAGTTCAAGGACGGATCGGCCATGCGGCTGACCATCGCACGCTACTACACCCCGTCGGGCCGATGCATACAGAAACCCTATTCCAACGGAAAGGACGAAAATTACGAGATGGACATCATCAACCGATTCGACCACGGAGAGTTCTTCTCGCAGGACAGCATCCGACAGAACGAGGACGAGATTTACTATACTTCACTGGGCCGTGTGGTTTACGGCGGTGGCGGCATCATGCCTGACATCTTTGTGCCGCAGGACACCGTGGGCTACACATCGTACTACTCCACCGTGGTAAACAACCGTCTGCACAACGAGTTCACCTTCCAGTACACCGACACAAACCGCGAGTCTCTGAGTAAGTATGACAACTACAAGACGATGCTCGCCTACCTGAAGCGCCAGAATCTGGTAGAAAAGTTCGTACGCTTTGCCGAGACACGCGACGTGAAGCGACGCAACTTGATGATCAGCAAGTCGCATAAGTTGCTGGAGCGTCTCATCTACGGCGGCATCATCTACAACATGCTGGGTACGGAAGAGTATGTGGCTTACCTTAACCAAGACGACCCGACGGTGAAGAAGGCCGTGGAGATACTGACCAATGGAGAAGCCTTCCCTCAAGCGCCCGAGGAGAAGACCTCTGGGAAGGAGTAAGAAAGTTGGTTCCATTCAATAACCAACAAGAATGCAAACCAAATGGTAAGCGAGAAAAAGGAACTACGGAAACTCATCAAGCAGCGCAAGACCGCCCATAGTGCGGAGGTCTGCCTAGCAAAGTCCGCCGCACTGAGGCAACTGCTGGAGCAACATCAGCGGTTTGCCGAGGCACAGGTGGTACTGCTCTACCACTCCCTGCCCGATGAAGTCTACACACACCAACTGGTGGAGGAGTGGAGCAGACGAAAGGAGATTCTGCTCCCCGTGGTGGTGGGCGACGAGCTGGAGCTTCGCCGCTACACCGGCAAGGACGACCTGCGGGTGGGAGCATACGGTATAGCTGAGCCCGTGGGTGACCTGTTCACCGACTACGACCGGATAGACGTGGCCGTGATTCCTGGTATGGCATTCGACACCTGTGGCAACCGACTCGGCCGGGGCAAAGGTTACTACGACCGCCTCCTGCCCAAACTCCATACATATAATATAGGTATATGTTACGACTTCCAGGTGTTGGACGAAATACCCTGCGAGCCATTCGACCGGAAGATGGATGCCGTGCTGACGAACGAAGGGTGGTTGGTTAGTGAATAACCGAGATGCAATAGCCAAGGAATGGCCAGCAGCACGTTCAGTCCAACAATCTGCTGACACAAGTTACGCAAGCCCAAACATGGTTGGCTTGGTGGCCTGTAGACACATATCAATGAGTATATAGGTCGTTAATCCAACACTTTTATTCTTGCAGAGCTTGAATCTACTGAAATACAATATTGGTGATGACTTGTGCCCCTACGGTCTGGTTGAGTTTGCGAATCAACAGTTCGCGCCCCATCATCAACTCCTGGCGTAGGGCGGGTGAAGTGAGTTGCACGTATAGCACCTGGTTCTTGATAAAAAGCCGTGTAGTGTACGAGGCGATGGTGCGTCCAAGCACGTCGGACCAAGACTGGATGAGACGATATTCGTTCAGCGGCGACTCCAATCCCTGCTCACGCATCACTTGGCGAATCATGTCGCCTATCGGTTTCGCATCGCTTCGTTTCATCCTACCACCTCCCCATGGTTAATTTCGAACAGCTTGTAGTCTTGTTCGGTCTTCTGCAGAATCTTATCAAGATGTTTGCGGTTAGTGTCTGTGATGAAGATTTGTCCGAAGCTATCACCAGCCACCAGTTTCACAATCTGCTCCACCCGCTGGGTATCCAGCTTATCGAAGATGTCGTCGAGCAACAGCAAGGGCGTGGTGTTGCTGCCAGTCTTCTTCAAGAAATCGAACTGCGCCAGCTTTAACGCTATCAAGAAGGTCTTGTTCTGGCCCTGCGACCCTTCCCGCTTCATGGGGTAACCATCGAGTTTCATCTCCAGGTCGTCCTTGTGAACCCCCACGAGCGAATAGCCCACAATGCGGTCGCGCATACGGTTGTCGTGCAACGACTGCGCCAGGTTATGGGTCTGCAGTTGAGACAGGTAGGTCAGGCCCACCGGCTCACCGTCCTGCGAGATGTAGGAGTAAAAAGATTGGAATGTAGGGATGAACGCTTCGATGAACTGCGTACGTTTCTGGAATATGACCTCGCCTGTGGTGGCCATCATCTCTTCCCACACATCCATCAGCCCCGAATCGGGCTCAGCATCCTGCTTCAGCAGCGTATTACGCTGAGTGAGAGCGCGGTTGTAACGCATCAAGGCATCCAGATACGACTTGTCGTACTGTGAAATTACCACATCCATGAACCGACGGCGCTCTTCACTACCCCCCGATATCAGGTCGGAGTCGGCCGGAGAAATCTGTATCAGCGGCACGAAGCCGATGTGGTCCGCCAAGCGGGTGTACTCCTTCTTGTTGCGCTTGAACTGCTTCTTGTGCCGACGCTTCATACCACAGTAAATCTCTTCCATCGTACCGTCCTCCATCTCGTAGAAACCTTGGATGACGAAGTACTCCTGATCGTGACGAATAACCTGGGAATCAATAGGATTAGACGCGCTCTTGCAGAACGACAGGTAATAGACCGCATCCAGCAGATTGGTCTTACCCATACCGTTTTGTCCGATGAAACAGTTTATCTTAGGAGAGAAAACCAGCTCGGCCTGCTCCAGATTCTTGTAGTTTACTATGGATATGCGTTTCAAAATCATACGGCAAATGTAGACATAATTCTCCTTCCAAACGATGCGTAAGAGATTTAATTTGAAAAAAGATAGGCCGAAATTTTATTTATAGATAGAAATAGATTACTTTTGCTGACCTGAAAAATAGTGTCAGATTAGATAATAATAAAAATAATAGATATGGCAGAACAGAAAAAACAAGAAGCTGTAAATGTGGAAGAGGCTTTGAGCCAGTCGGAAGCATTTCTGGAGAAGAACAAAAAGGCGATTATCGCCATCATCGCAGCAATCATCATCGTGATTGCCGGCGTGGTTATTTACAAGAATTTCATCGCTGAGCCGCGTGAGCGCAAAGCATCGGAGGCTTTGTTCGCCGGTCAGCAATATTTCGATGCCGAGGAGTACCAACTGGCACTCGACGGCGATTCAATAGGCAACGTAGGTTTCCTGAAGGTGGCCGATGAATACAGCGGAACCAAGGCTGGTAACTTGGCCAAGGCTTACGCCGGATTGTGCTACGCTAAACTGGACAAGTACAAAGAGGCTCTCGACTATCTGGAGGACTTCAGCGGTAACGACCTGGTGATTGCTCCCGCCATCAAAGGTGCTATGGGCGACTGCTACGCACAACTCGGTGAGTTGGAGAAAGCCGCTTCTACCCTGAAGGATGCAGCCGACATGGCCGACTCACAAAGCATGAGCCCCATCTACTTGGTGAAAGCCGGACAGATTTACGAGAAACTGGGTAAGAACGCCGAGGCAGTGAAGGTTTATCAGACGATTAAGGATAAATACTTCAACTCTTACCAGTCGATGGAGATTGATAAGTACATCGAGCGTGCATCGAAATAATCCAATCGAACGTTTTCCATAGTATATTTTTATAGGCGTGAATTATGCTCATCGTGGTGTAGTTCACGCCTCCGTTTTTAAGAGGCAGACAGCCCGCCCATACAGAATGCGTCAGACGGCGGCCGTTCCTCGGAAGACGACATACATCAGAACAATCATAAACATTTAGCATATGGCAACAGCATATCACAACTTATCGGACTATGATTTCAACTCGGTGCCCGACGCCAGCAACATGCGCTTCGGCATCGTCGTTTCAGAATGGAACTTCAACATCACCGGAGCCTTGCTCCAAGGTGCGCTCAACACGCTGAAAAAGCATGGTGCCAAGGACGAGAACATCACCGTACGCACCGTACCGGGCAGTTTTGAGCTCACTTTTGGCTCATCACTCTTCATCCAGAGCGGCCAGGTGGACGCGGTCATCGCACTGGGTAGTGTGGTAAGAGGCGACACTCCCCACTTCGACTATGTATGCGCAGGCACCACCCAAGGCATCGCCCAGCTGAATGCAGAAGGCAAGATACCAGTCATTTACGGACTGCTGACAACAGATAATATGCAACAAGCCGAGGACCGCGCTGGCGGCAAACTGGGCAACAAAGGAGACGAATGTGCAGTGACCGCAATAAAAATGATTGATTTAGCTTGCAGATTCAAAAAATAGTTGTACCTTTGCACCGCATTTGAGAGGGAAACCTAACAGGTGCGGGAATGGGCAAATACCAGAGTGGCCAAATGGGGCAGACTGTAAATCTGCTGGCTTACGCC
>CAYZVH010000021.1:18443-28290 GCA_964481755.1 uncultured Bacteroides sp. | reverse complement strand
AGAGCATCTGACTACGGATCAGAAGGTTACAGGTTTGAATCCTGTCGGGGTCACAATTTGAGTAGGAGGTGGATTTTAATCTGCCTCTTTTTTTATACTTGCCATGAGCATTATCTAACTGGAAACAATGCGAGCAAAGTAGAAAATCAGTGGGGATAAGCGAATAGATTGGCGATACGAAAGAGGGAAACTCTTATAAACAAAGCTCTATGTCGCAACCTTTATTCTATCTATCTCCTCATTTACCTCAACGAATTTCCTTTTTGCCGCAAGGCATCTAAATTATTTGAGAAAGCATCTCATGCAAATAACTTGGTATCTCGCTGAAATAAGAAGGCATGCGGCGGAAGCATCGTGTGGTTATGAATGGTAGATAGCATCAATCTTATAGGGACCACCAGGAAAAACAAAAGAGGCCTCCTATGGAAACCTCTTTATGTTATCTGTAAGCTTAATGCCTTATCGACTTAGATAACCTCCAACACGGTGCGTGGTATCCAACCGACGTTGCCGTCCTCCAGTTGAATCTCCACCCATTGTTTCATGGAGTCGTCTGTGATGGTCACCTTGCGGCCTTCGTGCAGCACAAACAGGTCGGTACCGCTCTCGTTAGGCGTGCTCTTCACTGTCACGCTGGAGTTCATGATGATGGCCATATTTTGGCTCTGCAGCGTATCCTTCTGAAGTTTGGCAAATACATTGCCCAACACTGCACCGACGAATGTCACAATCAACACGATGAAGGTGAGCTTACGGAGTAATGTGCTTGCATTGCGCCTGCAGATGCTATAGGCGACAGCTACGAGGAACAAGATGAAACAGCCAAGGGCCAACATTGCCCACTCATCCACGCTCATGCAGTTTTTAAGCCACGTGAACCAAGTCACCAAAAATATCTCACTGACCAGTGACTCTTTGTCGATAGCTTTGGTGCGAGCCAACTCCAAGTTGAAACGTATGTCACTGTCGCTAGGGTCAATCTTGAGCGCCCGCTCATAATTCAATATGGACTTTGCCACCTGCTTGCTCTTGTAGTAGCAGTTTCCCAGGTTATAGTATAAATCCGCCGAGGCCCCTCCCCTTTCGACGATGGCTTCGTAAACGGCAATGGCCGACTTATAATCGCCATTCATATAGGCGCTGTCGGCTTGTTGCACACTGACGGACGACACCAGTTGCTCTTCAACAGGCGCTTCCACGGCTATTGAATCAACCTCTTGCGCTACACCCGGAGCGATATTTTGCAGTAGGACGAATCCTAATAATAAAATCTTCTTCATATCTAATTCTTTGTTAATAGAGAACATCTGAGGTTTACTTGATTTGACCTTCCATCTTACTGATGATGTCGATGGCATTGGTGTAGACCTTGTCCATCGTGTCGGACTGACTACCAGGCGCATAACGGGCAAACTCGCACTCGTTGAGGATTCCAAGGAAATCGTGAACCAATTCCTCGGATATCTTGTGCTTCAGAAGCTCCGACTCGATATTGTCCTTGGAGAGTTCAGACACTGGCATGCTCAGCTTATCGCCGATATATCCCCAAAGAGCTTTGAGAACCTCGTCGTAGAACTCGCCAGTCTTGTTCTCGCTCAACAGTTTGTTGGCTTGCTTCATACGACGGATAGCAACCTTGTTGGCCTTCTTGGTACGAACCTTCGCGGTGTTCTTGTTCTCCGAAGCATTGCGGTGGAACACGTACAATATAATGAAGAAGAGGCAAAGCGCTACGATGTGGACAATCCAATAACCCCACGATCCGAAGAACGGAGTCTGGTTGTAGGTCACGTTACTGTTCAGTTTGATGAAGTGGATGTCCTGGCCCAAAATCTTCAGGTATTCCTTACTGGTGTAGTCGGCCACAACTTGGTCGGCATTGCCTTTTCCCTTCACCACGGTAAGCGTGTATTCCTCAGTCTGTAGCGTCTTGTATTGCTGGGTCTTCAGGTCAAAATAGGAGAACTTGACCGCAGGTATCTTGTAGGTTCCCGGATGGCGCGGTATGGCAAGATACTCTATCTCTTTGCTACCCGACTGACCGTTCTTTGAGAGTGAGAACTGATTGTCCACCTTCGGGTCGTATGTTTCGAAATCGCTCGGGAAGGCTACCTCGGGAGCTGCTATCAGCTTCATATTACCAGTACCGGATATCTTTAACTTCAGCGTAACGGCATCGTTGGTCGACACTTGGGTGCTGTTGATGGACGATGACAGACTGAACTCGCCCACCGCTCCAGAAAAGCCTTCGGGTTTACCGCTAGGCAAGGATTTCACATTGAGCGTTATCTTCGGCGTGCGAATCTGTTTCTTCACGTCTATGTAGTTGCTGCCGCCATTGAAGAAGGCTTCGAATGGATCGTCGGACTGAACACGTTGGCTGACTATACCCTCGAAAGTGATGGATGGAACTTCCAGTTTACCGGACTGTTGAGGGAACAGCACGTACTGGCTCCAAACGACAGTCTTATAGTTGCGTCCGTTGTAGTGTTCGAGCGAGAAACTCTTCTGGCGAGGCAACTCCACCTCTTGGATGTGGAATCCCTTCAAGTCTGGCATCTTTCCCTGTAAGCTAGTCAGGTTGAGAACCGTATACACCTTATAGGTCAGCAACACGGCCTCTTGCTCGTGTACGGTGGTTTTGTTGGCGGTCGCCACAATAAACAAATCCTTGTCCGACACTTTGCTCACCGAGGATGAGGAGGTTTGCCCCTCCCCTCTCTGTCCATTGTCAACTCCGTTCGCCTTGTCGGCCGGGAGGACTTTTATGGTCACGCTATTGGACTTCAGCTTTTCGCCTTCGGCCTCAATGGTGGCACCGGGGATGCTGAATGTTCCTGTCTTGCTGGCCAACAGGATGTAGGTGAATGTGGTGGACTTGGACGAGGTGTAGTTACCATTGATAATCTGCACACTGCTCTGCGACGACTGTGTCGGTCCCATCAACACTTCGAAGGGAGACATGTCCGGAGCTCTGAAGTTTTTTACGCTCTGCGAGTTGACCGTATACGAGAGTCTGATCTGCTGTTCTACCACCACCACGTCTGTAGCGGCGGCTTCGAACTTCAGATTGTCCGCATAGAGGTTCAATCCCGCAAGGATGCAAACCAATAGAAAAACTGTTCGCTTCATCATAATCTTGTTCTTCATTACCAATCTTTATCAAATTTCTTACCCTTCACCTGCAGCTGTTTCTTCACCTTTTCCTGCACGTCCTTTTCGTCCTGCATCACGGCATTGAGGAGTTGCTGGGCGTTGTCTTTCGACATCTCATTCTCCTTTTTCTGCTGCTGGTTTTGCTGCTGGTTCTGGTTTTGTTCCTTCTTGTCCTTATTGTCTTGGTTTTGTTTTTGCTGTTGTTGGTCCTTGTCCTCCTTCTTGTCCTGCTCGTTCTTCTTGTTGTCCTGGTTCTGTTGCTGGTTCTGCTGTTGGTCTTTCAGCAGTTTCTGCGCCAGGGCCAGGTTGTAACGAGTCTCGTCGTCGTTAGGATTGTTGCGCAAGGACTTCTTGTAAGCCTCGATGCAGGCCGGATATTGTTTGGCCGACTGCAGCACGACTCCCATATTGTGGTATATCTGAGCCAGTTTCGACTTATCCTTCTCCACGTTGGCGGCGGCCGTATATTGTTCGATGGCCTCCTGCCCTTTCTGTTGCATCAGCAATGCGTTACCCAGGTTGAAGGCAGCCTCGGTGGATTTCGGATTTATCTCCAGCGCTTTACGGTAGTCTACCTCCGCTTTGGTAAACAGACTGTCCCGATAGAGTTTGTTTCCGCTACGGACATAGCCACGTTCCACTTTCTGGGCCATAGCTACTCCCCCACTCATCAGCGCCAACGCCATCAGTATATAACATTTTGTACTTCTCATAATCATTCTAATCTTTCTTTATGAAAAACTTAATGTTGCGTATCAAGTTGCCCTTCTTCTCGGAGATTAGCAGCTCGGCAAGCAACAGAATGAGGGCAATCCAGGCGATTACCTGAAACTGCTCGTCAAACTCTGTGTACACCATGCTCTCCACATCGTTCTTGGCCAACTTATCTATCTCCTTCTGTAAGGCACGTTGTGCGGAGTTGGAGTTGTCCACCCGTATGTAGACCCCGTTGCCGGCCTGTGCAATGTTGCGGCACATCTCCTCGTTCAAGCGTGTAACAATCACGTTTCCGTCCTTGTCCTTGCGGAACTCATTGCCGCCTTCTTCGCTGGGAATGGGAGAACCATCCGTTGAGCCGATTCCAAGCACATAGACTTGGATGCCCTTCTCCGCGGCCTCCTTTGCGGCTTCCAAGGCTCCTCCCTCGTGGTTCTCGCCATCGGTAATCACGATGATGGCTCTGCCTACCCCTTCTTGAGGAGTGAAGCTTTTGAGAGCCAACTGGATAGCACCACCAATGTTGGTACCCTGGCTGCTGATGAGCGAAGGCGTGATGGACTCGAGGAACATCTTGGCCGATACGTAGTCAGTGGTAATAGGCAACTGTGTGAAGGCGTCGCCTGCAAACACAATCAGTCCCACCTTGTCGTTGGTGAACTCATCCACCATGCGGGAGATGAGTTTCTTCGATTTATCGAGACGGCTAGGCGTGATATCTTCGGCCAACATGGAGTTGGAGATATCCAATGCGATGATAGTCTCCACACCGCTTCGTTTCTGTTTCTCCATCTTCGATCCGAACTGTGGACGCGCCAAGGTGAAAATGAGCATACCTAACGCGGCCCATACCAACCAGAACTTCAGATTGGGTCGGGTCTTCGAGACTTCCGGCATCAGTTGCTCCAGCAATGCCGGGTCTCCGTATTTCTCAATCCTCTTCTTACGTCTGTAATTAGAGTAGAAATAGAGCAATGCCACCAGGGGCAACGCTATCAGTAAATACAGATATGTAGGGTTTGCAAATTGAAACATATTCATTACACTTTAAGGAATTCTTTTCAAAACGGAGTTACGCAGCAGCAATTCCAGAAGGACGCACGCGAGAGCAATCCAGGCGAATGGTGCAAAAGCTTCCTCACGCTTGCTGAACTCTTTCACGTTCAACTTGGTCTTCTCCAGTTTGTCTATCTCCTCGTATACTTCCTTCAGCTTCGAGTTGCTCGTAGCTCTGTAGTAATTTCCGTTGGCTATTCCTGCAATCTGCGTCAAGGTGGATTCGTCAATCTCCACTGGCACATTTACATATTGCACACCAGCATAAGTCGGCACCGGATAAGGAGCCGTTCCGTTTGTGCCCACACCGATGGTGTAGACCCTTACGCCGAAGCTCTTTGCTATCTCCGCCGCTGTCAGAGGCGAGATGTCGCCCCGGTTGTTGGAGCCGTCCGTCAACAGAATCACCACTTTCGACTTGGCCTTACTGTCCTTCAGTCGGGTCACCGCATTGGCTATGCCCATACCGATGGCCGTACCATCCTCGATGAGTCCGCGCTGTGCGATGTCGCAACTGATGCCGTTGAACAGGTTCAGCAACACGGCATGGTCCACGGTCAGCGGACATTGCGTGAACGCCTCGCCGGCGAATATCGTCAGACCGATGTTGTCGTTGGGGCGGCCATTGATGAACTCCGCCGCCACCTGCTTGGCTGCCTCCAGTCTGTTTGGCTTCAAATCCTCGGCCAACATACTGGTCGACACGTCCACAGCCATCATGATGTCTATACCTTCCACTTCTGTATTCTGCCAGTTGTTGGTGGTTTGCGGACGAGCCAGCACAATAATCACCATGATGATGGCAATGATTCTCAGTATGAAGGGTACGTGCAACAAGTACAGTTTGTAACTGCGCGGAGCTGACTGATACATGTGGGTGTCGGACACCTGCAACGTAGGATCGCTTTGACTACCTTTCAGGATATACCATATTATATAAGGTATAACCAGTAAAATCAAAAACAAATATTCTATGTTTGCGAAAACCATTTCCTAACTAGATTAAAAACATAACTTACAAATATCGTGAATCACGATACCCAACATAACGAGTACAGCTATGGAGATGAGCACGATTGAAGCCAACAGAATCAACTTCGACCGGCGCGAACGTTTCTCCTCTATCGTTATCTCGGTAGGTTGCGCCTTGGCGTTGGGGTCCGGCTCAATCTTTGTCTCATTGATAAAGTCGATGGCGCTCACCAAGTTGCGGTCGTTCTCGTTCATCAGCGGGTTGAACTTAGCGAACTTCACCAAGTCGGCTGTCGAGAACAGGTCCTTCAGTTCCGCAATGGACTTCTGGTCCTTCTCCTGCAGCAAGGCCTCCACAATCTCCGTGGAAGTCATCTCCAAGGCATTGAATCCGAAGCGCTCCTTGATGTAGGTCCTCAACACGTCGGTCAGCTCCGTATAGTAGGTCTTGGACTCTTCCTTCTGCCAGCTCTTCTCGGCCTTGATTCGCTCAATGTCCTTCAATGCCTGCTCGTGAGGTGGCAACTTGGGCTCCACTTTGATGGTGCGGATAATCGGTTTGTTGTCGCGATAACGTTTCACGAGGTACACAACCAAGGCCACCAACGGGATCATCAGCAACGTGAGCCAGAAGACGAGCTCCCAGTCCTCCCACGTAAAGGCCGGACTCATCACATCCTTCGGTCCGAAGAACTGTTCGGGATGGAGGGTATCCACCGGCAGAGACTGCACGTTCAGTGCCAGCTCCTTTGAATAGTAGGACTTGCCGTCTACCTTCACCTCGAAGGGAGGAATGTAGTAAAGCGCTGAGTCAAATGATGTCACGATATACTCCTGCGACACCAATAACCGTTGCTTGTTGTTCAGGTATTGCGTATCGGGCTTTGCCACATCCACCAGTTCCACACCGGTCACCAGCGTGTCGTTGAAATGCGGCAGCACCATCTTCTGAGAGGCGTCATAGCTGACATCCAACTTGATTCTCGTCTGTTGTCCGATGAGCAGATGCAACGAATCGATTGCTACATCGACCGTCACATTCTGGGCTTGGGCAGCTCCGAGGCAAGTGATTGCCAGCAGTCCTGCAAATGCTCTTTTTCGTATCGTTGTAAATACACTCATTGTCAAATAAACTCTAATTACGTTTTGCGAACAAGCTCATGAGCTGTTTCACATAATCCTGGTCAGTACGCACAGAGATGGAGTCCACATTGCTCTTCGTGAACGTGTCCTGCAAATGGGTCTGCCTCTGCACCCACCAATCGTGATGCATCTTTCTCAACTTGGCCGAAGAGGTGTCGATGTACTGCGTATGCCCAGTCTCGGCATCCGCTACCTTCATCAGTCCCACATCCGGCAGTTCCTCCACACGGCGGTCATATACCTGGATAGCCACAAGGTCGTGCTTGCGGTTAGCTATCGTCAGCGGATTCTTGAAGTCCTGTTGCACAATGAAGTCGCTGATGAGGAATGCCGTACAGCGTTTCTTTATGATATTTGTCAGATACTCTACCGCCAACTTCACATCGGTCCGTCGGCTCTCCGGCTTGAAGGAGAGCAACTCACGGATGATGTAGAGGATATGCTTCCGTCCCTTCTGGGGTGGAATGAACTTCTCTATCTTGTCCGAAAAGAAGATTACGCCAATCTTATCGTTGTTCTGTATGGCAGAGAAAGCCAACGTGGCGGCAATCTCCGTCACCATGTCGCGTTTCATCTGATGTACAGTACCGAAGTCGAGACTACCGGAAACGTCAATCAACAACATCACGGTCAGTTCCCGCTCCTCCTCGAACACTTTCACATACGGCTTGTCGAAACGTGCCGTCACATTCCAGTCGATGTCGCGAACGTCGTCACCATACTGATATTCGCGCACCTCGGAGAATGCCATACCGTGTCCTTTAAAGGCGGAATGATACTGTCCGGCAAAGATGTTGCTCGACAGTCCGCGGGTCTTTATCTCTATCTGGCGAACCCTCTTTAAAAGTTCGGTCGTTTCCATATAATCTTATTATCTGTTATCCGATAGAGGTGATTAGGGCACTTCTACCTTATTCAATATCTTGCTGACAATCTCCTCGGCTGTCACGTTGCCGGCTTCAGCCTCGTAGCTGAGTCCGATGCGGTGACGGAGCACGTCATGAGCCACAGCACGCACATCTTCGGGGATCACGTAACCACGGCGTTTGATGAACGCGTAAGCACGGGCTGCCAAAGCCAAGTTGATGGAAGCACGCGGAGATCCACCGAACGAGATGAAGCTCTCCAGCTCCTTGAGATTATACTTGGCCGGATAACGGGTAGCGAACACGATGTCGGCAATGTATTGCTCAATCTTCTCGTCGAGGTAAACCTGGCGAACCACCTTGCGGGCTTCCAGAATCTCCTCGCTACGCAGTATCGGACGAACCTCTATCTTCTCGCCACTGATGTTCTGACGGATAATCTTCTTCTCTTCCTCCAATTTCGGATAGTCGATGACTACCTTCAACATGAAACGGTCCACTTGTGCTTCAGGCAATGGATAAGTACCCTCCTGCTCTATCGGGTTCTGGGTAGCCAACACGAGGAATGGTTCCGGCAGGGGGAATGTTTCCTTGCTCAATGTCACCTGACGCTCCTGCATAGCCTCGAGCAATGCGCTCTGAACCTTTGCCGGAGCACGGTTTATTTCATCTGCCAACACGAAGTTAGCGAAGATAGGTCCTTTGTTTGCAACGAACCGTTCGTCCTTCTGGTTGTATATCATTGTACCGATGACGTCGGCCGGCAACAAGTCCGGGGTAAACTGGATACGGCTATATTTAGCGTCGATTAACGATGCCAATGTCTTTATGGCCAATGTCTTAGCCAATCCTGGAACACCTTCGAGCAACACATGTCCGTCGGACAAGAGTCCAATCAATAATGATTCAACCAAGTGTTTCTGTCCTACGATGACTTGGTCCATACCAGTCATCAAGTTTGTCACGAATGCACTTTGTCTTTCAATTCGCTCATTCAATTCGCGAATATCAATTGCTTCTGCCATAAATCTATTTAATTTAATGTTTTACTTATCTTTTACGTCAGGATCTATCTACCTGCTTTATTCAACGCCCAAAAGTACGCTTTTATTGTTAATGGGCACGTCTAATATTTACTAAAAAATACTCCTAAAACTTAGATTTTAAGAGTATTTGTAATATTAGGTATGTCAGTTTGCACAACCTTGCATCCATCACCACTGAAAGGGCTATTCATTCTCTTTCAGCTCAGGAATTTTCAGCACCACGCCTACCGCGACCTTGTCCGGCTGTTTAATGTTGTTGTATTCCACAATGTAGGGAGACAATTCCTTTGTACCATAGTATTTTAGGGCAATCTTTCGGAGTGTCTCACCGGACACGACCTTGTGCTCGCACTTCAAGCCCACGATGGAATATTTCCCTTTCGAGGCCTTCGGGGTCTGAGCTACCGCAGGTGTCGTGGTGACAGCGGCATTAGCCGGAGTCGATTCCGTCTTCTTTATCGCTTGCTGGGTATCCTTCGCCGAGGCCGGTTCTGTCTTTTGCACCGTTTGGTTCGACTCTGTCGTTCCCCCATTGGTCGCCGTTGCAACTGTTTCATCGGCTGAAGCGGCAGTTTGCTCCTCTGTAGACTGAGTTTCATTCGGCTGTGCTACAGAGTTCGAAGTAGCTATCGCAGGGGCTTCACCTGTAGGCTTTTGCGGTTGCGGGGCAGCGGCGGTCACGTCCTCTTTTTCTCCATGAAGTGTATAGAACGCATAAGCGCCTATGCCTAAAACAATGACGAGGCAGGCGGCAACGAGCCAACCCTTCGAACCTTTCTTCTTTTTATCGATGCTGATAGGCTTCAACTCTTCCTGCTTCTCTTCTCCTGCCACCACCGGCTCTGCGTCGGCTTCTTCGCTGGATTCCTCTGAAGGTTCTTGGTCAGACTC
>CAYZVH010000021.1:4177-18343 GCA_964481755.1 uncultured Bacteroides sp. | reverse complement strand
TCAGCTACCTCCTCTGGTTGTTCGGCTACGTCATCAACCTTCTCGACCGTCTCTTCAGTCATCGTTGAAGCTTCGCTTGAATCAGTGTTCCCTGCCGAGTTATCTATAGCTTCGTCCGTGTAGAAGTTCTCCGAGGAGCTGAACTCTACGACTTCACCTACGTATGCATCGGCATCAGCAACGTCTTCCTTCTTAACAGGTTCCGTCTCTGCGACTTCATCAGTCTGCTCAAACTCGAGGTTTTCACTCGAAGGTTCAGTCTCTTCAACATATAGTCCATCCGATTGCTCCGCTTCTTCCTCAACAGGAGCGTCCGAAGTTTCAGATTCTTCAGCAGATGGTTCAGTTCCTTCGTTAGAATGGTCAGAGGATGCAGTTTCTTCGGCATATAGTTCATTCGGTTGCCCAACTTCTTCTTCAACAGGTTCGTCCGAAGGCACAACTTCATCTGCTGGTTCATACGCCTGTTCGGCTTCTTCTGCTGATGTTTCATTCGTCTGTTCAGATTCTTCGGTAGATTCATCTGAGGATTGTGCAAGTTCATCAGCTTCAGTTGGCTGAGATTCTATCTCTTGAGGTTCGGCTTCTTTCAACTCTGTCTCTTGAGAATCATACAATGGAGTTTCTATCTCTTGAGTTTCATCTGTCTCATGCGAATCATGCACTTGCGACTCAGTACCTTGAGGTACCTCCACCTCTTGGGGTTCATCGATTTCTTGGGTTTCCACCGCCATGTCCTCGTCTACGGTCAATGGTTCGTCAGCGTCTTCCCTATCATTAGCTTCGGAGGTCTTGATATCCGCATCTTCTTCGGTATTCTCCAATTCTATGCCCTCGTTCAGGACTACGGAGTCGAAGAACTCAAAGGGCTTGTTGATGATGCCTTTGAGAGTTGGGTCCGGTATGAAGGAAACCTTGTAGTGCTCCTGTATCTCGAACCGTTCGCCCGTGTTGATGTTCACGCTCTCCCGGTTGTTGACGCTTATCAGTTTGAACACACCAAAGCCTTTCACTTTCACATACTTGTCCTTCTCGAGCGACTCTTCTATCAAGTCGAACATGGCTCTAATGAAAGTCTCGGCATCCTTGCGGTCTATGCCGTTCTTTTCGGCCAATGCAGCCGAGAGGTCCTGTATTGTTAACTTGTCAGCCATATCAATTTCCTCCTTTAAATTTACTTTTTAGCACATTACTTGGCTTGAATGCCAAGACCAACTTTGGTGGCACAAGAATACGTTTCTTCGATACTGGGTTGACGGAGATGCGCTCCATCTTCTTCTTAACTTCCAACGTTCCGAAGCCGTGCACAGAGACCACCTTGCCGTCCTGCAGTTGCTCCGTCATTGCGGAAATTACTTTCTGCACCATCAAGGCCGTTTCTTTGTCCGTTGACTTCAGCCTCTTGGCCAATGCCGATATGTAATCCTGGTTATTCAAGTATGTAATTATTAGTATTAAGGTATCAAAATCAACTTATGACGGTCGCGTAGAGGTCGAAGTCGTCCGCATCCGTCACTTTCACTTGATAGAAATCTCCTATCTTCAACTTCTTTTCGCTGCAAGGAATCAATACCTCCGGGTCCACTTCCGGTGAATCATATTCTGTGCGTCCAATGTAGTAGTCACCCTCCGTACGGTCTATGATTACCTTGAGCTGTTGGCCTATCTTGCGCTCACTCAGTTCCGAAGCAATCTCCTGTTGCAGAGCCATCAATTCGTCCAGACGTTTCTGTTTCACCTCGTCAGGGATCTCATCCTCATAATGCTCCGCTGCATAGGTCCCCTCCTCCTCGGAGTAAGCGAAAGCGCCCATCCTATCGAAGCGTACCTTGCGTACGAACTCCTTCAGCTCCTCAAAGTCGGCCTCGGTCTCACCGGGATGTCCCACCATCAGCGTCGTACGGAGATGGATGCCGGGCACCTCGTCGCGGAAACGTTGTATCAACCGATACGTCTCCTCCTTGGTCACATGCCGATGCATCTTCTGCAGCATGTTGTCGCTGATGTGTTGCAAGGCAATGTCCATGTATTTGCACACATTGTCTCTTTCGCGCATCACACGGAACAGGTCTTCCGGGAAATGGGCCGGATAGGCATAATGTAGACGAATCCATTCCACCCCTTCAATGTCCGACATGCGTTCAATCAGTTCCGGAAGCATCTGCTTCTTATACAGGTCCATACCATAATAGGTAAGCTCCTGGGCAATCACCTGAAACTCCTTCACTCCCTTGCTGACCAATGTCTTCACCTCGTCGAGGATTTCCTCCATCGGACGAGACACGTGATGTCCCGTGATGATGGGAATGGCGCAGTAGGAGCAGTTGCGGTCGCAACCTTCTGAGATTTTCAGGTATGCGTAGTGCGACGGAGTCGTCAGATAACGTTCGTTGGCCTGGTCCTCATGATAAGTCTTTCCCAAATCGTTGAGCAACTCCGGCCAATTGAATTTTCCGTAGAACTTGTCCACTTGGGGAATCTCCTGCAGCAAGTCGTTCAAGTAGCGCTCTGACAAGCAGCCCATTACATAGAGCTTACGCAACCTACCCTCCTCTTTTGCCTTACAGAACTCCAAGATGGTGTTGATGGATTCCTCCTTCGCGTCACCAATGAAGCCACAAGTGTTTATCACGGCTATCTCCCCTTTCGGGTTCTCCGGATCGTGGTTCACCCTGTAGCCGTTCAGCTCCAGCTGACGAATCAGCCGTTCCGAGTCCACCAGGTTCTTGGAACAGCCCAGCGTGATGATGTCTACCGTATTGTGTCTCATTTCGTATTGCCGAATAATGAATCAACGAACTCGCGCTTGTTGAACAGCTGCAGGTCTTCCATTCCCTCACCCAGTCCGATATACTTCACCGGAATCTTGAATTGGTCGGAAATGCCCAACACCACACCACCTTTCGCGGTACCATCCAGTTTGGTTACCGCCAAAGAGGTGACCTCTGTCGCAAGCGTAAACTGTTTCGCCTGTTCAAAGGCATTCTGTCCGGTGGAGCCATCGAGCACGAGCAACACCTCGTTGGGAGCGTGCGGAACCACCTTCTTCATCACGTTCTTTATCTTCGTCAGCTCATTCATCAAGCCCACTTTGTTGTGCAGTCGGCCTGCCGTGTCGATAATCACCACATCGGCATTGTTGGCTACGGCAGAGCTCAGTGTGTCGAAGGCCACGGAGGCTGGGTCGGCACCCATCTTCTGCTTCACGACCGGCACTCCTACCCGTTCGCCCCAGATGAGCAATTGCTCCACAGCAGCCGCGCGGAACGTGTCCGCAGCGCCCAGGTAGACATTCTTGCCCGCTTTCTTGAACTGGTAGGCCAGCTTACCGATGGTCGTCGTCTTTCCTACTCCGTTCACACCCACCACCATCATCACGTATGGTTTCTTTTCGGTGTCAATGTCGAACGATTCGGAATCCACCGTATTGTTTTCGGCCAACATCGCGGCTATTTCCTCCTTCAGCAGTTCGTTGAGTTCATCCGTACCTACATATTTGTCCCTTGCGGCACGTTCCTCAATCCTCTTGATGATTTTCAGTGTTGTTTCCACGCCCACATCCGAAGTCACCAGCACCTCCTCGAGGTTGTCCAGCACTTCATCGTCGACCTTGGACTTGCCGGCAACGGCGCGTGCTATCTTGCTGAAAACGCTCTCTTTCGTTTTGGCCAAGCCCTTATCCAGTGTCTCTTTTTTATCTTTAGAGAAGAAATCAAAGATTCCCATAATATGAATTTATTAGTAATGCAAAGATACGAATAATATTCATACAACAAAAAAAGTCCTCTTCATTTGATTGAAGAGGACTTTAAATATCTAGTGTCCGAAGATTATTTCTTGAAAAACTCCTGAACCTTTTCGTTCGGAACCATCTGCTCATCAAAAACGTAAGCTCCTGTCTTCGGAGACTTCACCATTCTGATAACCTTTGAGTAAGAACGTCCTTCTTTACCAGTTTGAAGGGTAGCGACTGTTTTCTTTGCCATGGTCTGTTATTATTTAATTTCTTTATGTACTGTTACTCTCTTCAAGATAGGATTGTACTTCTTGAGTTCCAATCTCTCTGTGGTGTTCTTTCTGTTCTTCGTAGTAATATAACGTGAAGTACCAGGCATACCACTATCCTTGTGCTCTGTGCACTCCAGGATTACCTGCACTCTATTACCTTTTGTTTTCTTTGCCATATTTCAGAGTCTCCCAAATTTTTAACCAATGACTTTGATGCTTTTCCAGTCGCAATAGCCTTTTGCTACGGCCTCTGTCAGAGCGGCATCCAAGCCTTTCTTATTAATAACACGCAAGCCGTTGGCGCAGATTTTAAGGCTGATCCAACAATCCTGCTCTACGTAGTAGAATTTTTTAGTAAACAGATTCACATCGAAAGTTCTTTTAGTTCTCTTTTTCGAGTGTGAAACGTTATTGCCAATCATGGCTTTCTTTCCGGTAATTTGACAAATTTTCGACATTGCTATCTATTGTTTTTTAGTTTTTTTCTTATTTATCTCAAACAGGACGCAAAGTTAGACCTTTTATTCTTAATACACAAGCGTTTTTGAGAATAAATTTAATTTTCCGCAACTTCTTCCTCATTTTTGCCAGATACCAGCTCCATCAGCATCTGCATGACGGTGTGTGTGGCACGCGAAATGTTTATCTCGCGACCGTGGTCCTCATCCAACTTTTTGGTGATGACGTTCTCCGCGTCGGCTACAGCCAACCAGATAGTACCCACAGGCTTCTCGGGCGTTCCACCGCCAGGTCCTGCTATGCCCGAGGTTGCCATGGCATAGTCTGTTTTGAACGTTTTCATCGCACCTTTCACCATCTCGGTCACGACCTCCTCGCTCACTGCGCCGTATGTGGCCAACGTCTCGGGGTTCACGTGCAAAATGTCTACCTTCACTTCGTCGGCATAGCATACCACACCGCCTTTGTAGAAGTGTGAACTTCCCGGTATCGAGGTGATAGCCGCCGCAACATTACCGGCCGTACAGCTTTCCGCTGTAGCCAACGTGACGCTCTTTTCCCACATCACGTCGTTGATGTCTCTGCTTATAACTTTTGTCTCTACTGACATATCTATTATAGTATTAAAGGACTGTCCTCGAATAGGCGGGCAAGTCCATGGCACAAAATTGTTTGTTCAAGTATTTATAGTATCCGGCAATGGCTATCATAGCCGCGTTGTCGGTCGTGTAGCTAAACTTGGGGATGTACACGTTCCAGCCAAATCGTTTGGCGCAGTCGCGGAAGGCGTTGCGCAACCCGTTGTTGGCCGACACTCCGCCGGCGACAGCCACATCCTTTATCTTCAGGTCTTTGGCGGCTCTTATCAGCTTGGTCATCAGAATGTCCACGATGGTGGCTTCCAGCGACGCTGCCAAATCCTGCTTGTGATGTTCGATGAAATCGGGGTCTTCCTCCAGCCATTTCCTCAGTGAGTAGAGGAAGGATGTTTTCAGTCCACTGAAACTGTAATCGTAACCTTGGATATGGGGCTTGCTGAAGGTGTAAGCTTTCGTATTGCCTTGACGGGCCAACTTGTCGATGATGGGGCCTCCGGGATAGCCCAGCCCCATGACTTTGGAACATTTATCGATGGCCTCACCTGCCGCGTCGTCGATGGTTTGGCCTAAAATCTGCATTTCATCGTAGGATTTCACCAAGACAATCTGCGAGTTTCCACCCGAAACCAACAGGCAAAGGAACGGGAAACTTGGCGGATTGAACTCATCGTCGGCCGTCTGGATGAAGTGAGCCAACACATGCCCCTTCAGGTGGTTCACGTCTACCATAGGGATGCCCAACGAACAGGCCAAGCCCTTGGCAAAGGAAACTCCCACCAGCAACGAGCCCATCAGACCGGGACCTCGTGTGAAGGCAATGGCGCTGAGCTCCTCCTTCGCCACGTTGGCTCGTTTCAGGGCCTCGTGAACGACGGGCACAATGTTCTGCTGATGAGCCCGCGAAGCCAATTCGGGCACTACCCCACCATACGCTTCGTGTACAGCCTGGCTCGCAACGACGTTCGACAACAGGATGCCGTCCTTGATGACAGCCGCCGATGTGTCGTCGCAAGAAGATTCTATACCTAATATAATTGCACTCATACAATCTATATATTGTAGCGAACTACATATTTGGCGCAAAGATAATCAATTGGAAAATCTTATTTACCCTTTAATGCGTTAAAATTTCCAAGCCAGTCTCCGTCATCACGAATGTGTGCTCCCACTGAGCCGATGGCAACTCGTCTTCCGTCACTACTGTCCACCCGTCTTCCTCGTCGATGAATACGCGCCAATCGCCCATGTTAATCATCGGCTCTATGGTGAACACCATGCCCGGAACCAGCAACATTCCTGTTCCCTTGCGGCCGTAGTGAAGTACCTCCGGATCCTCGTGGAACTCCAATCCTACGCCGTGACCGCACAAATCGCGCACCACGGAGAAGCCGTTCTTCTTAGCGTGCTGCTCAACGGCATTGCCTATGTCGCCAACAAAGCCGAACGGGCGGGCTGCCTTCATGCCAATCTCCAGACACTCTTTGGCCACGCGCACCAACTTCTCCTTCTCGGGAGAGGTCTTGCCAATGATGAACATGCGCGAAGCGTCCGAGAAGTATCCGTCCAGGATGGTGGAGACATCCACATTGATGATGTCACCCTCTTCCAGAATCTCCTCCTCGCTAGGTATACCATGGCACACCACTTCGTTGATGGAGGTGCAGACGCTCTTGGGGAAACCTTCGTAGTTGAGCGGCGCGGGGATAGCGCCGTGCGACACGGTGTAGTCGTACACCAGCTTATCAATCTCCGCTGTACTCATGCCGGCGTGGATTTCTTTCTCAACCAAATCCAACACTCCTGTGTTCACCTCTCCGCTCTTGCGGATTCCCTCTATTTGCTCGGGAGTCTTTATCAACTTGCGTGAAGGCACCAGGCAACCTTTATTTTGGTAGTAGAGAACTTTTTTGTCCAGTTCAGTCAGTTCCGCACCCTTGGGAACTTTCCAGTTGTTCATTCTTTTATGAAACATATCATGCTATGCTTAAAAAACCGCACAAAGGTAGACAAAAGTCAGCAGACTTGTTCTACATTACGCTCATTTTTAGCAGTGAGGGCCGGGGAAGACACAATTAAGGCTGTACTCCAACCCTTAAAAAGAATTATATGGAACACAGCCTTATACGATTTTGCCAGCTTTTACCGGAAGCCAACAACAATAAACAAACATTTCTCTCTATATATAACCACCTTTATTCCTTACGTGATATGCAAATGAAGTGATTTAATTTGACCCGTGCAAGCATTCCGGTAAATATTTGCTAAAAAACTTTCAAAAGGCTTTCATCGAGGCCTGTTTCCAATTGAGTTTGGCCTGATTCTATCCAGAATCAGGGTCGCAGCCCTTTTGTTTACGGCCGATTCTCCCAGGGCTCGCGGCCCACTCATTGTTGATTCAAATCCTTCCCGTAGAGCCAACAGTCCTCGCTGTGGGAGTTGATTACACCGATGGCCTGCAGGTAGGAATAGACGATGGTGCTGCCCACGAACTTCATCCCGTGCTTCCGCAAATCCGCCGAGACGGTGTCAGATAAGGGGGAAGTGGTCTTGTTGACTTCGTGCACCGTGTTCCCTCCCGTGAAGTGCCAGATGTAGCGGTCGAAGCTACCCCACTCCTGCCGCATCGCCAAGAAGATCTTCGCATTGTTCACAGCCGCGGCTATCTTCAGCCGGTTACGCACTATCCCTCCGTTGCAACGCAACGACTCCAGCTTTGCCTCGTCGTACTTCGCAATCTTGCAATAGTCGAATTCATCGAAGGCTTGGCGGAAAGCCGCCCGTTTATTGAGGACACACTCCCACGACAGTCCTGCCTGGAAGCTTTCGAGCAGCAACATCTCAAACAGTTTCCCGTCGTCGTGCACAGCCACGCCCCACTCCCGGTCGTGATAGTCCACGTAAAGCGGGTTGCTCAGGTTGCACCATCGGCAACGCGGCTTGTTCTGGTCAACGTTCATCTTGTTATACCTTATTATATATAGGGGCATTCGTCCGGATGCATCTGGACGGGTGAAACAGAAAAGGGGTGCCGGAACTTAATGCACCAGCACCCCCTTATTTAGAGTCAACGAAATTTCGCTATTAAGCCTCTTCTGCGACTACTGTAAAAGGAATCTCCACAGACACCTCTTTGTGCAGTTTAACGAGTGCTTTGTAAGTACCCACTTCTTTCACAGTGTCTTTCACTACAATAATCTTGCGGTCAATCTTGTGACCCAGCTTCTCCAACTCCTCAGCAATCTGGATGTTGCCTACAGAACCGAAGATTGTACCCGTTGAGCTAACCTTTGTAGAGATAGTCAACGACACGCCCTTCAGCTGCTCAGCCAAAGCCTCTGCGTCTTTCTTGATCTTCTCAAGTTTGTGAGCGCGTTGCTTCAAATCCTCAGCCAACACCTTCTTTGCGGCCGGTGATGCGATAACAGCTTTTCCGGTAGGAATAAGATAGTTACGACCGTAACCCGATTTCACAGTTACAACGTCATTCTTGTAACCCAAGTTTGCGACATCTTCTTTCAAAATGATTTCCATACAAATTCCTCCTAAGTTATTATTTCATCATATCGGTTACAAACGGGAGCAGAGCCAAGTGGCGAGCTCTCTTCACAGCCTGAGCGACTTTACGCTGGTATTTCAAGGAAGTACCTGTAATACGACGAGGAAGAATCTTTCCCTGCTCATTCAAGAATTTCTTCAGGAATTCGGGATCTTTATAATCGATATACTTGATACCACTCTTTTTGAAACGGCAGTATTTCTTCTTTTTAACGTCTACTGAAGGTGGAGTTAAATATCTGATTTCTGATTGTTGCTGTGCCATGATTAATCCTCCTTTTTAGCTGATTTAATGTTTCTTCTTTTAGCTGCATATTCAATCGCATACTTGTCAAGCTTGAATGTCAAGAAGCGAAGAACACGCTCGTCACGACGGAAGTTAACTTCCAGAGTAGCAATGACCGACGGGTCTGCTTTGAACTCCAACAACTGGTAGAAGCCAGTCGACTTCTTTTGAATTGGATAGGCCAATTTCTTCAGTCCCCAATTCTCTTCATTGATAATCTCTGCACCGGCTCCGGTGAGGATACCTTTGAATTTGTCTACCGCTTCCTTCATCTGAACATCAGACAAAACGGGAGTCAAAATGAAAACGGTTTCGTATTGATTCATAATTAATTAATTGATAATTGATTAATACTATCTTTAAAAATCGGTTGCAAAGGTAATGCTTTTCTCCGATGCAGCAAACTATTATCGAACTTTTTCTTCACTCGAATCGAAAGTTTTATCCCGTTCGCCCCGCTCGAAGGCCACATGTGGGCTATATAAATAAGGAACAGGCTTCGCGAAAGGGAGAAATGCCTCTCCACAAAGGTAAACCGGCAGACCAAAACAGTCGCAGGAGCCACCCCTGAAAGTTTTAACAAGTAGTAACGGAAGTCCTGGAAGAGGCTTCTGCAAGCATTAAGAAGTGCCAACGGAAGCCCCGCGAGGGGCCTTCCTCCCCTTAGTTTGACAAAAATTACGGGTTAGATTCGCTTTTTTCCTCAAATGATTTCGCTTATTAAAGAATTATGCCTTATTTTGTGGCAGAATTTAAACACATAAAAATAGATACTAATGAATACCTTTTTGAGAATTTTGGGTCTGATACTGGTTGTACTCGGAGCTGCCATCTTGATTGTATGCTTCTTCATCGGAGAGACAAACAATAACACTGTGTTGTTCAGTTCATTGGCCCTGATCGTTATCGGTCTTATCGCATACATTGTTCTGAACAAGCGTCTCCCTGAATAATCAGATTTCAGCGAAGGCCGTTCTTCAGCCCATATCGGTTAAGACGAAAAGAGCCGCATTCTTCATCAGAATGCGGCTCTTTTCTATCTCATCATCTGCTTAGTTCTCCGGTTCGGGTGTAATGAGTTTGTAACCCTTGCCGTGGATGTTGATAATCTCGATAGAGTCATCCTCCTTCAGGTGCTTACGCAGCTTTGTGATGTACACGTCCATGCTTCGTGCGTTGAAGTAGTTGTCGTCAATCCAGATGGTCTTCAGGGCGAAGTCGCGCTGCAGAATCTCGTTGGCATGGGCGCAGAGCAGGCCCAGCAGTTCCGACTCCTTGGTGGTGAGCTTCGTCTGTTTGGTACCGATGGCGAGGATTTGCTTCTGCGTGTCGAAGGTGAACTTGCCGATTTTGTACATCGTGCTCTCTTTGTTCTTCTTTCCGCGCACACGGCGAAGGATGGCCTCGATACGCAGAACCAGCTCTTCCATGCTGAACGGTTTGGTGATGTAGTCGTCGGCTCCTATCTTGAAGCCCTCCAGGATGTCCTCCTTCAGTGTCTTTGCCGTCAAGAAGATGATAGGCACTTCCGCATTGGCGGCGCGGATTTCCTGTGCCAGTGTGAATCCGTCCTTCTTCGGCATCATCACGTCCAGCACGCAGATGTCGAATTTTGATTTCAAGAAAGCCTTGTATCCAGCGTCTCCATCCTGACACAACTCTGCCTGATAGCCTTTAGCCTGCAGATACTCTCTCAACAACATGCCAAGATTCTCGTCATCTTCGCACAACAGAATGTTTAATTTTCCGTCCATATCGCTAATTCTTAAATAAAGGTAATACAATTATAAACTTGGTACCCACGCCCAATTCGCTCTCGGCCTTGATGGTACCTTTATGGTCTGAAATAATTTTCTTCACGTATGCCAAGCCCAGGCCGAAACCTTTCACGTCGTGTTTGTTTCCGGTGGGTACTCGGTAGAACTTCTCGAATATCTTCTTCAAGTTCTCTTTCTTGATGCCGATGCCGTTGTCCTGGATGGAGATGTGGAGCTTGCCTCCCTCGTTCCAGGTGCGCACGTGCAGCACGAGGTCCTCGTCCGGGCGCTTGTACTTCACGGCATTGTCCATCAGGTTGAATATCACGTTCGTGAAGTGCATCTCGTCCACGAAGATGATCGGGTCGGTAGCGCTCAGGTCGGACGTGATCTTGCCGTTGTACTTCTCCACCTTCAGTGTGAAGGTGTTTATCACTCCGGCTATCAGCGCGTTAGCGTCTATCTCTTTTTGCTTCAGCGTCGCCTTCTGATGTTCGTACATCGACAGCTGCAGCACCTTCTCCACTTGGAAGCGGAGTCGCTTGGTCTCGTCGTTGATGACGCCCGAGATGTGTTGGAACATCTGCGGTGACTTGCCCACCGAGGGGTCTTTCAGCATCTGGGCCGCCAGCGAGATGGTGGAGATGGGGGTCTTGAACTCGTGCGTCATGTTGTTGATGAAGTCGTTCTTTATCTCCGACAGCTTCTTTTGGCGGAAGATGAGGTAGATGGTGAGGATGAACGTTATCAGCAGCACGATAGTGAATATCAGCGAGGGGATCATGAACCGCACGGAACTGAAGATGTAGTCGTTCATCGTGGGGAAATGCACCTTCAGCAGTCCCATCTTCGAGGGCGGGTCGTTGCGGAACAGTATCTGGGTGAAGGTGTTTTCCTTACCCTTCTCCTCCCAGTCGGGACAGCGGTAGATTTCCTTCCCGTCGTTGCCCGTCACCATGAAGTGGTAGGGGATGTCGATGCCGTTGTTGCTCAGCTCGCCCTTCAAGTCAGAGTCCAGCAGCTTGAAGTTGATGCGCTCGTCCAGGGGTTTGTTGCTCGCCTCGTAGAGGATGTTCATCACCACCTCGTCGAGCAGCGCCTTCTCGTAGACGTAGCGTTCCTTCAGGGTCTCCAGCAGGTTGTGTGCCTGTTGGGGAATGGTCTTCTTGCCATGCTTCTTGCTGATGACGGCCTTCGGCATGGACGACGGGTTGATGACGAACGTCTTTATCTGGAACAGCGACTGCACCGTGCCGTCGTCGTTCTGGGTGTAGGAGTGAATTTGCACCACACCGTTGCCCGCGCTGCCGTTCTGCTTGGCTGTGTTGTCCTTCAGCAGGTCCGACTGTTGCGCGTTCATCGCCGCCGTGCGGTCCGCGTTGGCGATGTCGCTCTCCAGGTAGCGGGCCGTCTCGTTCAGTTCCACATTATGGGAAGCCGTATACAAGCTCCGTTTGACGGACTCGTCAAACTGCTCCTTTCTCATCTTTGCCATCTCTTCGATGTAGCTCACCTGCAGATAGAGCAAGACGAGGAATGAGAATCCCATAACGATGCCTAATATCCAAATTGTATACTTTTTCATGTCAGCAAATGTAGAGGTGTTCTGTTTAACGGCCTCGCTGATTAACAATCTTTTCTGCCGAATTGAAGGAAATTAACCGAGAATCGGCTATTAACTTCTTCTTTCAGCCATCAAGCGAAACCGTTTCCTCCATTCATCTGCAAAAATAATAAAAAATTAAACTCCAAGCCCTATTAGAGGAATTATTTTTAAAGTTTGGTTAATTTCGAAGGGCCTTCCGCAGCCCCTCGTGCCTTCCTCCGGAGCGAAAGGCCGCGCTTGATGCGCCCCACAAAGTGAAGAACGCATTTTTATTTTTATTGAGATACTGAGATACTGAAACCGCTGAAGATTCTACAGTGTCTTGCGAGTTTAAGCCGCTAGGTTGAGAGAGCCTTAGCCGCCCAGGGCAAACGCATCAAAAGTTCGCTCGTCGCCGAAGGTCACGGATTATGCCCGTTGCCCTACCCTCCTGTCACAAAGCGAGATAATCGTCGCACACTGTAGGTTAAATCGTGTAAGAGCAGGGACTTATTCGTTGCAGACCATCGTCTCAAGTGGTGTTTGACAATTGCCAAACACGTGTACGGCAGTTGTCAAACACGTGTACGGCAATTGCCAAACATGTGGATGGCAGTTGCCAAACACCCATTTCGCGAGATTTCCGCAACGTTCGCACGGCATCTCTAACATGAGACAAGCCGTTGGGGACCATCGAAAAACTATTGAGATACTGAGATACTGAAACAGCGGAAGAGGCTTCGCGAGTCAGAGGAGGCTGCGAACAGACAACTGGTGTTGTAGGAACCCAGGGAATCAGAGGAACCCCATGAAGGTGGCGGAACGAAGGCGCTGGAGTCTCGTTGGTAGGTGTCCAGGGAATCAGAGGCCCCCCATGAAGAGTCCGTGTGTGAGGAATTCCTTTTAGACTATGAATAAGAATCGCTGAGCCCAAGCACCCGATAAAAAGCCGAGAGGGCTCCCGAAGACTTGTGAGAATCCTCGGGAACCCTCTCGTGTTTATTTGCGAGGGAAAGCCTCTTTGTTAGCTAGGGAAAACCTCTTTATAAGCGAGTGAAAACCTTAGTCCACAACCTTCACCCTGCCCTGGCTCAGCTTCACTAGGTCAGGCAGGTCATAGTACTTCAGCACGCCGAACAGCACGTTGGAGTACATGTCCCGCTGCATGGGGTTCTTCAGATACTCCCGCCAGGTCTTCAGGCAACGGGTCAACGTAGCGCTCTCTATGCGGTCGTCCAGCACAGCGGTGTGCATCACCACGGGGCCGTAGAGTCCGTCGGCCACCACCTTCACCTTGCGTCCCTGCAGCAACTCGTGGCGTGAACAGAAGTTAAGCAACGTGTGGAAATCGGCCACGCGCTGCCCCATCACCGGACGGCCGATGTGCATGCTGGCCGCAGCCACACGGTACTCGCGGTTCCAGTACTTCGTGTAGTTGTAGATGTAGGGGTCCTCGGTCTCTCCCACTCCACGGAAGTCCGAGGCTACGATGACGTGTCCGTTGGAGACAGCGTCGCGCTTGTCCTGGTCGTTCAGATACCAGGCCTTGCCTTGCTCGTGCAGATGGATCTCTATCGGGGAGTCCGCCTTAGCGCTCGACGGAACCCACACCACCACGGGCAACGGCATCTCGCCCTTGCAGTTCACCTGGAAGCGGTACTCCTCCACCTCGCGCAGCGACGAGCGACCGGTGGCTATCACCTCTATGGAGTCGTTGAAGCCTTTCTCCAGGCCCAGCAGTTTCATCATCCGCTGCTGGATAGCGGCCTTGTCCCCCTTCACGAAGGCTGCCCGGCTGTCGGCCAAGCGGTCCATCGTCTGCAGGGTCTCGTCCATCGTGCTCTTCGCGTCCTCATACTCCAGGTTCACCTGTCCAGCGGCGGTGCAGAGCATCTGCTCCCCGTGCCAGCGGCTGGT
>CAYZVH010000021.1:0-4167 GCA_964481755.1 uncultured Bacteroides sp. | reverse complement strand
GTCTTGGGCAGGGTCACCTCCACATTCTTCGCTCCCGTGAGCCAAGTCTTGAACCAGCGGGTGAGCGCGTCCTTCACATCGGGCGGTGTGGCGTGGGCGTCCTCAGCATAGTATTGGGCCACGCGCTCGGGATAGCCCAGCACGGTGTAGGCTTTCTTCAGCTCCTCGTAACCGCAGAGGGCTCCCCAGTGGTCCACGTAGTCGTACTCTCCGTCCAGTATGATGAAGGGTTTGGGAGCCATCAGCAGGGCGAAGTCAGCCCCCTCGATGCGTTGCGCTCCTTCCCAGGGTATCTGTTGGCAACCGTCCGACGGGCCTTGTATCTCCATCGTGCGCAGGCGGCTCGAGAAGTAGAGTCCGATGCAGCCCACCTTCACACGGTCGTCCAGCGCTATCAGGTAGGCGGACTGTGTGCCTCCGCCCGAGAATCCGTAGGCTCCTATCTTCTCCCCGTCGATGTCCTTGCGGGTGAGCAGGTAGTCGATGGCCCGGCTGTTGTCCCAATATTCCTGCACGGCCAGTCTGCTGCCCAGCAGGTTGAAGGCGGGGTTGAGCAACGTGTGTTCCGTGGTCACGCCACGGGTCAGCGTCTTCCCTTGCTCGTCGATCAGCTGCAGCCGCTCGCCTTGGGCTATGGGGTCCACCACCATGGAGGCAATGCCGTTCACCGCCATCATGATGGCCAGGTCCGAGCCGTCGCCTTTACCGTCCAGCCCGTGTCCGCACATCTCTATGCAGGCCGGCACGGGGCTCTTCGCGTCAGTGGGCAGGTAGAGGTGAGCCGTCACGTAGCGGCCGGGCAGGCTCTGGAACACCACCTTCTCCACCTTGAATCCGTCACCTTGCACCGTGCCCACCACACGGCCTTTCACATCCGTGCGCTGGGGCAGGTCGCCCACGATAGCCTGCAGGCGCTCGCGCACACCGGCGATGTAGGTCTGCATCTCCTTCTTCGACTTGAAGGCCTGCTGCAGCTCTTGGTCGCGCTGGGCCGTGCTGCGGTGGAGGTCACGCATCAGGTAAGCATAGTAAGCCTGCGGTTGGCTGAACTTCAGCGCTCCGTAGTTGGGCCGTCCGGGGTAAGTCGGTTGGTCGTTGTAGGTCTGGGCGGTGGCGCAGGTAGCCGCCAGCAGGCCCAGTCCCATCAGTAAGTTTCTTGTATTCTTCATAAGTCTGAATTTAATGTTTCATCATTTTACGGTTATCTCCACGGCTGTGCGGTTCGTCAGGTCCGACTTTATGAGCACGCGCCGCAGCGTGGTGTCGTAGTACCATCCCTGCTCCTGGGCCAAGGCCTCTTCCGAGGAGAGCTGCTTCAGCGCTGTGCCGTTTTGCGTCACGCTCTTCGGCTCAGCGTCCCAGTAGGCCTCCACTCGCCACGTGTGCTCCGCGGGTTTGTACTTGCCTTCAGCCTTGCCTATGCGCAGTGTCCACGTTCCATTGGCCTCGTGGCTACGGATGGCGGTGAGGGCGAAGACGCCTTTCTGGTAGTCGAGGCTGCGGCCATCGTCCTCGTAGAGGTCATACTGCGAGTCGCCCGAGGGATAGACGGTCAGCGTGATTTCCTCCACGGGGCGCTCGTCCATGTACTGCATGGCGGGTTGTTTGGGGATGATGGCTCCTTCCTTGATGAAGATGGGCATCAGGTCCTGCGGGGTGAGGAACGACTTGTGCTGACGGCCGTCGATGCGCTCGCCTGTCCAGAAGTCCACCCATTTGCCTCCGGGGAAGTAGACGGGTCGGCTCAAGGCTCCCTTCGTGGTGACGGGGCAAACCATCATGCCCTTGCCGAACATGTACTGGTCGGTGATGGTGTAGGTGAGCTCGTCCGACGGATAGTCGTAGAGCAGCGGGGTCATCAGCGGGCGCGAGGTCTTGTACATCTGGTAGGCGTTACTATATATATAAGGTATATGCGCGTAGCGCAGCGAGTCGTACTTCACGAAGATGGCCTGTGCCTCGGGGCCGTAGGTCCACGGCTCGTGGTAGCGCGGGTGGTCCATGCCGAAGAGTATGGCCACGGGGCTGAACATGCCGAACTGGCACCAACGCAGGTAGAGGTCGGTGTCGTAGGCCGAGTATTGCTCGAATCCGCCCATGCAGTGCGACCAGTAGCCCACACCGGACAGGCCGATGTTCAGTCCGCCGCGGATCACGGGCTCAAACCATTGCCACTCCGTGCCCCAGTCGCCTGCCCAGATGAAGGGGTAGCGCTGCACGCCGGCATAGCCCTCGCGGGTGTGGTTGAATCCGCGCTGGTTGTTATACTGCTGGAACTTCTCGTACGGTGCCTTGGCATAGGCTATGGGGAAGAGGTTGTGCAGCTGCTCGGTGCTGAACCCTGTGTCGAACGTGGTCCCTTCGGGGAATCGCATCACTCCGCCGCAGTCGGTCTTCACGAACTTCACTCCCATCTTGGCCACTCGCATGGCGGCGTTCTTCCACCACCAGTCCACTGCCTTGCTGTCGAAGAAGTTGATGAGTCCCTCGTCCGAAGCCTTGGGGAAGACGGCTCCCGCCTTCACCGCGTCCTCGAAGAGGGTGTTGTTCACCCCGTCGTCCACGATGGAGCGTATGTGGAGGCCGAACATGTCCACGTGGTTGGCGTAGATGGAGTCTATCATCGCCTGCGGGTTCTTAAATGTGTTGCGGAACTCGAAGCTGCAGCCTCCGTTGCCGAAGCGCTGGTTGAAGTGCCGCCAGGTGGAGTCGAGCCACAGCAGGTCGAAGGGGATGCCCTCACTGCGGAGCCGGTGCACCAGGTCCACGGGATATTGGTCTGTGGTGCACTCCTCGTGTTTCCACGTGCCTCCGCTGTACGACCCGATGTGCAGGCCGTAGGCTGAGCGGGGCATCATGGGGCAGTTGCCGGTCAGCAGTTGGTAGTTGTGCAACATGGTCTCGAACGTCGGGCCCAGGATGAAGTAGTAGTCCAGGTCTCCCCCGCCGGCGGTGTAGCTGTAGCGGTCGTGCCGGCTCCAGCCCATGTCCCAGTCGGTGATGTTGGCCGTGTGGAAGAATATGGCGTAGCCCTTGTTGCTCATGAAGTAAGGCACGGGGCAGTAGTTCGCCCGCAGGATGTCCTTGCCTCCGACGGCAGGTTTGGGTCCGCGTCCCAGCTCCACGTTCAGGTGCACCTTCTGTCCGCGTTGGTCCAGGAAGTCCATCCGTTCGCCGAATCCGAAGAAGTGTTCGTCCGGCTGCATGGCGCAGCTGTTCATCGGCTTCCCGCTGGTTGAGGTCTCCACCTCACGGTAGAGGGTGTTGCCCTCCGCGTCCGTTACGGTCAGCAGCCACGGGTTGGGCGTGACGTTCACCTTCATGGCGGCGGTGGTCAGCTCGTAGCCTCCTGTGGCGGGCTTCACCTGGAAGTCCACCTTGTCGAAGTCGTAGCGGACTACCATCCATTGTTCGTTCTCGGGGAAAGAGGAGTCAGCGCTTTTGTTCACACGGAACATGTGGTCGTTGCACATCTCTATGCGCATGTCTCCCTGTGGTGACTTGAAGGTCACCGTGTTCTTCTTCACCGTGTAGGTCTGCGCCTGCATTGCGCCGCACGCCAGCAGTCCCACCAGTAAAGCTGTCCAATTTCTACATTTCATGATACGTAGTATAAATTTTTAGGTTAGAGTTAAAAGGCCCCTTTCTGCGGGGCAATATGTTTCGGGAACAAAGGTAATGCAATTCCTTTTCACGATGAAGTGCAATGGGGAATTTTTCTTTTCTGAGATACTGAGATACTGAAACCTGGGTGGCGAGTAGTCAGCAAGTGCCTCTTTTTTATTTGAGATACTGAGATACTGAAATGGGCCAGGAGAGAATCATCCCTCTTGGCCCATTCCCGTACCAACTGAACTTGTGGAACTTTCTCCTCAGATTACTCTTCTTGGCTCTCTTTCGTAGTCGTAAAGTTAAAGTCACCACTCCATTTGGGAACAGTTCCATTGTCTATCTTGTTGTAGAGATCATCGCTGAGGTAAACGTTGATCGGTTCGTTTACACCATTGAAGACATCGGTTCCTAAAGTCGGCAATCCCGTAGTACATTTTTCCAGATACATATATTTGAGTGAGTGACATTTACAGAAAGCTTCGTTGCCAATGCTTTCTACCGCCCCCTCAAACGTGACTTTCGTTAGTTTTTGGCAATTCTCAAAGCATCTGTTCG
>CAYZVH010000020.1:0-28743 GCA_964481755.1 uncultured Bacteroides sp. | reverse complement strand
TCCGCTCCACCACCTGTACCATGCCAAGGTTCCACGAAGTAAAGTTCTATCCGGTAGTTGCCGTTGGGCACGGGGAAGCGGTAGTTGAGCCGATGCCGTCCGAAGCGGAAGGTCTGGAAGAGTTTCCAGTCGCGCACACCGTGGATGGGGTCGTAGGTGACACGCTGACTCGCCTGATAGGGAGAGAGCTCACTGAACTGCTCTGCCCACGAATGGGAGTAGGTCGTGTCGTCGGCAGTCCACAACTGACCAAACTCATCGGTGTAGCTGTCGCCTCCACAGTTGATACGATAGAGATAAGTAAGGGTGTCAGCGCCCTTCAGTAACGGAGTGGCGTCGGTGTACAAGGCATCGAAGTGAGGAGCATTCTCCAGATTGTGGAGAACCAGGAGATCTTCCGCCACAGCCTTTCCTTTCACATAGCCCACGGCACGCAACACATTGTAACGCACGTCTCGGTTCTCCCATGTGAAGTGGGTACCAACACCGTGGTTCGTCTTCCGTCCCAGGCAGAGGGTGTCCGTAGCATCGTTGTAGAGGAGCACGGAGTCGCAGTTGCTATACACGTCTATGTTGGCTCTGCGCCGTTGGGCGAAGCGGCCTGGCCACGTGTGCGACACGATGTAGACCATCGGGTCTTTGGCGGCGTCCGCGTAGTTGGCCCTATACATATAATATATATCGGTAGGTTCCTCCCAAGGGGTGACCAGCCCTTTGTAGTTGAACGGGCCCACCTTGTCTATCGTTCGATAAGCCTCATCGGGCTGGCGACGACCGGGATTGTCGTGGCTGCTGTATACCCACTGAAAATGTCCGCAGACACTGTCGCGCACCTGTTCGGCTAAGCGAATCTTAGTCTCCATCAGTCGGCACATCCGTTCCTCGGTCCATACGCCTTTCACGTCGAAGGGTTCCTCAGAGTGGTAACCTAAACTACGCCATGCGCCATACTCACCATTGAGCAGTTGGTTAGGTTGCTTCAGGTCCTTGTCATACTGGGTGAGCTCGCCGCCATAAGTGCCGCTCCAGTTCTGTATCACGTTCCAGTCGGTGCCTTCACCGCCATTACAGGTAGTGACGGGGCGCATCGTGCCGGCCGTAGGGTCCATCTCCTTGATGATACGGGTGCACTCCTGTGCGAAGTCGCGCGGCAGGGTGCTCTCGTTCTGCAGTCCCCACAGAATTACAGAGGGAGAGTTACGACGTTCCTTCACCCACTGGCGCAACAGGGTCTTGAAGTTCTCGCGGAACTCGGGGGTGTCGTACCATATATGGGCAGAGAACTGGGTCCAGAAGAGGATGCCCTCCTTGTCCAACAGCGACTGATAGTCGAGGTGGTGTGGCTGGTGTGCCTCACGGAAGGCGTTGAAGCCAGCATTCTTTATCTGTTTCACTCGCGATGCCACCTGCTCGTGACTGAAGGCATGGCTCTGCCCGAACTGATGTTCATACTCACAGACACCGTTGATAAACACGGGTTTACCGTTCAGATAGAATCGTCCATCACCATCGTTGCGAGTGACAGGCCAACTGAGGGTACGCAATCCAAAGGGGGTAGTCACCTCGTCCACCGTCTTGTTGGCACGTTTAATCATTGAGGCCAACGAGTAGAGATAGGGCCGCTCGGTGCTCCACAGTTTAGGATTCTTCACGGGCGACTGCTGTCTCACGGTCTTGGTCTCGCCTGGAGCAAGTGTCACCTTCTCGGTCAAGCGGAACACCTGACCGCCGTCGGCATTGCTAAACTTATTCACCAGGTCGATGGTCTCCGTCTGTTTGCCATAGTTGGTCAGTTCGGTCTCTATGTAGACGGTCTCGGCCTTCTCATCTTGCCAGATGTGTACACCGAAGGGGGCTATGCGCACCTCATCGGTTATCTCCAGCGTCACGGGGCGGAAGAGGCCGAAGGGTTGCGACCCTTCGCTGAATCCCCATTCCGAGGAGCATCCACCGCATACCCAAGGCATGTCGGCTATCATCTCGGGATGTTCGGTCTTCACCTCTATCTGGTTCTTCTCACCCGGACGTACGGCATCGGTGACGTCCAGCGTCAGTGTGGTGCGGCCCACGATGTGGCGGCCCAAGTCTTTGTCGTTCACGCGTATGGTGGCGTAGGAGCCCACACCCTCGAAGCGGAGGAAGTAACGTTTGTTTCCATCCAGACGAGGCACATCGAAACTCTTCTCGTAGACAGCCGTGCCGTGCAGGTTGCCGTGGGTCAGCTGGCGATAGCCATGGTAGTCGTCCCAGTTATGCGGGATGTTCACGGTCTGCTGGGCAATGCGCACGGCAGGTTGCTTGTCATTCACCAACCATGTGGTCCAGTCCTTATCCAGTTCCACCAACGTGCGACGTCCCTTGGTGGGACGCTGGCAGAAGTGCACGGCAGACTTGCCCATGCGCTTGCTGGTAGCCACAGCAATGCCGCGTTGTTCAGCATTGTTGACGGCACAATAGAAATGGTACACCACCCCATCGTGCTTCACCACACAACTCTTGTGGGCAAACATCTCGTCGAAGGGTTTGGTGGGATAGATGAGGTCGTCGCCCTGCCAGTCGTCCCACGTCACCATGTCGTAGCTGCAGGCGAAGGTATTGAAGGCTTTGTAAGGTCGGTTGGGGTTGAAGGCAGAGAAGTAGAACATCACATAGACATCGCCGAACTTCTGTATCTGGGCATCGCCGGTGATGGTGCCTTGCGCCTCGTGGGTGAACACCGGGTTACCGGCATAGCGGGTCCACTTCTTCATATCCTTCGACAGGGCGATACCGATGCGTTCGCCCTTCACCTTGGTCTCGGGGTTCACACCTCCGGCGTTGTAGTACATCACGAAGGGTGCGCCGAGAGTCTTGCTCTTGTCCCAATAGACGGAGCTTTTGTATTGTGTCAGCGACTCCCACCACTGTGCGTCCTTATCCTTGATGGAGAGGATGGGCCGCTCCAGCGATTCCCATTCGTGTGCGTTAGCCGGACTCTCCTTGGTCCATGCCAGTCCCACATAGAGCGGGGCATTGATGGCCTCGTAGCCTGTGCCCTCACCACCGATATAGGTCATCCAACAGCGACCCTTATAGCGCTGGATGGCATAGCTGCCGCCCCACTCTATATCTATCAGACCGGGGAAGCCGCCCCGTTGGTTGGCATCCCACGCTCCGTCGCGGTATGAGAGGATACGTCCCAAAGTCTTCCATTCGAGCAGGTTCTCGCTCTCGGCCAACCAGGTCTCGTAGCCACGTCCATCTTGACCGCCCTTGCCGTTGTAGACCACGTAGGTCATGTACCATTTACCGTTCTCGTGGTACACGGTGGGGCAGTCTATCTTGCTATTGTTGCTTTCCGGCACTATCACCATACCATATTTATATGGTGTCTTAGCCTCCTCATATATTTCGGCCATCCGCTCTTGGGACACGTGGCGTTGCGCCGTCAGGCCCAACGTCATCCACCCTACGAGTGACAGCAGTAGTAGTCGTTTGTTCATTCTTATATCTTATGTTAGTAAAATAACCAGTCCATTGTTTCATCGTTGCCCTCCAACGAGGCGTTGCGCGTAGCGATAGTCGTGTCGGTGAAGCCCAACACCAGCAACCAACCTTTGGGTAACAGCAGCGTATGCGTACCGGCATCGAAGCGGTAGGCATGTACGTTCGCTAGCGGCATATCGGTCAAGTGTATGGCATTGGTCAGCACAGGCTCGGCCTGTCCGTAGTCATTGGCGGACGCATCGTTCTCCAGACGTGGTGCCTTGGCATACTTCTTTTGGTCGTCCTTGTAGTAGCCCACCAACAGATTCACAGTACCCTCGCAGGTGAACTCCAACTTGGTGCCTTCTTCTTTCTGAACATCGCTGTCCAGACAGAAAGCTGTCAAGCCATTCAACTCGGGAGCCAGCGCTTCCACTTTCGTCTCGGGCTTGTTGCTGATGAGCTGTGCGCCTTCGGTCAACTTCACCCGCTTCCAAGTACCCACCATCTTCACTTTAGCATCGTTGGCAGGGACAATCTCGTCGGCAGTTCTGGTGGACTTGCCAGCAGCCTTGTCCCTCAGCATGTGCAGGTTCGCCTCGAAGTTGGCCAGCTCCTGCTCGTAGAGGACCAGCAGCTCGGCCCAGGTCTTGTTCTTTCCTCCATCGCCGCCAACGGGGATGCGGCGCTGTGCCGTCTGCATGCTGTTGGCATAGAGGTAGTGTCCCTCGGTCAGTTCCACCAACTTGCGGTAGTGGTCGAGACTCTTCTGCAACAGCGGCGTCACGTTGTCGAGGTAGCTGAGTTCTTTGCTCCATTGGTAGTTGAGTACCTGCTCGGCGGCCTTCACCTTGTAATCGAAGAAGTAGGCGAACTCGCGCATGCAGTGCATATCATTGCGCAGGCGCTCGAACTCGTCCTCATTCTTCGTCTCCTTGCCGGCCACTTCGTCGATGGCGCTCATCGCCTTGTCGCCATGGTCCACACACTGCTGGACGATGTCGAGCGGCAACTCGCCCTTATGAGGTTGTTTCTTCCATTCCTTCTCTACATACTCTATCAGCTTCTCCCCTTCCGGACCACAGCTCTCGTAGAAGCCAGGCCAGATTCGGTACTTATAGGGGTTAACCAATTGGCTGACGAACATGCCCAGCAACAGGGTCTGTCGGTTACCTTCAGTGATGCCGAAGCGACGTAGCAGCTTAGGCGATATCTCGCCTGCCTGCTCGTAGGCCTCACGGATGAGGGCGCCATTCTCGTCGGACACACCATAGAACTGGCCAAACTGATGGTTCCAGTAGGCTATCTCGTGCTGTCGGTCGCGGCGGCAGTTCCAGGCATAGCGTCCCCATGCCTTGTACCAAGGCCAGTCGCGGTCTATCTGCAGCTCACGCCTTCCACCTTCGATGCTGTCGGCCGAGTAGGGCCAGTCCCAGTAGGAGGCCTGCGGATAGAGATGGAGGGCGTTGGCACCGTGCACGTCGTGCATAGCCTGCACGGTCTTCTGTGTGAAGTCGGGCGATCCCCAACGGAACGGTTCCAAGTTGGCCAATATGTGTACATTGCTGATGTGTATGCTACCCAGTGCGCTCAGTCCGCGATGTATCTCTGCCCACGGACCACGCGGTTGATAGGTAGTGAGCGACTCACCGGTGTACTTATGCATGGTGTAGAGGTTCTTGTAGATAGGCAAAGCAGCTTCCATCACCCGCTTGCAGTCAGTGTCGTGGGCGCGGAGCAGCACGGGCGGTTCGTCGGTACGTCCCAATGCCTTCAGTCCGTCCTTCACGCCGGGCAGTATGATCTGGGTAAACCATTCCACATCGTCGTCCTCGGTGGCCATGGCCTCACCCAAGGTGACGAGAAGACCCACGTTGGGATATTTCTCGATGAAGGCGGCCACACTCTTACGGGTATAGTCGCTCAACAGGGGTGTGATGGGCCGGTTGCGGTCCTGCGTCTTGATGCCGTAATGCTCAGCAAAGGGTTTGGATACGATGATATTGTAGAACATTTGGATGACGAAGATGCCGCGCTTGTCCGCCTCTTGGGTAAGGAAGGAGAACATCTCCTCGTTCTTCTTGAAGGTCTCGTCGTCCACCTCCACGGCAAAGGGATAGTCATCCAGCTTCACCAATGAGGCGAAGGGATGGCCGTTCCACAGGTAGAGGGAGTTCATGCGGTTCTCCACCAACATGTCCAGATACTTTATCCACAACGACTTGTCGTAGAACCACGGGAAGTTCTCCGGCGTATAGGGATATTCATATACCGTGCGGCCGGGCAGATAGTAGGGTTTCTGCACGCCTATGCAAGCACCGCGCAACACCATCTCGGGTGCATCAGTGTAGCTGACGGGGCAGTCGAGCCGTCCCTTCTCGTCCATACGGTCTATCAGTTCGCGGCAACCATAGATGACACCACTGCCGTCGTTGCCGCATACGGTGGTCGTGTTGGCCTCCGTGGTGATCGTAAATCCTTCCTTCTGTAAGGAGTCCTTCGTGGAGACTTCCAAACAAATAGTCTTCATCTTTCCCTGTTTTTCGGGTGCGACCTCAGTCACGACTTCGTAGCCGTGCTGCTCCAGGGCCGCCTTCAACTGTCCGGCAGCGAACTCCACCCGATTGGACGGGTTGTCCTGTACCAACAGCACGACCTTCTCTTTTGCGCAGCTTGCCAGCAGGCAGACGCAAAGGACAAATAGGCAGTTTCTCATCTTTCTCATTTTCGATTCGTTAAGTTATGAGCGTGTAGCGGAGTCTTCCCAGGCTCCGCTACACTGATATTTAATCAATAGTCTATCTTTATCTCATCCCGTGTGCTTATCCACAGACGGTAGGTACCATCGAGCATCTTCTCGAATGTGCCCACCGATGCCTTGGGCTGAGCGTCAGCCTTCACATAGAGGTAACCTTGCCCCTCGGTAGCTTTCACCCGAATCTCCTTGGTGTCCATATACACGTCGATGGAGCCATTGGGCGTAGGCACGCTGCCCTTCATCCAAGTGAGGCCGCCCAGTGTGGGACGAATCTCGAACTCTTCGTAGCCGGGCTTCACGGGTTTCACACCCAGATAATACTTACCCAGCAGGTAGATAGGGCTAGCTCCCCAAGCGTGACAGAGACTCTTGCCATAGGGACGGCCGTACATGGCCAAGTGTTGACGACCTTGGTCCTCGGGGTTATACTTCTCCCAAAAGGTGGTAGCGCCTTCCTTCAGCATGCCGCCCCAATAGTCTTTCATTTCTTTCAGCACCTGTGTCTGATAACCCATCTCACACATCGCCTCCAGTTCGTAGAAGCGCATGTAGGGAGTGGTTATCTTAGGCACGGCCTCGTTCAGCATCACATTCTCCATCACGGCTTTCTTCTTCTCCTCGTCGAGGTAGCCGAAAGTGATGGCAAACATGTTGGGGAACTTGTTAACTTCCGTGCTGATGGTTCCACCCACGACGTTGTGGATGAAGGCCTGGCGGTCCTTTCGCCAGAAGGCGAACATAATGTCATTGTACAACTGCTCCGACCGGCGGGCATAGTACTTCTCATCCTGGGTGAGGCCCAACAGGTGGGCACAGTCGCGCATCACCTGCTGACTCTTGCAGTAGAGTATCTGCTCGAAGGCCAACGCCCCCCTCTTGTCCATGGGGAAGTCCGCCCAGTCCACAAACACCCAGTCACCGTCCAAGCCTTCGACCATGTCCATGTTGTCGGTGCGACGGCCCACATAGTTCATCAGGGATACCATGCGGGGATAAATTTGCTTCACGAACTGCTTGTCGCCGGTGTAGAGGTAGTAGCCATAGACACTGATGACCCAGTAGAAGGTGTAGTCCACGATGGTGTTGATGTGGCTGGTCACAGGGTCTTTGCCACGCAACAGCCAGATGGTACGCTTCACAGTCTCACTGTCGAAGAAAAGATAGTAGTTCATCAGGTAGCTCTGGATGGCATCGCCGCTCCACACCCAACGGTCGCGCTTGATGCCGTCGATGAAGAACTCGCGTGTGGTGAGGTGCATCGTGTAGGCACCTACCTGCCATATCCGGTTGAGCTCCTCGTCGTTGCAACTGAACGAGCCTCGGTAGTTGACGGGCAGATACTCGTACTCCATAGCGACCTCGGCCAACTGCACGTCACCTTCCGTGGTGACGAAGATGTAGCGGAAGGCCTTGCTGTTGTCAAGCACATAGTCGGCCTGCCGCGATGTGGACTGGTGCTGTGCCAGGTCGGTGATAGTGTCGCGGCCCACAGCGATGGCATCCAACGTCTCGCAGCGTTCCCTGTCGGTGGCCTCTTCGGCACTCTCACCATAATATATATGTATCACACCTTCGCCTATCACGCCCTTCAGCACGGCATAGCCGAAAGTCTCCTTGCCGAAGTCATAGAGCATGCCGTCCTCCACCGCTTTGCTGCCGACGGCACGCTGCGGGGTGCGGCTTAGGCGGAACTGCGACGGACGGCTGTCGATGCTGTTGAAGTTCCAGCACCCAGCGTCGGCATAGAGGGTGGCCGACGTGTCGCTGGCCTTACCGCTCTCGTCAATCCACTCCTTGTCCTCGTAGGTCACCCGCCACGTGGAGTCAGTCCGCACCGTCTTACCTATTGTATATATAGCAGGCGGTGTGGCTTGGTTCCACACTTTGATATTCAGGTTATGCCGTCCGGCAGGCAACAAGAACTTCTCCGGCATACCGAACTGCAGCTTACCGTCGAGTTTGATGTTGAATGTGCCCTCAACGGCCAAGGTTATCTCTTCGGCTTCGGACAAGTCGAGCTGCTTGCTGAACTCTACCGTCACGTAGTGGCTGTCCATCTTCCAGAAAGGTGGGAAGAAGGCACCACGCTCCGTACGTCGGTTGTTCATGCGGTTACCGAGCCATATCTCATAATCACCCGGGTACCATATCCAGGTTGCTTCAGATGTTGTCGCCATAGCGTTCCTTCGTTATTTGGTCCAACGATTTACCACGGGTCTTCGGAGTCCAGATGGTGCCGATGAGCAGCGAAGCCATCAACAGGGCAATCATGATGTAGGCTGCCAACTGGAATCCCTCGCCGTTCTCGCCATAGATGTATACGAAGCCCAAGCCCCACACGGCCGACACACCACGCACGATGAAGAACATGATGCCTTGTGCGGCGGCACGATATTTAGCGGGGAAGAGTTCCGAGGCCCACAGCGCATAGAACGCCTGCACCGATATGCCGGCCTGGATGGCCCAAAGCAGGGTGAAGATGAGCAGACCCGTGATGCTGCTGACACCGATGGTGACGATGATGAGCCAAGCAATCACACCCATGGACACGCCGAAGAAGTAGAGCCAACGCTGGTTCACCTTGTCCACCAACATCGAGAAGATGAAGGTGGCAATGATGATGATGATCCACTGTGCAGCGGACAGCATGTTGGCATGTACGTTGGAGAGACCGCCAGCCGTCTCGTAGATGTGCTGTTGAAAGAATCCCATCACGGAGCTCACCAGGTTCCAGGTCAGGTAGATGCCTGCCAGGAAGATGATGGTGCGCACGTTGACTTTATTGGTAAACAGAGAACCGAAAGAGGAGAAGGTGCCGGCCCGCTTCTCACCGGTAGTCTCTGCCTCCTTGGCAGCCTTCCACTCGGCCGACTCGTTGAGCTGACGTTGCAGCAACCAAGCGATGAAGGCCACGATGAGCAGCGAGGCGAATACAATGCGGCTACTGAATACATTCAGTTCCGCGCCTACGGCCGTGCCACCTGTAATCCACTCAGCCAAGCTCTCCACAAGGCCGAAGAGCACACCCTTGGTGCCGTCGCCAGTAGGAGGAGCCAGCAACATACCGAGTACAAGGATGATGGTGGGACCCACGCCCCAGGCCATCTGAGAGATGCCGATGTTGCGTCCACGGTTGCCCACCTCGGAGTTCTCCGATATGTAGGTCCACGACGCGGGCACACCCACACCAACGGAGATTCCCGTCACCAGGAATCCGGCCAACAGCATAGGGAAGTTCACAGACACCATGATGAGTGCCACGCCCACCATGTATATCAACATATTATAGGTATAGATGGCTTTACGGCCATACTTATCGGCCAGGAATCCGCCGATGATGGCACCGATGGCGGCACCCAGACAGTTGGCGCTGATGGCGTTGAGCCATCCCAAGTGTCCTTCGGTCAATCCCAGATAATTCTGCCACAAGGTCAATCCGCAGGCACCGGCTACGATGGCACCCGCATCCAGATAGTTGGTAAGTGAAACAGCGATGGTGCTCTTCAAACTACCTTTAGAGTCTTTCATTCGTTCAATATTTTAGTTTAAGATTATTGTTCTAGTTATCTTCTCCATAGAGTACTCCTACATCTCCGAGGATTATCGGGCCAAGGGCATCCACACGGTCATCTCCGCCTTGCCGCGGTTGCCCCATGCGAAGTAAGGTATCAGGCGTATCTTCACCTGCTTGTCGGCCTTGCCCACCTCACGATAGAGAGTGCCGGTCCAGTCAGCCTCACTGGCCAGTCGGGCCACCCCCTCGAGCACCTTCATACGGCTGCCGTCGATGGTCTGTTCCTTGGCGGTGAACTGAATGTCCGAAGGTATCAGCACATTGTCTATCTTCTGTCCGCCCTCGATGTCCATACTCTCGAGGCAGTATACCAGCGGACCACGTTTCACGGCCACCTGGTTGCGGGTCTCCTCCACCAATGGATTGGACTCCATCAACTTCGCCTTCATCTCCAGAGTAAGTTCCACCACGTCACCCTTCTTCCAAATGCGGTCGACTGATACGTAGGTGTTAGGTTTGGAGTCTATCTCCACCGTCTCGCCATTCACCTTCAGCGAGGCATTGTCGCACCAGCCAGGGATACGCAGACAGAGCTTCACGGCCTGCTTCTTCGGCGCATCGGCAAAGGTCAGCTTCACTGCCCCATCGTACGGATAGTCCGTCTCTTGCTTCAGCACCAACGGCATCTTCTTGCCGAATGAGGTGCTCAGTTCGTTAGCTCCGTAGAGGTTGCAGTAGACGGTGTTCTCGCCCACGGTATAGGCGTAGTTCTGTGCCTCACAGATGGTACGCAGTGTATTTGGCGGACAGCAGAAACAGCTGATGTACTCTTGACGCTCCTTCGGCCAACGAAGGGTATAGGGGAAGTCGGCGCTGATGCGCAGGGGGTTGGTGTAGAAGTACTTCTTACCATCCAGGCTCACGCCACTCAGCACGCTGTTGTAGAGGGCCATCTCCACGATGTCGGCATACTTGGCATCGCCCGTAGTCTCCAGCATACGCCAGTTGAAGAGCATGTTGCCGATGTTGGCGCACGTCTCGTTGTGAGCCGTGCTGTTGGGCAACTGATAGGCACGGCCATAGCTCTGGTGCACCTTCTGAATGCTGTCCGGCTCGTAACAGGTGGCGTCGGGCGAGGTTCCGTCGTAGAGGGCACCGCATGCTCCGGTGATGTACATCTTCCGGTTCACGATGTCCTGCCAGATGCTGGTAAGGTTCTTCATCAGCTGTTCCTCGCCGGTCTCGGCATAGACGTCGGCCACTCCGGCATAGAGATAATTGGCGCGCACAGCATGTCCCATGGCATTGTACTGGTCGCGGAAGGGGATGCGGTCCTGATTGTCGTCGGTACCGTTCTCCACCATGCCACGGATGTCAATCAAGTTCTTCGAGAGCTCCAGGTAACGGGGATTGCCGGTGGCGCGATACATCTCCACCACGCCCATGTAGTGCGACGGACAGATGGCGTTGCGTGCCAACTCGGCCGAGGCCGTCTCATAGAAGTGACACAGGAAGTCGGCGGCCTTGATAGCCACATCGAGCAGCGTGCGTTTGCCCGTAGCCCGATAGTGAGTGATGCCGGCCATCATCAGGTGTCCGAGGTTATAGGTCTCGAAGTTGAGTCGATTGGCGAAAGCCCCCTTCTCGTCCTCAGCCCCCACCTTGGTTCCTATGACGGTCTGCTTCTTGGCATGGGTATCGATACCCTTGTTCCGTTCGTCGATGATGACGGGCGTATGGATGTAGCCATCCTCGCGTTGCGACTTCACCACCATCTCGATGAACTTGTCCATCAAAGCGTCTAACTCGGGATTCTTATTAACGGCATAGACTGCGGCCACAGCCTCGAGCCACTTGTACATGTCCCCGTCGTGAAACGGAGGCCCCCAATGCTCGCCCGGGCATACGCCGGCGGCTATCTCGAAGTTGCGGAAGCCATGCGACACGTCGGGATTGTTCCAAGTGTTCCACATGCTCTGCAACGACACGTTGCTATATACATTGAAACGTTCGCCCCAGAAACCGTCGGTCCAGCGGACAGCTCCCAAGGGAACATTCGACATCTTTGCATAATGGCTTTTACTCATGTCCGTCAATCCGTCGGACTGCGCGTACACTGGCATTCCGGCCATCGCGGCAGCCAGCAACGAGAATACGATGTGTCTCTTTTTCATTGGTATTAGTTTATATTTGGTTCTAAGAATAAGTGTACAAACATACATTTATTCTTTGACTCCACCAAATATATCACCAATCTATATAAATTATTAGCAGTTTTAACGTGAAAAGACCCATACCGAATGCCTATTTATCGTCATAATGCCCCTCGGCATTCACGATAAGCACGACAACCTCTTCCTTATAAATATCGTAGATGATTCTATCACTCGCGGTCAATCGACGAGAGTAAGTAACCGAGCCACCACCCTTCAAGGGTTCCGGATGACCCGTACCAGTTTCGGGATGTTCTTCAAGCTCTGGAAGAATATCATGCAGTTTCTTGAACAATGTAGGATTCGACTTCTTCCATTTCTTGATAGTCTTCTCCACCTGCTTAGAGAAAGCGATATGGTACTTCATAGAGAGTCCATCCATTTTTGTGCTTCAGCAGCATCCTTGAAACATAATGATTCCCCTCTTTGATATTCCCGACGAGCCTCTTCTATCTCCTCTTTCACTACAGGAGTTATTTCTTCTTCGTCGTAGCTATACGCCACCAACTCCTTATTATCATCTATAAGATCCTTTATCTTGTCAAGTAGTTTAATATCCGAGACATTAAGTACCCGTCGAATAACTTCCATCTGGGTCAATTGTATATTCGTTGCGTCCATAGCTCTCTTGTTTTACAAATCACGAGCCAAAGGTAGAGCTTTTTCTATTACCATCCTATCTATTCCAAAATGATTTCTGCATTATTTTGCATTTTATGTACCCCTCTTAAATAATCTTTTCGTTATTTAAGCAAAGGGGTAACTATACGCAGTCCCTTTTACATTATATATTAAGAAAGAACAGATATGGACATAGAAGCATTATTGGCCAAGTACGTTGCTGGAATCCTCACCGAAGAGGAGTCCGCTCGGTTGCGTCAATGGCGCAACGAAGACCCTTCGCACGAGGCTTTTATGGAGAAACTCAACAAACGGAAAAACTACCGTAAGCTCTACGAGCAATACCGCCTGCGACGCATACAATCCATCAAATCAGTAAAACAAATGCATTTCCGACGCCGCCTCCTTTGGGCTGCCGCGTGGGCATTGCCCATCGTACTGGCTACCACGTTGTGGCTCACGTTGGACCACAGCGAGTCGGCCACGGAAGAGATTGTCCCCGGTAGCGCACGCGCCACTCTCATTCTGGAGAACGGAGCCCGCGTGGAGTTGGGCGACTCCAAAGAGTTCGGGTGGATACGCATCAACGATGCCTCCATGGCTTCGGAGGACAACGGATGCCTCTCCTACAAACCTTCCAAGAAGGCGCAGACCAATCTAAAGAATACACTGGTGACCCCACGCGGTGGCGAATACCACGTTACCTTGCCGGACGGCACCAACATTCACTTGAATTCCCTCTCTACACTGGAATACCCGGTTAACTTCGATGCCAACAAACGTGAGGTGGTCCTCACAGGCGAGGCTTACTTCGAGATAGCGAAGGACAGCTTGCGACCATTCTACGTGAATGCCAACGGAGTCTCCATCAAACAGTACGGTACGAAGTTCTGCGTGAACGCGCGCTCGCCACAGACCACCATCGTGGCGTTAGACGAAGGCAGCGTGGGCATGACCATTCCCGGTCAGACTGAGGTGATGGTGGCACCGGGAGAGGTGGCCCGCTGGGATGCCAACGAGCCGCGGGTGAATAAAGAGGTGACAAACCTCGAACCCTACACGGCGTGGCACCACAGCCGCTTCGTGTTCGACGATGAGTCGCTGGGCAACATCATGGAAACGCTCTCGATGTGGTACAATATGGACGTGCGGTTCCAGGACGAGCAGTTGGCGCATCTCCACTTCACGGGCAACGTGAGCCGCTACGAGAACATTCGAGTGATACTGGACGCTATAAGGTCGACCGTCGACATCGACTACGAGATTGTTGAGCGACAAATCAGAATAATGAGATAATAGATAATACTTTAACTTTAAATATTAATTATGTAAGTATGAAGAGAGAACTAAAAAGAGTTTCGTACCTGATTGCTATATCGGGTATGCTTTTAGGACAACCTCTGTCGGCCAGAGCCGTCAACCGGCTTCCCGAGCAACCGACACAGGTAAACGCCAATGCGGAGACTCCCGTCGTCACACTGGATCTGAAGAATGCAACGATCAAACAGTTGTTCGATGCTATCCACAAACAGACGGGAATGGACTTCCTCTACAACAATGAACAGTTGGCTTCGTTTCCTCGCGTGAGCGTAAAAGCGAACCAAGAGTCCGTTGAGAGTGTGCTGCGGAAGGCATTCGCCAATTCGGGCTTCACCTTCAAGGTGGAAGGTAAGATGGTTACCATCACTAAGAAGGGTGCGAGTAACAACCAGAAGCTACAGAAACTGGTGGGTACGGTCACGGACAAAGACAATTACCCGGTAATCGGTGCCGCTGTGGTGGTGAAAGGTACACACCGCGGTGTGGCTACCGACATGAACGGTAAATACGAGATTGAGGTTCGCCCGGGTGAGACGCTGACGTTCAGTTTCATCGGCATGGAGCCTGTGGATATCCAATACAACGGCGCACGCCAGATGGACCTCGTGCTGCAGGAGAGCTCGAAGCTGAAACTGGACGAGGTAGTGGTAACCGGTATCTTCAAGAAAGCGAAAGAGAGCTACACGGGTTCTGTGGCCACCGTTACGGAGGAGCAACTCGATATGTATCGTGGCCAGAACTTGCTGCAGACCCTGAAGAATATCGACGCTTCTATCAACTTCCAGATAGATAACCTCAATGGTAGTAACCCTAACAACCTGCCGTCTATCAACATCCGTGGTAACGCCTCCATTCCTACAGACCTGCAGGAGTTCAACGAGTCGCAGAAGAACACGGTGAACACCCCGCTCATCATCATGGATGGTTTCGAGATTACGCTGGAGAAGTTGATGGACTACAACGACGATGAGATCGAGTCAATCAACATCCTGAAGGATGCCGCCGCCACCGCCATCTACGGTTCACGTGGTGCCAATGGTGTCATCGTGGTCATCACCAAAGAGCCGGAAGCCGGCAAGCTGAGAGTGAACGCCGAGGTAGGCCTCACCTTCGAGGTACCCGACATCTCCTCTTACCACTTGCTGAACGCATCCGATAAGTTGGCTCTGGAGAAAGCCGTAGGTCTCTATACAGACAGCGATGGAAACCCTGCAGATCAACTTACGCTGGATAATAGATACAACAGAATATTGAAGAAAGTGCTCTCGGGCACAGACACCGACTGGTTGAGCAAGCCGTTGCACACTGGCGTAGGTCAGCGTTACAACCTCCGTCTCGAGGGTGGTAGCGAGGAGTTCCGTTGGAGTGCCTCTGCCGCCTACACCAACACACAGGGTGCCATGAAGGACTCTGAGCGTCGTAACTTCAGCGGTGCCATCACGTTGATGTACCGTGTGAAGAACTTAATCTTCCGCAACTACACCTCTGTAGGCATCAACCGTAGCCGCGAGAGCAAATACGGTACATTCAGCGAATATGCCAAACTGCAGCCATACGAATCGCCTTACGATGAGAATGGCAACTTAGTAAAATTGTGGAGCGACTACAACGACCAAGGCAACCCGCTGTACGATGCCTCACTTGCTTCTTTCGACAAATCTGACTACCAAAGCGTAACCAACAACTTCTCCATCGAATGGCATCCGTTCGACGGCATGATTGTCCGCGGTCAGTTAGGATTGTCTTCTACACAAAACGGTAGCGACAAGTTCGTGTCGCCCTATGACTCACAGTTCAACACAAAAACTTACAAGACAGAAGACGGTATGCTGCGCAAAGGTACCTATGACTATGGTACTGGTAAGGACTACAGCTACGATGCTAACTTGACAGCTTCCTACTCAAAGACGCTGAACGAGAAGCACCAACTCTACTTCGGTCTCGACCTCTCCGCTTCGCAGAGTAGGAGCAAGATGTACTACTTCTCGATGGAAGGTTTCGGAGCAGAGACAGTGAACGACCTGACCAGTGCACAGCAGTATGCCGAGAGCACCCGTCCTACTGGTTCGTTCTCGTTCTACCGTCGTATGGGTGTGACAGGTAACGCCAACTACACCTACGACAACCGTTACTACGTCGACCTCTCTTACCGCGTGGATGGTAACTCCAACTTCGGTAGCGACAAGAAGTACGCTCCCTTCTGGAGCGCCGGTATCGGTTGGTCACTCCACAACGAGAAGTGGCTCAAAGGCAATGAGGTTATCAACAACCTGCGTCTCAAGCTCTCTTATGGACAGACTGGTACACAGCTGACCTCTTCTACAGGTTCTACAACTGTTTACGAATACCAGCAAGGGCAGAAGTATATGGGTTGGAGCGGTGCCGTGATGCAAGGTCTTGGTAACAGCAAGTTGACTTGGCAGACCACCGACGAGTTCAACGTAGGACTCGAGTTCGGTCTCTGGAACAACCGCATCAAAGGTACCGTCGACTTCTATACAAAGAAGACTAAAGACCTGCTTTCTTATATGGACATGCCCCTTTCTATGGGATTCAGCTCATACCTTGCCAACGTAGGTGCTGTGAAGAACATCGGTTTCGAGTCTTCATTGAGCGCTTACATCATCCGCGATGCCAAACATCACTTCAACTGGATGCTGAGCGGTCAGTTGATGTACAACAAGAACGAGATTACCGAACTCTCGGCTGACATCCAGGCCCAGAACGAGAAGTACCTCAACTCAAGCAGCAATGTCGAAATCTCTAACCTGCTGCAGGTAGGTCGTCCGCAGAACGCCATCTATGGTGTACGTTCACTGGGTATCGACCCGAGTACAGGTAACGAACTCTATTTGGACAAAGACGGAAACGTTACTGACACTTGGAAGATTTCCAACAGTGTTTACCTCGGCCAGAAAGATCCGAAGTACAGAGGTATCCTCAGCTCCATGCTTAGCTGGAAAGGTTTCACCTTCAATCTCTCATTCGCTTTCCACTGGGGTGGTCAGATGTACAACTCAACCCTGCGTGACCGCGTAGAGGTAACCAGCACAGTCATCAAGAACCAGAACGTGGATGAGCGCGTATTAACGAGCCGTTGGCTTCAAGTTGGCGACGTCGCTGCCTTCAAGAAAGTTTCCGCCATCACATCTAAAGCGACATCACGCTTCGTGATGGACGACAATGTACTGGAGCTGCAGTCCGTAGGTCTGCAATACCGTTGGGACAGCGAGTGGCTGAAGAACAAGGCTCAGTTGGAGTCAGTCATCTTCGGTGTGAACATGTCTGACCTCTTCTACTGGTCATCCGTGAAGGTTGAGCGCGGTCTCTCCTATCCGTTCGCACGTAACATCCAGGCAAGTGTGAAATTAATGTTCTAAATACAAACGATAAATCGCAGAAACAATGAAAAATAAAATATATATCGCTTTAATGCTTCTCCTTGGTCTGTCGACTTCCTGCAACGACTGGTTGGACGTGAAGTCGGACACGGAAGAGAAGGAAGAGGACCTCTTCAGCACCTACGAAGGTTTCCGCAGTGCGCTGACAGGTTGCTACATGCAGATGGGCAGCCGAGATATCTACGGCGAGAAGCTGACTATGACCGACATCGAGTCGTTGGCCAACCTCTGGAACCAAACGTCAGCTAGCTCGGGTCTAAGCACAAACTATTATTTGCAGCGTCACAACTACGAGGCTGACGATGCGGTAACCTCTTTTAAAACTATGTATGGCGGATTGTTCAACGTCATCACACAGGCCAATGTATTGCTCAAACACATTGAGGAAGATGGTGACGTCATCAAGGATGGTGTCGTTCGTGGAGTCATCGAAGGTGAGGCTTACGCACTGCGTGCCTATTGCCAGTTCGATATTCTCCGCCTCTTCGGTCAAGTACCTGTAGGTGGCACAACCACGGTAGACCTCCCCTACTCCTATATCACCAGCCTGGACGAGATGCCTTCATACTACTCATTCGACGAGTACGTGAAGAACCTGAAAGTGGACATCACAAAGGCAGAAGAATTATTGAAAGCCAATGACCCGCTCAGCACAGGCAACGACACCGATGACGATTTCCTCGAGAATCGTACGTTCCGCTTGAACTACTGGGCTGTAGTTGCTTTGCATGCCCGCATGGCTCTCTACCTAGGAGAGAAAACCGAGGCATACAATTTAGCTATGAGCATCATCAATGCGAAGGACGAAGACGGAGAGCCTCGCTTCAAGTTGAGTGGCAGCACAGACTTAGCTAAAGGTGTGAACCGCTATGCTCTGCCAGGTGAAGGTCTGTTCAAACTGAGCAAATACGATTTGAAGGACTATACGGTAAACTTGTTGATTGGCGAGACTTCCTCTAGTGAATCATCAAACTATGGATCAGGTTACTATTATATGGTAGGTGCATCCAAATACAACACATTATTTAGAGGAGTAAACACAGCTTCGGACAACCGCTACCGTGCCGTATGGAACAAGAACATCACAGATAACTTTGGCATGCCTTATTGGGCTATTAAGAAATATTGGTATGAGGATGATGCCGATAATGCGATCTACTACAATAAGTTTATCCCGATGTTGCGTATGTCAGAGATATACTTGATTGCGACAGAGACCGCACCTACATTAGCGGAATCCAATAGCCTCTACATCACTTACCAACGTAGCCACGATGTTTTGCTCACAGAAGACCCGTTCGCTGACGAAGCAGCCTTGAAGGACGGCTTACTGGCAGAGTACCGACGTGAGTTCTTTGCAGAGGGACAGATGTTCTTTATGTACAAGCGCCTCAACTCCGCTACAATTCTTTGGAGACCACTCACCGGTGGTAAGGCAACTGAGGCAGACTACCTGTTGCCACTCCCCAATACGGAATATAACCCCGACTAATTTTGTAAGAACATGAGAAAAAGTATATATACATTGTTATTACTCGCAGGGCTGACGGGAATGACAAGTTGTGAAAAAGATCAGCCGGTATACAACGAAGAGACTTGCTGGCTCAATTTTAAAGAGTTGCGTTCATACGAATCAGATCAGACAGAATATTCGTTTGTCTACAGCGGTTCGTCGGTAACTCAGGACACTGTGTGGATGACCGTTACCACCCTAGGTTTCGTAAAAGACTATGACCGTGCTTTAGCTATCGAACAAGTTGAGAGCAGTGAAAACGATGCCGTCCCCGGCAAGCACTACGTTGCCTTCGACGACCCGAGCCTGCAGAAATACTACGTAATGCCAGCAGGTGCAGTATCCACAGATATACCTGTCGTAGTGCTTCGTGATGCTTCACTGAAAAACGGAGTAGTAAACTTGGAGATTTCCATCAAGGAGAACGAGAACTTCAAGGTAGGTTACGAAGCAGACCGCTACCGCACAATAACCATTTCCGACCAATTGTCGAAGCCATCGAACTGGGAACGTGGTAGTCTAGATTATTACATAAGTGTTTACACCAAAGGTGTGCACCAGTTCATGATTGATGTTACAGGTGAACGGTGGGACGAAGATTATATAGATTCTTTAGCTGACTACGGATATGTGGAGTATCTGGGCTCTTACTTCGCTAAAAAATTGGAAGAAGTAAATGCAGAGCGTGTTGCAAACGGATTGGGTGTACTGCTTGAAGAAGACGGAACACCCGTTAAATTCGAGATAGACGACCCCTGGTCCTAATCGGCAGCGAATGAAGATTTTATTCATCTTAAAAATGCAACAATTATGATAAAAGACATATTAAATAAGAAGTTGATAGTCTTGCTCTTGGGAGTTGGACTCACATTGACCTCATGCTTCGAGGACGACAGCAAGGAAGGTCAGCCGATATCGGATATAACCATTGCGGACTTCGACCAATCCACCTATACAATGGTTTCCTATACTGGTCAGAAGTTGGAAATCAATCCTAGCATTGAGACGGGCTACCCCGAAAGCGACTTGGAATACCTGTGGACGATTGTACCTGTACAGAATTCATATGGTTTAACAGAATATGAGCAACCTACAGAAATCTCCACTGAGAAGAATTTGAGCTATGAGGTTAAGCTCGCTGCGGATACCTATACAATCTGCTTAAAAGTATCGGCCAAGAGCAATGGCTATGCAGTGACTAAGACTGCCAAACTGATAGCTACCACTCAATTCTCTCAAGGTTTTTACATCTTGAAGGAGACAACAGACGGTAATTCAGACCTTGATTTGCTGTTGAAGGATGGAACTTTTAGTGAGAACATGTTGGCACAGTCACAGGAGGAGGGAGCGATGAAAGGAGCTCCGGTAAACTTGACTATTGCTTATGCACACAATTACATCAATCCGGAAACCAATAAAATAAGTGGCACCAATATGATATGTGTGGCTACCGACCAGAGAAAGATTTCCGCATTCCGTTCTACGGACTTGAAGGAAATCTACAACCAGGACAATATGTTCTATGGTACATTCGGTGATGATGAGATTCCTTATGGCATACAAACAGGAATGTTTGATACTCACTACTTCTCCAATAAGGGAGTTTGCTCGGTCATTATGAATGTCTTTAACGGAAGCTATTACTCAGGCAAATATGGAACGTCGCCCGTACAAACAGGTGGTAGCACCTATATCGTATATAACAATATGAACTCCATTTATTGGGACCAGGACGGTCACAACTTCTATCAAGTTGACTACAATGGAGGTATCACTCTGGTAACTGAGTCCGATGGTACTGAGTTGCAGTTGTCCAATTACGAGTGCGTTGGAGCCGGCAGTAACACCTACGCTGGAGCTTTGTTCATTTTGCAGGACAAGACAACGAAGGAGCGCGTTGTATACGAGCTTGATGCTTATAGCGCGACATTCACAGCTAAATACAACGTCGACTCTTCCAAGCACGTCGCCAAAAGTGACATTGTACGTGTGAATGCCCAACAAGGTTATTACATATATAGTGTAGACGACAACAAGCTTTATGGCTATGATTGGACATCAGGTGATGAAAAAGAGATGGCACTGCAAGGCATTGGTAGTGGTGAGACAATCAACTACGTGTCCAACCAATATATCGCACCAGGACGATTCGGTAGCATGAGCGACGAATTCGATTATCTGGTTATCGGAACGAAGTCAGGCAACAACGAGTATCACCTCTATTTCTACAATATGGTAGGTGGACAACCTGATGGACAACCCATACTGAAAGCATCTGGCACAGGACGGGTAAACAACGTCCGTTTCATAACGCCTAAATTCTCAATGATGGATGCAATGTATGGTAATTGGGTAACCGTTGACTAATTGCTGAACTTAAACCTCTAAACAAGTAAATATATGAAACGCAAACAATTCATCTGTATGTTGGCTTTGGTTGCATGCTCTGCGTTGCAGGCACAGACCAACTTCAGGGAACTGACATTTGCGCAAGCCTTACAAGCCGCGGCACAAGAGGGTAAAATGGTCATGATCGACTGTTATACCTCTTGGTGCGGGCCTTGTAAGATGATGGCGGCAAAAGAGTTCCCGAAGAAAGAAATGGGCGATTACCTCAACCCGAAGTTCGTATGCATGAAAATGGATATGGAGAAGGGCGAAGGGCCCGACATGAGTAAACGCTACGACGTAAGCTGCTTCCCCACCTTCCTGTTCCTCGACAGTAAGGGCGAACTGCTCTTCCGCATGAGCGGATCGATGGACACCGAGACATTCAAACAAAAGACAGAGGCAGGACTCGCCAACACCGAGACCGGCATAGCTGCCATGATGAAACGCTACAAGAACGGTGAACGATCCGAGGCATTCGTCAAGGAGTACATCGATGAGTTGCGTGCGAACATGATGCAGGGCGAGATAAGCAAGGTGGTGTCGGAGTACCTGAAAGGGAAGACCGCTGCCGACCTAGCCGCCAACCAAGAGTACTTCGACATGTTCTGCAACTGCATCGACCAGCTGGACGACCCCTTGTTCCAGACGATGTATGCAGACAAAGAGGTGCTGATAGCCAAATATGGCAAAAAGGCCGACGACAAGTTCTACAACGTTCTGAAGAATCACCCCTTCCACTTCGCTACCTTCGATGGGAAGAAACTGGCATCGTACGACTTCAACAAGTTGGATGAGTATGTGGCCAAGCTGAAATCGGAGAAGGTGAAAGAGGCTGAGCAGATAGGTGCCTACTACCGCTATTATGTAGCCTTCCTCGAAAAGAATACCGACGAGGCATACAAGCAGGCAAAAATCTTCAGTAAGTATGACATTCGTGATTATTGGATATACTATTCGATGTTGAGCGAGCTGGAGAATGCGGGCAAGGACGTGGAGCCGATGGCAAAGAAATGTATAAAGGCGCTGGAGAAACAGAAGAAAGCGTTGGATAGTACAGACGAGAAGGCCATCAAACGCATCGATAGGCAAATCAATCAGATGAACGATCTCATCGCATCCCCCAAGAAAGATTAAAAAAGATGAAATGGACGGCTTATCCAGTACCCTAAATGCAGGGTAAGCCGTCTTTATTATAAAAACGCGCTAAACTCTAAAATTATGAAGAAACAAATCCTTATGGCAGTGGCCGCTGTGTTGGCTCTGCCGGCAATGGCACAGACCAACTTCCGCCACATCACGTTCGATGAGGCGAAGGCAGCGGCGAAGGCTGAGAACAAAATGGTATTCATCGACTTCTACACCTCATGGTGCGGACCTTGCAAGGTGATGGCCAACCAGATATTCCCACAGAAAGAGGTGGGCGACTACTTCAACGCTAAGTTCGTCTGCGTGAAGTACGATGCCGAGAAAGAAGCTGCCGAACTGGCCAAGACATTTAAAGTGAATGCCTATCCTACCTTTGTTATCGTCGATGCCACAGGCAAACTGGTAGGCACGAAAGTGGGCGGTAACTTCGACGGACAAGCTTTTATTGACGATATCGAGGCCATCGCCAACCCCGACTTGAGTCCGGAACGGGTGAAGGCACGCTACGAAGGTGGCGAACGTACAGCCAAGGTAGTGGCAGCATACGCTAAAAACTTGATGGAAGAAGCTTCCAAGAACAGACGCAAGCCGGACGAAGCCAAGGTAGCAGAAGCTATGAACGTTGTCAACAACTACTTCAACAGTCTGACAGACGCACAGAAGCTGGCCAACGAGAATTCCTTCCTCTACACAAAGTACATACGGTCATTGGACTCTGACATGGCCAAGTTCATGATAGCCAACCACGACAAGTTTGCCGAGCCTACTAAGACGAAGGTACAAGAGGTGATGGAAGGTCTCTATGGACACGCTTTGATGGAGTACATGGGCCAGAAAGAGGTGGACGCCGACTACCAGACTCTGAAGGACAACATCAGCAAAGCCGGATTGGCTAAGAAGTTCAATGGCATCTTCAAGGTGATTGAGGTTCGTGCCCAAGGCGGTTCATCCGCATTGCTGGACTACTGCGAGAAGGAGTTCAAAGGAATGGATGAAATGACGAAGAACACGTTGATCTCTACCCTCACCGACATGATCGACATGAACGACAAGGCCGTGAAAGCACGCGCTACGAAGTTCATCCGTTCTAATCTCGCCGAGATGAGCCTGACTGACCTCTACAGCTCACTCCAACAGCTCTACCACTTGGAGCAATAATAAACTAAGGATATATCAATATCGATTATATTCTCTCTCTTAATATTAAAGGCATCTTCCAGATTGTGAAATTAGGAAGATGCCTATTCTTATTTATGTACCTATTGAACAAAACTACTTGACGGGAATCTTCAGCGTGACGGGCTTCACTCCGGAGGCTGATGCTTTGAAGAGGAGCTCGCCTGGCTGAGTGGCACTGCGGACGATGGCGGTGGCGGCACCACTGAAGAGATCCATCTGAGGTTGCTGGAATGAGAGCAACGAGGTGGGGTCGCCATTAGCGGTGGCCTCAAAGGTGCCGGCGCCCGTAATGGTGAACTTCACCCGACGGGAGTCGGTGGGCACGAGGTTGCCATCCTTGTCAGCTACCTGCACGGTGACGTAGGCCAAGTCGTCGCCATTGGCGGCGAGAGACTTACGATTGACAGTAGCCACTAAGTGATGGGGCTTGCCGGCGGTGCGTACGGTATGCTCGGCTACGGGTTGGTTATGCTCGTCATAAGCAACAACCTTCAGTTCACCCGGTTCGTAGACCGTCTCGTTCCACATCAGGCGGTAACGGGTCTGCAGGGTAGAGTCGTTCTTCGCACGTACGCCTTGGCTCTTGCCATTGATGAAGAGCTCGGCCTTGGGATAGGAAGTGTAAACAAACACCGGCGTAACCTCACCCTCGCGGCCCGCCCAGTTCCAGTGCGGAAGGACGTGAAGCGTAGGCGATTGCGTGTTCCACAGGGAGCGGTAGAGGTAGAAACGGTCCTTGGGAAGCGACGCCAGGTCGATGGCACCAAAGACGGAGCTGTGACTAGGCCAAGCGTCGGTATCATAAGGCGAAGGCTCGCCTAGGTAGTCGAAGCCGGTCCAGATGAACTGACCGAGTACCCATGGCTGCTCGTCCATCAGAAAGTCGATGTCCGGCAGGTTGCTCCACGAGCAGGTCTCGTTGTCGTAGCTATTTGACTGGTTATCGGGGTGCATCACCACATTGTGGTCCCCACCGAACGTCACGGGGAAGTAGTACTTGCCACGCGAGGATACCGTGGAGGCTGTCTCCGAACCAAGGATAAGTTTCTGCGGCAACTTGTCGTAGGCACGCTGATAGTGTTGCGGCTTGTAGTTGAAGCCGGGGATATCGAGGGCGGCGGCAAAGCCATTGTCGAGAATGCAACGAATCTGGTCCATACCGCAGGTGACTGGGCGGGTGGCGTCGAGCGACTTCACCAGGTCTTGTAGCATCACCAGTTCGGACACACCATCGGGTCCCCACTGGCTGGGCACCTCGTTGCCGATGGACCACATCACCACCGAAGGGTTATTGCGGTAGCGCTTCACCATGTTGGTCACATCGCGCTCGGCCCACTCATTGAAGAAGGCACCATATCCATTGGGCGACTTCGGGCGGAAGCCCCAATCGTCGAACGGCTCCACCATCAGCATCACACCCATCTCGTCGCAAAGGTCCACCAGTTCGGGGGCAGGCATGTTGTGGGAGGTGCGGATGGCATTGACGCCCATATCCTTGAGTTGCTCTATGCGATAGCGCAGGGCCGACTCATTGACAGCCGCGCCCAACGGGCCAAGGTCGTGGTGCAAGCAGACACCCCGGAACTTTGTCTCCACACCATTGAGGAAGAATCCCTTCAGCGGGATGTACTCCAACTTGCGGATACCGAAGGGGGTGTCGTAGCTGTCCACCTCTTGACCATTGACACGCAACGTGGTGCGGGCCGTGTAGCGTATGGGGTGCTCTGTGCTCCAAAGCTGGGGATTGGCCACAAGGAAGTTTTGACAGAACTTCTGACCATGGGCTGTGTAGACTGACTTGTCCATGGCCACCGTTGTGCCGTCCGGATCAATCAAGTCGGTCGTTATCTCCACTTGTTCGCCTTTGGTGCATCCGACCAGCTCCAGTTCGAGCCGTACGGAAGCCTCAGCGGCTGACACCACCGGAGTGGTGAGGTAGGTGCCCCACACGGGGATGTGTACGCGGTCAGTATTCACTACGTGCACATTGCGGTAGAGTCCGGCACCGGGGTACCAACGGGAGGCACGCTCGAAGTTCTCCAGCTCCACCACCAGTTCGTTGTCGCCGGGACGTACAGCCCCAGCCGCATCGGCATAGAAGGAGTTGTAGCCATAGGGCCAGTAGGCCACTTCCTGACCATTGACCTTCACATGGGCGTTGCTCATGGCTCCGTCGAAGAGGAGGGTGATGCAGCGGTTGGTGGTGTCGGCCACCTGGAAGATGGTCTTGTAGGTACCTTGACCGATAAAGGGGAGTCCGCCCGTGCGACCTGTCTTCATAGTCTCGCGGGTTTCTCCATTCTGTTTCACGGCCACGCTCTGTAGGTCGTTGGCGCGGTCGAAAGGTCCGTAGATGGCCCAGTCATGGGGCACACGCACCTGTTGCCATTGGGTTGTGGTTGTGGGACGGCCCTTGGTGAACTGCCATCCATCGTGGAGGGTAGTCACCAGGCGGTCGGCCTTCATGGGGGAGGTAATGGCTCCCAAGAGAGCCATTACCGTCATAACTTTATATTTCATCTGCGCTTACTTTATTTGTTTGAATGCATCGAGGGCTTCGGTGGGCGCGCCATTGTCGAAGCAACCCAGTGTATAGCCATCGTTGTAGCCTGCGGGTGCCTCGGGCTCCCAGTAGAAGATGCCCTCCACATCGGCGGTCATCATCTTGGTGATGAGTTGGTTGCAGAGCGCTGCCTGGTCGTAGGGCATGCCGAGCTCGCAAATCATCACGGGCTTGTTGTACTTCTGCTTCAGGTGGGTGATGTTGGCGATGCAGTCATCTGCCACCTTGCTCCAGCCTCCGGTCTCGCCAGCCTGCTCGGCCCAGTAGGGATAGACGGACATGCCTATCATGTCGTACTTGCCACCGTTCTCCTCCAGCAGGTCGAACATACGGTCGTAGTACCACTGGTTGTTACCGCTGTCGAGGTGTACGATCACCTTGGCATCGGGGCAAACCTCCTTCACGGCATCGTAGCCGGCATTGTTGAGAGCGGTCAACTCCTTGGGATTGTCCACCGAGCCGGTAGGCAGCAGCATGCCACCACGGGTCTCGTTGCCTATCTGCACCCACTCGGGGGTGACGTCGACATCCTTCAGTGCTGTGAGCACATCCTTCACGTGGTCAGCCACAGCCGTTTTCAGTCCGTCCAGCGAGAGGGACTCCCATGCGGCGGGCTTGGTCTGACTTCCCGGGTCGGCCCAGGTGTCGGAGAAATGGAAGTCTATCATCACGCGCATGCCCAACTTATCGGCACGCAGGGCCTTCAGCACCACATCGTCCTTGCCGTTCCAGCCGGCCTTCGGATTGACCCACACCCGCAGACGGATGGAGTTCACACCGCAGTAGTCGCGCAGCAGTTGCATGCACTCCATCTCCTGGCGGTCGTCGCCGGGGGTGTAGAACTTGTTGCCCTCAGCCTCCAGCTGGGTGACCCAGCTGACATCCGCCCCACGGGCGAAGCCAGTCTCTTTCACTACGGTGGCTGAACTGTTGTCCTGTCGCGGACTGGTTACCGGACCGTCCTCGGTGCACGAGCCACACACCAAGGTGGTGGCCAGCGCCCATGCATATAATAAAGTACTCATTTTCATTGAAATCTGTTATTTAAGAGAATATGTATACGTTTGTTTACCCAAGTCAATAGTAAGGATGTAGGTCTCGCCAACAGTCAACTCGTTGTCGCCGTCGAATCCGTCCTTACCGAGCATCAGTGTACCGCTGCCGCCACCGAAGAAGATGTCCCAGCTGTCGTTGAAGTAGATCTTCACGCCCCACGGGGTGTTGGCCGTCTTCACGAACTCTGCGGTGAACACCTCCTTGTTGTCAGCGGACTGTGTCATGGGTTTCATGGCCCAGTCGTCGTTGAGTCCGGCATAGCTTACGGAGGTAATCTTGGTGAGGCTATAGGTCAGCGCATCCAACTTGAAGTCCATCACATAGAGACCCTCCTCGGGAGCGGGGATGTTACCGTCGTTCTCGGTGGTGTAGACCAGTGAGCCGCTGGTGCCCGTAGCGCCGTCGGCACCCTTGTAGGCTTTGTTCCAATCTTCCTCGGGATAAGCGCGGTAGCCCCACTCGGAGTTGATGTAGTGAGCGCCGCCGTAGGCCTTGGTAGACTCATCGTAGAGGGTGAGGTAGTCGGAGAAGCCGCTCCAGTCTACGAGGCCAGAGAAGAAGAGCTGTGTGCCGACGGTCTCATCCTGTGGAGCCTCGCCGCTCTGCAGGGTCCATGCCAACGGGTTGGAGAGGTCGAGCACCAGGTAGCTCTTGCCGGCAGGCATATCCACGGAGATGGCGCTGCCCGTCTCGCCGAAGGTGAGCTGGTCGCTCGTGCCGCCAAAGGCCACGGTCTGGTCTTTCGCCGGACCGGCATCGGTGGTGGAGTTGTCGTAGAGACTACCGGCTCCGCTGATGGTTACCGACAGGGTGCTGGCTGCGGTGAGGTTCACCTCCATGGTCCATTGGTTGGCCTTCTGATTATAGGTCATCTCGCCGCTGAGGTCACCGGCCACGGTGAGGTTGTTGACGTAGAGTGCGGTCCAGTAGGGCTTTGTGCCAGTGGTGTTGACGGTGGTGTAGTAGCATCCCGTCAGGCTGGGGAACCAGAAGTTCCACTTGCTGTCGTCGGAGGAGGCGAGGAAGGTGCTGTTGTCCTTGCCCACGTTACCCCACACGATGTTGTTGGCCTCGCGCATGTACCAGTTGTACCAACCGCCCACGCCCAAGAAGCCTTGGTAGATGCCGTTCTCGGTGGGCGATGCCAGCGACATGCCGGTCTCGGCGTAGCTCTTGTCGAGCACGGTACCGTAGATGAGGTAGATGCGATAAGGTTGCACGTTCACCTTCATGGTCTGAGAGTAAGCGGGTGTCTGGTTGTTGGCCAGGACGGAGCGCACACGGATGTAGAGGGGTGACAGCACGCCGTCGGCATAGCCCAGACGGGTGAGCAGGGAGTTGAACTCCTCGCACTGGAACTGGCGGTAGCGCACGCCTTTGTCCATGCTGATGTCCACCGTGGTGGTGAAGGCTTCGTCGGCGGAGAACTGGATGGTCTCCTCGGCGGCGTTGACAGGTGCCTGCAACAGAGTGTCGGAGAGCGACAATTGTCCGTCACCGTTCCAATAGAGGGTCATGACCAACGCTTCGGTGTTGTCGGCAGAGAGAATGATGTCTCCCGTGGCGCCTCCCAACACAATCTTTTCGTCGGAAGGCAGGACGT
>CAYZVH010000019.1:12167-29596 GCA_964481755.1 uncultured Bacteroides sp. | reverse complement strand
TTAGGGCACAGGCTCCGCTGCCGATACCTTAGCCTGGCGTCAGCCGGTCACACCCCTTTCCCTTCGAAGGGAAAGGGCTTGGGAAAGGGATGGTCCGTCCGGAAGGACAGTTCCGGAGCGGCAGCACCCGATTCGGCAAGCGGTGCTTGCCGTATTGAGGGAACTCTTTTTGCAAATTCGGCAAGCAGTGGTTGCCGAATTTGCAAATCGGAAAACTGCAAATAGAATTTGCGGAAGCTCTTCAATGTGGTCTCGCCATACCCCTTACCGAAAGTCCTTGTCAGTTCACGCGAAGCTATCGCGGTGATATGCTGACCGTATTCCGCGCGGTCCTTGCCGTTCTGCTCTTCCACGACGATGCGTCTGCCCACCAGCCAATTGCTCACCACTACCATCAGGTTGGCAGTTTTGAGCGACTGTTTCTTGGCTGTCGAAACGATATTGCGAGCATCGTCCACAAACGATGTCTCTGCTGTTGTTAGCGTCTTTGGGTCGTTCATATTGTGAATGTCTTTCGTTTGTTTATAGCGATGTGGTGGAACTGCAGCACCTTGGCATATGGAGCTGTTGCAGGTCAAGACAGCGAGCTGTTGCCGTACCTCTTGCCAACGGAGAGCTCGATTTTCCTATCTGATTCACTTGAAAATCAACCTCTTGATCAACGTCCATGTCAACTTATGCTACAATCATGGCGTAAAGATATTAAATCTAGTCGATACGACCGAATATTGCTTCACTAAAAATTTAGGCTTGACCATATAAGGCAATGAAAGCCGCGCCGGGAGGTGTGGAAAATAGTCATTGAAAAATCAATGCGCTACAAAGCTCGCTCGTCATTTCGCTCGTCATTTTCCTATGCGGAAAATTGGAAAAAGATTACTTCCGAAGGGAAAGAAATACTCCACGAGAGGGGGGCTCTATATTAATATAATAAGGTATACCCCCAGCGCCGCGCCAAAATAATTTCGGGGCGCGATGGGAGGCTTTTGCGCACGATTCACTATCTTTGCCGTCCCAAACGAAGGAGGAAAAAAGTTATGCCAGGAGAAACGACAAGAAGACGACAGACCAGACGCGGCGCCGGCGAACCGGCCGTGGTGGGCGACATGGAACACGTGCAGCCGCAAGCCACGGAGCTGGAGAAGGTGGTGCTGGGCGCACTGATGATAGAGGGCGACGCATACTCGCTGGTGAGCGAGATACTCCGCCCCGAGACGTTCTACGAACACCGCCACCAGCTGATTTACAAGGCCATCAGCACACTGGCCATGCGACAGGAGCCGGTGGACATACTCACCGTCACCGAGCAGCTGAAGAAGACCGGCGACCTGGACGAGGTGGGCGGACCCTTCTACATCTCGCAGCTGAGCGGCAGCGTGCTGTCGTCCGCCCACATTGAGTACCACGCGCGCATCATCGCGCAGAAGTACCTCGCCCGGCAGCTCATCACCTACACCAGTCAGATACAGACGCAGGCCTTCGACGAGAGCACCGACGTGGCCGACCTCATGCAGGAGGCCGAGGGAAAGCTGTTCGAGATCTCGCAACAGAACCTGAAGAAGGACTACACGCAGATAAACCCCGTGATAAACGACGCCTACACGATGCTGCAGAAGGCCGCCGCCCGCACCGACGGACTGAGCGGACTGGCAAGCGGATTCCACGACCTGGACAAGAAGACCAGCGGATGGCAAAACTCCGACCTGGTGATCATAGCCGCCCGACCGGCTATGGGAAAGACCGCCTTCGTGCTCTCCATGGCCAAGAACATGGCCGTGGACTACCAAACGCCCGTGGCCGTGTTCTCGCTGGAGATGAGCAACGTGCAGCTGGTGAACCGTCTGATAAGCAACGTCTGCGAGATACCGAGCGAGAAGATACGAAGCGGACAGCTGGCCGACTACGAGTGGGGACAGCTGGACTATAAGATAAAGAACCTCTACGACGCGCCCCTCTACGTGGACGACACACCGTCGCTCTCCGTCTTCGAGCTGCGTACGAAGGCCCGACGCCTGGTGCGCGAGCATGGGGTGAAGATCATCATCATCGACTACCTGCAGCTGATGAACGCCAGCGGAATGTCCTTCGGCAACCGCCAGGAGGAGGTGGCCACCATCTCGAAGTCGCTGAAGGGCCTGGCCAAGGAGCTGAACATCCCCATCATCGCGCTGAGCCAGCTGAACCGTGGCGTGGAGAACCGCGAGGGCAACCAGGGCAAGCGCCCGCAGCTGAGCGACCTGCGCGAGTCGGGCTCTATAGAGCAGGACGCCGACATGGTGTGCTTCATCCACCGCCCGGAGTACTACAAGATATACCAGGACGAGGACAACCAGGACACGCACGGAATGGCGGAGATCATCCTGGCCAAGCACCGCAACGGTGGCACGGGCATCGTGAAGCTACGCTTCCGGGGCGAGTATGTCCGATTCCAGAACCTCGACGACGAGAGCCTCTCGTCGCTCCCGGGAGAGGGTATGCAGATGTCGTCGCGCATGAACGCTGACACGGCCGCCCCGCAGCCCATACCGCCCTCGGGCGACATCCCGCCCGAATTCCTGTCGGGCTCCAACGACGCGCCTCCGTTCTGATCTAAAGGAGGTGCGCGCCAGGCCGACGCCGTGGAACTCCCTACACTTGGGGGCTTCCGGCCCCTTTGACAAACTCGTCCGCAAGGGCCTCGCGCGGCATGGATTCGCGCCCCGCGAACGTCTGTCTCCGATGGGCGAGGGGAGCGCTGAGCGAAGGCTTTCCGCGGGTCATCACTAAAAAAATCGTGCGAAGTTACTCGGGACTAAAAAAACTTAGTAACTTTGCGCATTATTTTGGAAATTACATAAAACATAGTCAGATATGAATATCTCTTACAATTGGCTGAAAGAGTACGTACAGTTCGACCTGACCGCCGACCAGGTGGCCGCGGCCCTCACCTCCATAGGCTTGGAGGTGGACGCTGTCGAAGAAGTGCAGACCATCAAAGGCGGCCTTGAAGGCCTGGTCATCGGTGAAGTGTTGACCTGCACGCCTCACCCCAACTCCGACCACATGCATGTGACCACTGTCAACCTAGGCAGCGGCGACCCTGTGCAGATAGTTTGCGGCGCACCCAACGTGGCGGCAGGACAGAAGGTGGTGGTGGCCACACTGGGCACCAAACTCTACGACGGCGACCAGTGCTTCACCATAAAGAAATCGAAACTCCGCGGCGTGGAGTCCAACGGAATGATCTGCGCCGAGGACGAGATAGGCATCGGCACGGACCATGCCGGCATCATCGTGCTGCCCCAGAGCGCCGTGCCCGGCACTCCCGCCAAGGAATACTATAACGTGAAGAGCGACTACGTGATAGAGGTGGACATCACACCCAACCGCGCCGACGCCTGCTCGCACTACGGTGTGGCGCGCGACCTCTACGCATACCTCATCCAGAACGGCCAGCAGACCGCCATCAGCCGCCCCTCGGTGGACGACTTCCGGGTGGACAACCACGACCTGAACATCGACATCGAAGTGGCAAACACCGAGGCCTGCCCGCGCTACTCCGGCGTGACGATAAAGGGCGTGACGGTGAAGGAGAGCCCCGCATGGCTGCAGGACAAGCTGCGCACCATCGGCCTCCGACCCATCAACAACATCGTGGACATCACCAACTACATACTCCACGCCTACGGACAGCCCCTCCACTGCTTCGACGCGGACAAGATAAAGGGCGGACGCATCATTGTGAAGACCATGCCCGCAGGCACACCGTTCGTCACACTGGACGGCGTGGAGCGCAAGCTCGACGAGCGTGACCTGATGATCTGCAACACCGAGGAGCCGATGTGCATAGGCGGTGTGTTCGGCGGTCTGGACTCCGGCACCACCATGGAGACGAAGAACGTGTTCCTGGAGAGCGCCTACTTCCACCCCACATGGATTCGCAAGGCTGCCCGCCGCCACGGACTGAGCACCGACGCCTCGTTCCGCTACGAGCGCGGCATCGACCCCAACGGCGTCATCTACTGCCTGAAGCAGGCCGCCATGCTGGTGAAGGAACTCGCCGGCGGAACCATCTCGATGGACATCAAGGACCTCTATCCCCATCCGATAGCAGACTTCCCCGTGGAGCTGAAGTACGACTACGTGCACTCGCTCACCGGCAAGGAGATACCTGCCTCCACCATCAAGAGCATCGTGGAGAGCCTGGAGATGAAGGTGGTGAAGGAAGACGCCGAAGGCCTCTCGCTGCTGGTGCCACCCTACCGCGTGGACGTGCAGCGCCCCTGCGACGTGGTGGAGGATGTGCTCCGCGTCTACGGTTACAATAACGTGGAGATTCCCGACACACTGAAGTCGAGCCTGACGACCAAGGGCGAGGTTGACAAGTGGCAGAAGCTGCAGAACCTGATAGGCGAGCAGCTGGCAGGACAGGGATTCAACGAGATACTGAACAACTCGCTCACCCGCGCGGCCTACTACGACGAGCTGGACGCATATCCCGCCAAGAACCTGGTGATGCTGATGAACCCCCTGAGCGCCGACCTCAACTGCATGCGTCAGACCCTGCTCTTCGGCGGACTGGAGAGCATAGCCCACAACGCCAACCGCAAGAACGCCGACCTGCGCTTCTTCGAGTGTGGCAACTGCTACGCCTACAACGCCGAGGCCAAGGACCCCGAGCGGCCGTTGGCAGCCTACAAGGAAGACTCGCACATGGGCCTGTGGGTGACCGGCAACCGTGTGGCCAACTCGTGGGCTCACCCCGACGAGGCATCGTCGGTCTACGAGCTGAAGGCTTACGTGGAGAACATCTTCCAACGCCTGGGACTCAGCGTGAAGGCCATGGACATCGCTCCGCTGGAGAACAACATCTACTCCACAGCCATCGGCTACTACACCAAGGGCGGCAAGCTGTTGGCCATGCTCGGCATCGTGGCCAAGAAGATACAGAAGGCATTCGACATCGACAACGAGGTCTACTACGCCGACATCAACTGGAAGCAGGTGATGAAAGCCGCCAAGGCCGTGAAGGTGAGCTACAAGGAGCTGACCAAGTTCCCCGCCGTGCGACGCGACCTCGCCCTGCTGGTGGACAACAGCGTGAAGTTCGCCGACATTGAGAAGATAGCCTACGAGACCGAGAAGAAGCTGCTGCGCGAAGTGGAACTGTTCGACGTGTACGAAGGCAAGAACCTGGAGCCGGGCAAGAAGAGCTACGCCGTGAGCTTCCTGCTGCAGGACGAGAGCCAGACCCTCACCGACAAGCAGATTGACAAGATCATGCAGAGGCTCATCGACAACCTGCAAAACAAGCTGCAGGCAAAACTCAGATAATTCTAACTAATACAACAATATAAAAATTTATTTCCAATGGGAAGAGCGTTTGAATACAGAAAAGCGACTAAGTTAAAAAGATGGGGACACATGGCCAAGACTTTCACAAGACTTGGCAAGCAGATTGCAATTGCAGTAAAGGCCGGTGGCCCGGAGCCCGAGAACAACCCGACTCTGCGTTCGGTCATCGCTACTTGCAAGCGCGAGAACATGCCCAAGGACAACATCGAAAGAGCCATCAAGAACGCTATGGGCAAGGACCAGAGCGACTACAAGAGCATGACATATGAGGGATACGGCCCTCACGGCATCGCCGTGTTCGTGGACACACTCACCGACAACCCCACACGTACCGTGGCCGACGTGCGCTCGGTCTTCAACAAGTTCTCGGGCACACTGGGAACAATGGGCTCGCTGGCCTACCTGTTCGACCACAAGTGCATCTTCTCCTTCAAGAAGAAGGACGGCGTGGACATGGAGGAGCTGATTCTGGACCTGATAGACTTCGGCGTGGACGATGAGTTCGACGAGGACGAGGAGCAGGGCACCATCACCATCTACGGCGACCCGAAGAGCTACGCGCAGATTCAGAAATACCTCGAGGAGCACGGATTCGAGGAGGTCGGCGGCGACTTCACCTACATCCCCAACGACCTGAAGGACGTCACTCCCGAGGCCCGCGAGACCCTGGACAAGATGATTGAGCGCCTCGAGGAGTTCGACGACGTGCAGACCGTCTACACCAACATGAAACCCGAGGAGGAGTGATTCACTCCTACGTATAAATAAGGAATAGGCTCAGTTCCTCCGCTCTGAATGGGGGATAGCCTCTCCTGAAGACAAATAAGGAACAGTCTCAGACTCCTCGCTCTCTCGATGGATGGTCGTCTGTTCCCCTCCGATAGGATATGAGCGGAATTGGCTAGGTAGTGAAGCGCACTGCCTTGGTCGGTTCCGCTTTCTTCGTTCCCCGCAATTTTTTTCTTACTCCATTCGTCCTGCGAATCAAGATAAATTCCTACATTTGTCGCACGAAACGTTTGAAAGGAGAAATCTATGAGACAGAGTGATGACCGTTATATAAGTTTGCTGACGGACTTCGGCTTTAAGCGAATCTTCGGAACGAAGCCTAACAAGGACTTGCTGATAAACTTCTTAAATTCGCTGTTTGACGGAGCGGAGGTGATAAAGGACGTGAAGTACTTGAACAGCGAGCATGTGGGGGATGGATTCGCCGAGCGGAAAGCCATCTTCGATGTCTATTGCGAGAACGAACAGGGCGAGAAGTTTATCGTGGAGATGCAGAACGCTTACCAGAAATACTTCAAGGACCGTTCGCTGTTCTATTCCACATTCCCTATTCGCGAACAAGCTGAAAAAGGTTCGAACTGGAACTTCAAACTCGATCGGGTGTACACGGTGGCCCTGCTCAACTTCGACCTCGAGGACGAGGCTTTTGAGAAGGACGACATCAACCACGACGTAGGATTGCTGGACAAGAAGACGCATCGGGTGTTCAACGACAAGTTGACATTTAAGTACGTGGAGATATCGAAGTTCTGCAAGACAGAGGAGGAGCTGGTGACGATGTACGACAAGTGGATGTACGTACTGAAGAATCTGTCGCGGCTGGACAAGCGGCCCGCTGCCCTGAAGGAGAAGATTTTCACGCGCCTGTTTGAGGAGGCCGAGATAGCGAAGTTCAACAAGACTGAGCTTCGTGAATATGAAGACAGCTTGAAGGTATATCGCGACTTGAAGAACTCGCTGGACACAGCCTTGGAACAAGGCTTCGAAAGGGGACATGAAGAGGGCCTTGCCAAAGGACTGGCTGAAGGGCTAGCTGAAGGGCTAGCTGAGGGACTGGAGAGAGGAAAAGCCAAAGGAAAAGCCGAAGGCGTGGCTATGGTCGCAAAAGCGATGTTGGCAAACGGGATGGACATACAGACGGTATCCAAGCTGACGGGACTCTCCGAAGAGGAAATAGAGAGTGCGCGATAACCATCCAACCGGTTTCGGTAAACAATTTGAACCAATCTTGTCGGCTGGCGAAGGCTTTGCTCACGAGCCGACGAGATGATAACGGAATGACTTATGATAGACAGAAACGAATTGAACAAGAGGATAGAGCGGGCCGAGGAATTGTTCCTCCAAGGCTATAACTGCTCACAAAGCGTGGTGGTGGCTTTTGCCGACCTCTACGGATATACCCGGGAACAAGCCCTCCACATGTCCGCCTCCTTCGGCGGCGGCATCGGACGGATGCGCGAAACGTGCGGCACGGCCTGCGGGCTCTTCATGCTCGCAGGACTGGAGAAATGTGCCCTGAAAGGGGAGGACCGCGCGAGCAAGGCGGAGAACTACGCCATGGTGCAGCAGCTGGCCGAGGAGTTCCGACGCCGCAACGGAGCGCTGCGATGCGCCGACCTGCTGCGCCTGGGCAAGGACGCTCCCGTGGTGGCCACACCCGAACAACGCACCCCCGAATACTACCAGAAACGCCCCTGTCCCAAGCTCGTGCGGACGGCCGCGGAGATATGGGTGGAGTTCTACGAGAAGCTCCACGAAGGGGAAAAGTAACGGAATCGTAGCTTTATTTGCCGCCTAAATAGGAAATAATTGAACTAAAATAACTTTTATTTGGTTTGATAACTGATATTTATATATCTTTGCAGCGCAAATAAGGACATTCTGCTTACAAAGGGAATGCCGAGTAATGTTTCATTTAAAAATAGAAATTACATGTTAAAGGAAAAAGCTGGTGTCATTGCAGGACAGATTTGGAATGCACTGAACGGAACAGAAGGTTTGACACAGAAACAAATCAAGAAAGCCACCAAGATCGTAGATAAGGATTTCTTTCTTGGCATGGGTTGGTTGTTGAGAGAAGACAAGCTGGAAGTCTCTGAGGTTGACGGCGAGTACTTCGTCAAGCTGAAATAATCTGCTGGACAGTTATCTTCTGATGATATTAACAGGGGGCGTTGGTTCTTTCGGGGACACAATGCCCCTTGTTTTTTCTACGCCGGCTATCATCGGAGCATACGCTCCCTTTCCTCTTCACTGAAACATGAAATCCGATATCGAAGGGGGCTTTTCCCCTTCCTGCCATCAGCAAGAAGACTTATTTGAGCCGGATTTACCACATTATCCCCCAAAGGAACTTTTTTAGTTCAAACTTTTTTCTAACTTTGCATCACGAATCAGAGTAAGAAGAAAAACTTAAATGAAGAATATCCGCAACTTTTGCATCATAGCTCATATAGACCACGGTAAATCTACCTTGGCCGACAGATTGTTGGAATACACACACACCATACAGGTGACCGAAGGGCAAATGCTCGACGACATGGACCTGGAGCGCGAGCGCGGCATCACCATCAAGAGCCACGCCATACAGATGGAGTACACCTACAAAGGGGAGAAGTACATCCTCAACCTGATTGACACTCCGGGACACGTGGACTTCTCGTACGAGGTGTCACGCTCCATAGCCGCCTGCGAGGGTGCCCTGTTGATAGTGGACGCCTCGCAAGGCGTTCAGGCACAGACCATCTCCAACCTCTATATGGCCATCGACCACGACTTGGAAATCATCCCCGTGATAAACAAATGCGACATGGCCAGCGCCATGCCCGACGAGGTGGAGGACGAGATAGTGGAATTGCTGGGTTGCGACCGCGGCGAGATAATCCGTGCCTCGGGCAAGACCGGCATGGGTGTGGAGGAGATACTCAACGCTGTGGTGGAGCGCATACCGCACCCCGAAGGCGACGAACAGGCTCCGCTGCAGTGCCTCATTTTCGACTCCGTGTTCAACTCGTTCCGAGGCATCATCGCCTATTTCAAGATAGAGAACGGTGTGATACGCACAGGCGACAAGGTGAAATTCTTCAACACCGGCAAGGAATACATCGCCGACGAGATAGGAGTGCTGAAGATGGACATGATTCCCCGCGACGAACTGCGAACAGGCGACGTGGGCTACATCATCTCCGGCATCAAGACCTCGCGCGAGGTGAAGGTGGGCGACACCATAACGCACATAGCCAACCCCTGTAGCGAAGCCATCTCCGGTTTCGAGGAGGTGAAGCCGATGGTGTTCGCCGGCGTCTATCCCATCGAGTCGGAGGACTTCGAGGACCTTCGCTCGTCGCTCGAGAAGCTGCAGCTGAACGACGCCTCGCTGACCTTCCAGCCAGAGTCGTCCGTAGCCTTGGGCTTCGGTTTCCGCTGCGGATTCCTCGGTCTGCTCCACATGGAGATTGTGCAGGAACGGCTCGACCGCGAGTTCAACATGAATGTCATCACCACCGTGCCCAACGTGTCGTACCAAATCTACGACAAGCAGGGCCACATGACCGAGGTGCACAACCCCGGTGGAATGCCCGACCCGACGCTGATAGACCACATCGAGGAACCTTACATCAACGCCTCTGTGATCACCACCACCGACTACATAGGCCCCATCATGACGCTCTGCCTGAGCAAGCGTGGTGAGCTTGCCAAGCAGGAATACATCTCGGGCAACCGCATGGAGCTGCACTACAAGATGCCCCTGGGCGAGATAGTGATAGACTTCTACGACAAGCTGAAGAGCATCTCCAAGGGTTACGCCTCGTTCGACTATCATCCCGCAGGCTTCCGCCCTTCGAAGCTGGTAAAGCTGGATATCCTGCTGAACGGCGAGCCGGTGGACGCGCTCTCCACACTCACGCACGTGGACAATGCCTACGAGCTGGGTCGTCGCATGTGCGAGAAGCTGAAGGAACTCATCCCGCGCCAGCAGTTCGAGATTGCCATACAGGCCGCCATCGGAGCGAAGATCATCGCCCGCGAGACCATCAAGGCCGTACGTAAGGATGTGACCGCCAAGTGCTATGGCGGCGACGTGAGCCGTAAGCGCAAGCTGCTGGAGAAGCAGAAGAAGGGTAAGAAACGTATGAAACAGATTGGTAACGTGGAGGTGCCGCAGAAGGCTTTCTTGGCGGTGCTGAAACTTGATTGACGCACAACGGATATGGAGAAGAAGAGGGACATAGCCGAAATGATTTCGGACAAGTGCTACAAACTGTCGCGTCTGAACAGGGAGAAACTGGCTATGGCTTTGGTGCCTTTCAAACTGAAGAAGGGCGAGAAGCTGGTCGATAGGGGAGAACGGTGCAACTACATCTACTTTATCGAGAAGGGCATCGTGCGCCAGTATTACTTCAAGTACAACAAGGACCTGACGGAACATTTCGCTTGTGAGGGCGAGATGGTGACGTGCATCGAGAGCTTCTGGCTGAAGCAGCCTTCGCAGCTGATGATAGAGACGCTGGAGAACACCGCCTCGTGGGGCGTCTCCTACGACGACTGGATGACGCTGACCGAGGAGTCGAGGGAGATAGACATGCTCTATCGTCACATCCTGGAGACGAGCTTGATACTCTCGCAACGGAAGGCCGACATGCTGCGTTTCGAGCCTGCCCACGTCCGCTACAACCGTCTGTTGGAGTCGAACCCACAGATCCTGCAACGCGTCCCCTTGGTCCACATCGCCTCTTACCTGCAGATGACGCCCGAGACCTTGAGCCGTGTCCGCTCCGGACAGATGTAGCTTACCAGCGGAGCATTTCCCGAAAAGACTTGGTGCGATAGCCAACGCGCATCGTATAAATTAGTTCCTGTTCCATCAGACTTGCCAGGACTATATATTCCGGAGCATATCCGTTCAATATCCCGCGGCTGCAGTCAGCGGTCGGAAGGGTTGAAAAGGCCCGCAATAAAATAATAGGAGGTAAACACGCCGAAACGATGTTTACCTCCTATCGGGTTATACCTATATATAATAGGTATATAGAGGGTTTGTTATTTCAAGATCTCATCCAGCTTGGTGGCGATGTCCTCACCTCTGAGGTCGCGGGCGATGATGACACCGTCCTGACCAACCAATACGGTTGCGGGGATAGCGTTCACACCATACAGCTTGGCCCCTTCGCACTCCCAACCTTTCAGGTCAGACATCTGCGGCCATGTGATTCCCAGATTCTTGATGGCGTCTTTCCAAGCGTCGGCTTTGCTGTCCAATGACACGCCTACCACGCCGAAGCCTTTAGCCTGATAATTCTTGTAAGCCTCCACCACGTTAGGCATCTCGGCACGGCAAGGTCCGCACCAGCTTGCCCAGAAGTCAACCAAAGTAACTTTGTTCTTGCCGATGAAGTCGGAGAGTTTCACTGTCTCGCCCTCGGGAGTCTGCATCTCGAAGTCGGTGAACTGCTGACCAACAGCGGTTTTCTTCTTCACCTCCAGTTGCTCTTTGATGCGAACCACTTCGTCTCTCTTCTGGAAAGCCTCAGGCATAGCGTTAAGCATCTCCTCCTGGTCTGCAACCTCGTAAGAGTAGTAGTTGCGTGTGAAGAGGTAGAGACCTGCCTCGGTAGCGATGTTCGTCTTGATGGTGCTCTTGGTGAGCTCGTCGCACTCTTTCTGGAGCTTCTCCATCTCTTGGCTCTTAGCCTCTTTAGCCTCCTCGGTGAGGGTGGTGTCCATCATAGCCTCGTAGATGGTCTGCATCTGTTTGTACTTCTCGCTGATGGCTTTGGTGAACTGTGTATAGACATCGTTGTTCACGGTACCTGTCACGGTGTTCTCGCCCTCTGTGTTCAGCTCAACCTTGATGTTTCCTTTCTCCAGGAAGAGGTTGGCTCCTGCGGGGCGACCATTGTTCTTGTAGACGATGTAGACGTTTTTGACGATTGAGTCGGGAGTTCCCTCGAAAGAGAATTTGCCGTTGGCAACGACTATAGAGTCGAGTGTGTTCATCGATCTGCCGGTCACTTCCTGCAAATAGATGGTGTCACCATCGTTCAAGCCTGTTACTGTACCGTCAATCTTGTAAGTGTTGCTCGGTTGGCAAGCTGTCAAGAGCGCGGCACCGGCAGCAAGCGTGTAAATAAACTTTTTCATATAAACTTAATGATTTAGTAATTGATGTGGCGAAAGTAGGTATAAATATCCAATACATAGCCTTTTTCGGCAAATCCTAACATAATTTATGAATAGGATAGGGGCGTTTATACCTATTATATATAATACGTTACTTCAAAATCTCTTCCAACTTCTCGGCAATCTGTTCGCCTCGGAGGTCGCGGGCTATGATGACACCGTCCTGTCCCACCAACACGGTTGCGGGGATGCCGTTCACGCCATAGAGCTTGGCGCCTTCGTTTTCCCAGCCCTTGAGGTCGGACATCTGCGGCCATGTGATTCCCAGGTTCTTGATGGCGTCTTTCCATGCGTCGACCTTGTCGTCCAGCGAAACGCCCACTACACCGAAGCCTTTAGCCTGATACTTCTTGTAGGCCTCCACCACGTTAGGCATCTCGGCACGGCACGGTCCGCACCAGCTTGCCCAGAAGTCCACCAGCGTGACTTTGTTCTTGCCGATGAAGTCGGAGAGCTTCACGCTTTCGCCTTCGGGAGTCTGCATCTCGAAGTCGACAAACTGTTTGCCCACGGCGGTATTCTTCAGAATCTCGAGGCGCTCTTTGAGCTTGACGATGAACTTGCGGCCTTGGAACGCTTCCGGCATCGCGTTGATGAGCTCTTCCTGCACAGCCAGGTCGAAGGCATAGTAGTGACGGTTGAAGATGCTGTATGCGGCTTCCGTGGCGACGTTGGCCTTGATGGTGCTCAGTGCGAGCTCTAGGCATCCGTCCTGCAACGCTTTCATCTCGTCGGTCTTGGCCTTGCGTGTCTCCTCGGGGAGGCTGTCGTTTATGGTCTCGTAGAGGGCCCGCATCTGTTTGTACTTCTCGCCAAGGGCGGTGTTGAACTGGCTATAGATGTCGTTGTTGGGAGTTCCGGTGATGGAGCTTTGCTCTTTGTCCAGCGTGGCCTTGATAGTGCCTTTCTCCAGGAAGAACTCATCCTCCACAAATCGGCCGTCTGTCTTGTAGCAGATGCTCAGCTTCTGGATGGTGTCGGTGGTTCCGCTGAAGGAGAACTTTCCGTCGGCCACCACGGTGGAGTCGAGCGTGCGCACGTCTCTGCCGTTGACTTCCTGCAAATAGATGGTGTCGCCATCGTTGAAACCTGTTGTGGTGCCGTCAATCTTGTAAGAGTTGGCGGGTTGGCAAGCTGCCAGGATGGTGGCTCCTGCTGCCAGCGTGTAAATCAATCTTTTCATGTAGTTAATGGTTTATGTAATATTTAGTCCGCTAAAGTAGGCATTATTCCTCCTACCTTTGGTAGCTTTCGGCGTTTGCTAACATAATTTATGAATAGAGCGGCCTCTGCGGAAAATAATCGGGCAAACTTGCCGTTATGAGCGGCCTATTTCTTACCTTTGCCGTTCCATAAGCTAAAAACAGAACAATAGTGACTCAACAATACTCATCGGCTTTGCTGGAGAAAGCCGTCAACGAATTCGCCAAACTGCCGGGCATCGGCAAGAAGACCGCCATGCGGTTGGTGCTCCATCTGCTCAGGCAGGACACGGCCGCCGTGGAGACTTTCGGCAATGCGGTCATCACCCTGAAGCAGGAGGTGAAATACTGTCGTCGGTGCCACAACCTGTCCGACACGGACCTCTGCACCATCTGTGCCAATCCGCAGCGCGACGCCTCCACGGTGTGCGTGGTGGAGAACATACAGGACGTGATGGCCATAGAGAACACCCAACAGTACCGCGGACTCTACCACGTGCTGGGCGGCGTCATCTCGCCCATGGACAGCATAGGCCCTGCCGACCTGGAGATAGAGAGCCTGGTGGAGCGGGTGAAACAGGGCGACGTCAAGGAGATAATCTTCGCCCTCAGCCCTACCATGGAAGGCGACACCACCAACTTCTTCATCTCACGCAAGCTGGCGCCCTACGACGTGAAGCTCAGTGTCATAGCCCGAGGCATCGCCATCGGCGACGAGCTGGAGTATGCCGACGAGGTGACGTTGGGACGCTCTATCATTAACCGCACTCCCTTTACCGGAGTGAACTAACCTACAGAAAATCAATGGAAGAAGCAAAACGAATAGCCAAAAGACTGAGCGTGGAGTATGCCCTGCTGTGGATTGTCTCCTTCGCTCTGGTCATCGTGTTCGAAGCCGGACTGTTGCCCTACGGCCAGTTTGCCGGCGATTATCGCATGGGTTACATCCTGGAGACCGTCGCCATACTGTTGGCCATAGTCGCCATCCCCTTGGCGCTCAAACTCTTCAGTGTAGCCTTGGTGAAGCGCATCAGCCAATATCCCCTGGAACAGGCCTTGAAGGCGTACCGTGCCTGGAACCGTGTGCGCCTGGGAATGCTGGCGGTGGTGGCCTTCTACGGCATCGTGGTCTACTACCTGACGATGGTCAACATCGGCGGACTCTGTGCACTGATGGCGCTGACCGCCTCGTTCTTCTGTTGGCCAAGCGAGAAACGACTGATGCAAGAACTTGACCTGACGGACGACGATGAATAATGTATTTACCTACAGTAACCGCATCCTGTTGCGGGCCCTCGAGCCGGAGGACTTAGAGTTGATGTACAGCATAGAGAACTCGCCCGAGCAGTGGATGGTGAGCAACACCACCGCCCCTTACTCACGCTATTTCATACGTCACTACATCACCCACACCCAGAGCGACATCCATGCCGAGCGGCAGTTGCGGCTCGTCATCGAGGAACGGGAAACAGGTGAGCCTGTCGGGATGATAGACCTCTTCAACTTTGATCCCCTGCACAACCGGGCGGAGATAGGCATCGCTACGCTGAAGCGCTATCGCAGACGTGGTTATGCCAGCGACGCTGTGCGTCAGTTGGTGGACTACAGCTTCCTCTTCCTCCACATGCACCAGCTCTATGTCTATATCCCCGCTGACAACCCCGCCAGCCTGCGCCTCTTCAAGGGGAGCGGATTCAAGCGGACCGGAAGGTTGAAGGATTGGGTGCGTCGGCCCGATGGCTATGTGGATGCCGTGGTGATGCAGCTCTTCGCCGAGGAAACCCCGAGTGGGGGAGATTCCCAGGGAGACAATTCGAGCCCATCTGTTTTATAGTCCCAAGGTCGTCGGTTCGGCATCATGGGATAGTCAGGAGGACAGTCCGAGCGCCTTCTCCGCTTTATAGTTCGATAGTTGTTGGCGCGGCTTCCTTAGATGGCCTACAGTCGGTGCATTCTTCCTACTGCGGCCTCGAAACCCCGAGGTCGAGCACGCCCGCAGGGGACGTTTGACAGCGTTTTTGCAACCGATTAAAGTTTTTTTTCTTCTTTTCGGGTCCACTCTATAAAATATGTACTACTTTTGCCCAACCTATGTAAGATGACACGAATCGGGTGGGGAGGTATGTCCGCCAGGTTGGTGTGTATACAGGTAAAAAGACAATAAATTAAAAACAGAATAACAGATGAAAAAGTATTTGATTTTAGCTTCCGGTTTGTGCTTGGCTATGATGGTTTCCTCTTGTAAATCAAGCGAGAGCGCTTACAAGAAAGCCTACGAGAAAGCCAAACAGCAAGAGTTGGCTCAGACCAAGAGCAACGAAACCGTGGAAGTGGCTCCGGTGCAGACAAACACCACTACTACCGTTCAGACCAGACCGACCGCAACGTCCAACGCTACGGTACGCGAGGAGAAGGTCTCCATGATCAGTGGCGACGGTATCAAAAACTACAGTGTCGTTTGCGGTAGCTTCGGCGTGAAAGCCAATGCCGAGAACCTCAAAGAGTTCTTGGACAGGGAGGGATACTCCGCACAGATCGTCTACAACTCAGAGCGTAATATGTACCGCGTGGTGGTAGCAACCTTCGACGACCGTGCCTCTGCCGCCGAGGCCAGAGACGCCTTCAAGGCAAAATATCCGTCACGCTCCGACTTCCAGGGCGCATGGTTGCTCTCCCGTGTTTTCTGATTTAGATTTTCGACATTGACAGACGAGCATATACGGTAAGAGGAGATTCCTTTGACTCCCACAGGAAGCCAGAGGGGTCTCCTTCTTCGTTTAACTCGTCTGCGAATCAAAGAACTCCACGCACATGGGTAGAATCCTCGCCATCGACTACGGACGCAAGCGCACAGGCATTGCGGTCACCGACGTGTTGCAGCTGATAGCCAACGGACTGACAACAGTGCCCACACACCAGCTGTTCGACTTCATTGCCTCCTATTTGCAAAAGGAGCCGGTGGAGCGCGTCGTCATCGGACTGCCCAAGCAGATGGACAACTCCCCCTCGGAGAACATGCGCAACATAGAGCCCTTCGTCCGTCGGCTACAGAAGGCCTACCCAGAACTGCCCGTCGAATACTTCGACGAACGGTTCACCTCCGTGCTCGCCCATCAGGCCATGCTCGACGGCGGACTGAAGAAGAAAGACCGGCAAAACAAGGCGTTGGTGGACGAAATCAGCGCTACCATCATACTGCAGAGCTATATGGAATCGAAAAGAAACTTGTAAATACAGACAAAAGATATGATATTACCTATTTATACTTACGGTCAACCTGTCCTCCGAAAAGAGGCGGAAGACATCACACCCGACTATCCGGGACTGAAGGAACTGATACAGAACATGTTCGAGACAATGGACCATGCCGACGGCGTGGGACTGGCGGCTCCGCAGGTGGGATTGCCCATCCGCGTGGTGGTCATCGACCTCGACGTGCTCTCCGACGACTATCCCGAGCTGAAGGGCTATCGTCACGCTTTCATCAACCCCCACGTGGTGGAGACCGACGGCGACGATGTCTCCATGGAAGAGGGTTGCCTCAGTCTGCCAGGCATCCACGAGGCGGTGAAACGCAAAGACCGCGTCCATGTGAAGTACCTCGACGAGGAGATGCAGGAACACGACGAGTGGGCCGAAGGTTACAAAGCCCGCTGCATGCAGCATGAGTTCGACCATCTGGAGGGAATGATGTTCATCGACCACCTCTCGTCGTTGCGCAAAAAGATGATCCAAGGGAAACTCAACAACATGCTGAAAGGCAAGGTACACTGCTCTTACAAAGTGAAATCGGCCGGACGGTAAAACATGTAAAATACCATGACGATGCGTAGATTCTTCTTTAGTTTACTGGTGACCCTGCCGCTTGCGGCAACGGCGCAAATCAATACGGACAGGGTGATGACCATTGGACGTAACGCACTC
>CAYZVH010000019.1:0-12067 GCA_964481755.1 uncultured Bacteroides sp. | reverse complement strand
GGCAACGGCGCAAATCAATACGGACAGGGTGATGACCATTGGACGTAACGCACTCTACTTTGAAGACTACGTGTTGTCCATACAATACTTCAACCAAGTCATCGGCGCCAAGCCTTACCTCTACGAACCTTACTTCTTCCGGGGTGTGGCGAAGCTCAACCTCGACGACTATCTGGGTGCGGAGCAGGATTGTAGCGAAGCCATCCAGCGCAACCCCTTCGTGGTGGACTGCTATCAGGTGCGAGGCATAGCCCGCATTCGTTTGCGCAAGTACGACGGAGCCATAGCCGACTACGAGAAGGCGCTCCACTACGACCCCGAGAACAAGAACCTGTGGCACAACCTAGCCCTCTGCCGCATGCAGAAGGAGGACTACGAGGGCGCCCAGGCCGACCTCGACACACTGAAGCGGTTGGCTCCGCGCCATGCGACAGCCTACCTGATGAGTGCCGACGTGTCGCTGAAGCAGAAAGACACGCTGCGGGCCGAGCAGAGCGTGGCGGATGCCTTGCGCATCGACCCCTACGACGGTGAGGTATGGTCGTCGCAAGCCATCCTCAATCTGATGAAGTCGCGCTACAAAGAGGCGGAGAAGGACCTCGACAAGGCCATCCACCTGACCTCGAAGAACGCCAACAACTACATCAACCGAGCCTTGGCACGCTACCATCAAAACAACCTCCGCGGGGCGATGAGCGACTACGACCTGGCACTCTCCGTGGAACCGTCAAACTTCCTGGGTCACTATAACCGCGGTCTGCTGCGTGCCCAGGTGGGCGACGACAACCGTGCCATCGAGGACTTCAACTTCGTCATCGACATGGAGCCGGACAACATGATGGCCATCTTCAACCGAGGACTGCTGCTGAGCCAGACGGGCGACTACAAAGCCGCCGTGAAGGACTTCTCCACAGTCATCGACGAATATCCCAACTTCCTCACCGGATACCACTACCGTGCCGAGGCGCGCCGCAAGATGGGCGACCTGAAAGGCGCCAACTCCGATGAGTTCGTGCTGCTGAAGTCGGAGATGGAACGGCACAACGGCACGAAGAAGAACGCCAAGAACAACGACACGGAAAAGACCCGCAAGAAGTCCGACAAGAACATGAACAACTACCGCAAGATAGTGGTGGCCGACAATGCGACCGACGAACAACGCTACAAGAGCGAGTACCGTGGCAAGGTGCAGGACAAGAACGTGAAGGTGGAACTGCAACCCCTCTACGTGCTCTCGTACTACGAGAAGGACAACGGGGTGAAACGCACCATCAACTACTATCGCGCCGTGGACGACCTCAACCACAACAAACTCCTGCGTCACCGGTTGCTCATCATCAACCAAGAGGCAGCGCTGACCGAGAAACAGGCCGATGAGCACTTCAACTCCGTCAACGACTTCACGTTGGACATCACCCGCGATCCGCAGAATCCCGTGCTCCACTTCCTGCGTGGCATGGACTTCTACCTGACGCAGGACTTCTCCAGCGCCATCGAGGACTTCACACAAGCCATCCTGATGGACGACACCTTCTTCCCCGCATACTTCAATAGGGCAGTGGTGCGCTACAAACAACTGGAGTACAAGAAGAATGAGGCACGCCTCAACGAGGCCGCCGGCTCGGCCATGCCGCTCACCACCGAGGTGAAGTCCGTCGACTACGAACTGGTGAAGGACGACTTCAACAAGGTGATTGCGTTGGCACCCGACTTCGCCTTCGCCTACTACAACCGTGGCAACATCCTCTCGTTGCTCAACGACTATAAGGCCGCCGTCGTGGACTACGACAAAGCCATCGAGCTCAACCCCAACTTTGCCGAAGCCTACTACAACCGTGGCCTCACGCTCATCTATCTGGGCAACAACAAAGAGGGTGTGGCAGACCTTAGCAAAGCCGGTGAATTGGGCCTCTTCTCCGCCTATAACATCATAAAAAGATATTCAGTAGTGGACGAGGAATAAAATTTTATCCCAAAAGCATCTGTGCTATAAAAAGAATTCACTATTTTTGCGATTCAAAAGAAGAAACATCAATTATTATGATAAAAATTACATTTCCTGACGGCTCCGTTCGTGAATACAACGAGGGAGTTACTGGTCTGCAGATAGCAGAAAGCATCAGTTCACGCCTGGCACAAGAGGTGCTCGCATGCGGCGTAAACGGTGAGACTTACGATTTGGCACGCCCCATCAACGCCGATGCCAAGTTCGTGTTGTATAAATGGGACGACGAGCAAGGCAAGCACGCCTTCTGGCACACCAGCGCACACTTGCTGGCAGAGGCTTTGCAAGAGCTCTACCCCGGCATTCAGTTCGGCATCGGACCGGCTATCGAGAACGGATTCTACTACGACGTGGATCCGGGTGAAGCCGTCATCAAAGAGTCGGACCTGCCCGCCATCGAAGCTAAGATGGCCGAGTTGGCAGCCAAGAAAGAGACCCTCGTCCGCAAGGACATCAGCAAGGCCGACGCCCTGAAACTCTTCGGCGACAGAGGCGAGACCTACAAGTGCGAGCTGATCTCAGAACTGGAAGACGGCCACATTACCACCTATACACAAGGCGCGTTTACCGACCTCTGCCGTGGACCGCACTTGCTCTCCACCGCACCCATCAAGGCCATCAAGCTGACATCCGTTGCCGGTGCCTACTGGAGAGGTCAGGAAGACCGCAAGCAGCTGACACGTATCTACGGCATCACCTTCCCCAAGAAGAAGATGCTCGACGAATACCTTGTGTTGTTGGAGGAAGCCAAGAAGCGCGACCACCGCAAAATCGGTAAGGAGATGGAACTCTTCATGTTCTCCGAAATGGTGGGCAAAGGATTGCCTATCTGGTTGCCGAAGGGTACGGCCCTCCGCCTCCGCCTGGAAGACGTGCTGAAGAAAATCCAGAAACGTTTCGGCTACCTGCAAGTGATGACTCCGCACATCGGAAACAAACAACTCTACGTCACCTCCGGTCACTGGGACCACTATGGAAAGGATAGCTTCCAGCCTATCACCACACCCGAGGAAGGCGAGGTTTACCTACTGAAGCCGATGAACTGTCCTCACCACTGTATGATTTATAAGAACTCACCCCGTTCATATAAAGACCTGCCGCTCCGTTTGGCAGAGTTCGGTACCGTTTACCGTTACGAGCAGAGCGGTGAGCTGCACGGACTGACACGTGTACGTAGCTTCACGCAGGACGATGCCCACATCTACTGCCGTCCCGACCAGGTGAAGGAAGAGTTCCTGAAGGTGATGGAGATTATCCAGATTATCTTCAAAGCCCTCGACTTCGACAACTACGAGGCACAGATTTCGCTGCGCGACCCCAACGACCACGAGAAATACGTCGGTAGCGACGAAGTTTGGGAGAAGGCCGAGCGCGCTATCGTGGAGGCTTGCGAGGAGAAGGGCTTGAAGGCCAAGGTAGAGTACGGCGAAGCCGCCTTCTACGGACCGAAACTCGACTTCATGGTGAAGGACGCCATCGGTCGCCGTTGGCAGTTGGGAACCATCCAGGTAGACTACAACCTGCCCGAGCGCTTCCAGTTGGAGTACATGGGTGCCGACAACCAGAAACATCGTCCGGTGATGATTCACCGCGCACCGTTTGGTTCCATGGAACGTTTCGTTGCCGTGCTGATAGAGCACACCGGCGGTAAGTTCCCGTTGTGGTTGACTCCTGACCAGGTGGCCATCCTGCCAATCTCCGAGAAGTTCAACGACTACGCCAACAAGATTCGTGAGTATCTCGACATGAACGACCTCCGCGCCATCGTGGACGACCGCAACGAGAAGATTGGTCGCAAGATTCGCGACAACGAGATGAAACGTATTCCCTACATGCTCATCGTCGGCGAGAAAGAGGCTGAAAACGGCGAAGTTTCCGTGCGTAAGCAGGGCGAAGGCGACAAGGGCAGCATGAAAATTGAGGAATTCGCTAAAATTTTGAACGAGGAAGTTCAGAATATGATAAATAAGTTCTAACTTTGCAGCCGTTTGTGGAAGTGAGGTGGTCAGGCACTGCTCAAGCCTCCGCTGACGAAGCAAAACAGATAAAGAAAAGAAAGGATTATTGATTTTTAAAACAGTTTGGAACAACAACTTATTGATGAAGAATGACAGTTTAAAAGGGCAACATAGAATCAATGAACAGATTCGTGCCAAAGAAGTCCGTATCGTGGGCGATGATATTGAATCCGCCGTATATCCTATAGCTCAGGCCTTGCGCATGGCTGAGGAACATGAATGCGATTTGGTGGAGATCTCTCCCAATGCCGTTCCGCCTGTTTGTCGATTGATCGATTATTCTAAATTCCTCTATCAGTTGAAGAAACGTCAGAAGGAACAGAAGGCAAAGCAGGTGAAGATGAACGTCAAGGAGATTCGTTTCGGACCTCAGACCGACGATCACGACTACAACTTCAAACTGAAGCACGCCATCGGCTTCTTGGAAGATGGCGACAAAGTGAAGGCTTACGTGTTTTTCAAAGGCCGTTCCATCCTTTTCAAGGAGCAAGGCGAGGTGTTGCTGCTTCGGTTTGCCAACGACTTGGAGGAATATGCTAAGGTGGAGCAGATGCCGTTGCTCGAAGGCAAGAGGATGACTATCTTCCTCACACCGAAGAAGGCTGGCGTCAGCAAACTTGCGAAGCCGGCGGCTCAGCCTACGGCAGCCAAGCCAAAGGCAGAGGCTGAGAAGAAGGACGCGGAAGCTGACGAAGAATAAGAATGAGAAAGTGCGTAACGCCTTCGGTATAGTGCGTTGCCACCAATATTAATAATTTAAAACTTTATAAGATGCCAAAGATTAAGACTAACTCCGGTTCTAAAAAAAGATTCGTTCTTACCGGATCAGGAAAAATCAAAAGAAAACATGCTTATCATAGCCACATTCTGACGAAGAAGACTAAGAAGCAAAAGAGAAATCTCGTTCACGCAGGATTGGTTGACGGAACCAACTTGAGTCAGGTAAGAGAGCTTTTAGCAATGAAGTAATCTTTAAACAGATAAGCGTTATCATTTAAGTATTAACCGAGTGATTAGCTCTAAGACCGCTGTTTATGAGGCGGCGCTAACATTCAAAAAACAATTAAAACTATGCCAAGATCAGTAAATCATGTTGCTTCAAGAGCAAAGAGAAAGAAAATTTTAGGTCTTACCAGAGGTTATTTTGGTGCAAGAAAGAATGTTTGGACTGTAGCAAAAAACACGTGGGAGAAAGGTTTGACTTATGCTTACCGCGACCGTAAAAACAAGAAACGTTCGTTCCGCGCTTTGTGGATTCAACGTATCAACGCTGCCGCTCGTTTGGAAGGAACATCTTATTCTAAATTGATGGGTGACCTCCACAAGGTAGGTATTGAAATCAACCGCAAGGTGTTGGCCGATTTGGCTATGAACCACACCGAAGCATTCAAGGCTATCGTTGCTAAAGCAAAGAACGCCTAATCATTAGAATTCATTTCCGGTGATATAACGAGAGGGTTGCTCCTAAAGGGCGGCCCTCTTTATTTCCAACCGGTTCCGATGCCGGACTTTCGGTTGCCGCAAGTTAGGTCCTCTCAGTCTGCAGAGAGCACGACCTGACGAAGTACGACTATAGGACCTGATCACGTACGTGATCAGACTTTGTTCACGTACGTCTTTAAACCTACACTCAGTCTTCTATGCCTTTGTAACCGCTTCATAGTGAGGAGGTCTCTGAAAAAATCGATGGATGGACTGAAGTTTTTCCCCGATAAACTTGGTGTTGTAAGAATAAATGACGTACTTTGTACATAGAAAATGAAGCCGCATTGGTTAGATTGGGAAACTCATCAAATTAACTGAAATACCGAGATACGCTTCAACTCCCAATGGCGGGCCACGCCTTCGGGTAGCTTTATGCCGGTGGATTACAAAGGGGGTGAGCACTCAAATCTTATTACTCGGAGTTTCATCGCATCACCGATGCGGCTCTTCATTTTCTTTCTTTCTTCGACTCACTTGCTCCGAGTCAGTAAATCAAATCATAATCGAGTAAGTCTTCCGTTCCTAGGTGGTCGTTTTGGTGACCCTATGCTCAAGTGCCCGAGACCCTATGGTCTATGGCCCTAGACTCTATAGTCATTTTCTCGAGACCTCCCGGGGCTGTTCTTCGGAGTTCACTCAGCCACCTTTCAGAACTCTTTCTGTCTCCATTTGGAGTTTATTCGTCCATCATTCGGAATCCATTCGGCCACTTTTCAGAGTCCATCCGGTCGCTCTTCGGAGTCCATTCAGTCGCCATCCCGAGTCTATTCGGTCGTTCTTCGGAGACCATTCAATCATTCTTCGTGATCCATTTGGTAACTCTTTAGAGTCCATCCGTTTACTCTTCGGAGTCTATTCGGCTGCTCTTCGGAGTCTATCAGGTCGCCATTCCGGACCCTTTCGGTCGCCTTTCGAACTCTTCCTACCTTGTCTATTTATCGTATTCCTCTGTTATTGAGCGCCTGTTGATATTTCCTTGCGTTCTGCAGGTGTTGCGACAGGCTGGAGGCGAAGTTGTGCGTGCCCGAGAAATCTTCTTTCGCGCACATATAGAGGTAATTGTGGTGTGTATAGTGGAGCACGCCCTCAATTCCCTTGATAGTGGGGATGCGGATAGGGCCGGGAGGCAATCCTTCGTACTTATAGGTATTGTAGGGGGAGTCTGTCTCTAGGTGCACATTCAGAATGCGGCGCAGGGTGAAATCTTGCAGGGCGAACTTCACGGTAGGGTCGGCTTGCAGCAGCATCCCCTTCTGCAGGCGGTTCATGTAGAGTCCGGCTACGATGGGTTTCTCCTGGTCGTTGGCGGTCTCTTCCTCCACAATGGAAGCCAATGTCGTCACCTCGTCGGCGGAGAGGCCGATGGCTGTCGCTTGTTCCAACCGCTCGTTGGTCCAGAATCTGTCATGCTCCTTCTGCATTCGTTCGAGGAATTTCTGCGGACTCACGTTCCAGTAGACCTGATAGGTGTTGGGGATGAACATGCAACAGATGGTTTGCGGCGTGTATCCATAGTCGCTGCAGTACACTGAATCTGTAAGTATCCGGATGAGTGTGAGCGAGTCCATCATCAGTTGCTTGCTGACGGTCTGTGCCAGGCGGTCGAGCGTGCGCACACTGGGAATCACCAGCTTCACGGGTGTCTGTTGTCCGCTCACGAGTCGGCGGGTGAGTGTCAATGCATTATCGCCCGGCTGCAAGGCGTACTTCCCGGTCTTTATCTTTTTGTCGTAATGATAGTACTTGGCAATCAGCTCCAGTCCATAGAGTTGTTGGGCGTTGCCTTCCCGCTCAATCTTGCGCACGACACTGTCGTACGTGTCGTAGTCGTCTATATATATATAGGTAGGAGTTTGGATGTGGAGCATCGGACAGAGCACCAGGTAATAGGCTGCGCCTGCTGCCGCTACCACTGCCGCCACCACTATGCTGAAGGCTGCAATCAGCCATTTCTTGCGTCTACTCATGAATCAACTATACTTCTTATTTGAGTTTATGAATACAAAGGTAACGTATTTTTTGGTTCTAAAGGCACCGACGGAAAAAATAACGCCACGGAATCTGGTGCGACCCCGTGGCGTGTATTGTGTTAAGCGTATAATTCCCCTAATAGGATTAGTTATTTAGAATTGGAAGAAATTCTTTGCGTTGTTGTAAGAGATGTCTTCGATCATCTGGTTGACGCGTTCCATCTCTGAGGCAGGAATCAGTCCATTCTCCACGTCGTTACCTACCAGGTTGCAGAGAGTGCGACGGAAGTACTCGTGGCGCGGGTAGGAGAGGAACGAACGTGAGTCTGTCAACATTCCTACGAAGCGGCTCAGCAATCCCAATACGGAGAGGGCGTTCATCTGCTTCTCCATACCGTCCTTCTGATCGAGGAACCACCAGCCCGAACCGAACTGAATCTTGCCAGGAACAGAACCATCCTGGAAGTTACCCAACATGGTGGCGATCACCTCGTTGGCACAGGGGTTGAGGTTGTAGAGGATAGTCTTTGCCAGTTTGCCTCTAGAGTTCAGCTTGTCGAGGAACTTGGCCATAGCCTTCGCTGTGGTGAACTCGCCGATGGAGTCGAAGCCCGTGTCGGGACCCAGCTGCTTGAACATCTTCGAGTTGTTGTTGCGGATGGCGCCATAGTGGAACTGCTGTGTCCAGTTGGTCTCGGCATCCATCTCGGCGAAGTCGATCAGCATGGCCGACTTGTACTTCAGGATTTCCTCTTTCGTCAGTTCCTTGCCACCGTATACCTTATTAAATATACCGTTGATCTCAGCGTCGGTGTAATCCTCTGCATAGAACTCCTCGATTCCGTGGTCGGATAGTTTGCAGCCCTGGGCAGCGAAGAACTCGTGACGTTTGCGCAGTGCGGTGAGGACGTCGGCATAGCAAGAGATGTTCACACCACTTACCTGAGACAACTTCTCGATGTAAGCGCGGAAGTCGGCGGGAACCTCCACGGCCATAGCCTTGTCCGGACGCCATGTAGGCAACATCTTAATCTCGAATCCGCTCTCGCGTGTCTTGATGTGATACTCCAGTGAATCTACGGGATCGTCTGTTGTGCAGACCACCTCCACGTGATAGCGGCGCATCATGCCACGGGCGGAGTATTCGGGGAGTTTTAGTTTCTCGTTGCACTCGTCGTAAATCTCGCGCGCTGTCTTCGGGTTCAGGATTTTCGTGATGCCGAAAGCTGTCTTCAGCTCCAGGTGAGTCCAGTGGTAGAGGGGGTTACGGAATGTGTAGGGGACAGTCTCGGCCCACTTCTCGAACTTCTCCCAGTCGGTGGTGTCGCTGCCTGTGCAGTAGCGCTCGTCCACACCATTGGTGCGCATGGCACGCCATTTATAGTGGTCGCCGCCGAGCCAAATCTCGGTCAGTGACTTGAACTGATGGTCGTCAGCTACCATCTGCGGAATCAGGTGGCAGTGATAGTCGATAATCGGCATTTTAGCCGCATGTTCGTGATAGAGCTTGCTGGCGGTTTCGGTCTCCAGCAAGAAGTTCTCATCCATGAAATTCTTCATAACGAATGTGTTTTTATGTATGATAAGTAAATATTTAAAGTTCGTCTCTAACCGCTCGTTGCCAGCAGCGTGAGGCGACCGACATATTTGCGTTTATTAACTGTTATCGAACACGAAATTAGATGTTTTATTTGATATCGCAAAATTAGTTCGTATATTTGTGCGATATTTTAGATTATTTTTTGTTTTAGGAATAAAGCAAAGCACACAGAGAAACTGATACACAGCGATGAACGACAAACAATACACCATAAAGGATATTGCAGCGATGGCCGGCGTTTCCGCAGGAACGGTGGACCGTGTGTTGCATAACCGTGGAGCTATCTCCCAACGCAGTCAGCAGAAGGTGCAGAAGGTGTTGGACGACATTCACTACAAGCCCAACAGGTTTGCCATCGGTCTGGCTTGTAAGAAAAAGTATAAGTTTTGCTGCTTGGTGCCCAACTTCCAGGAAAAAGACTACTGGAGTTGTGTGGTGCGTGGCATTCGCCTGGCGGCCGACGAGCTGAACGACTTTAATGTGAGCACGGAGTTTGTCTACTACGACCACTCGGGCATCCAGTCGTATCGGGAGGCCGGCGAGAAACTGCTGGAGCAACAGCCCGACGCAGTGCTGATAGCGCCTAACTTCAAGGACGAGACGTTGCAGATAACCCAGCGGCTCGACGAGAAACAGATACCTTATACCCTTATAGACGTGAACATCGAGGACGCCAACGCCATCATGTTCATCGGCCAAGACTCTTTCCAGAGCGGATACATCGCCGCGAAGATACTGATGGACCGCTACGCCGGGAAGTTCACCGATGTGGCTCTGTTTGTGGCGGACAGCGGGCAACAAACCAACGAGGTGCAGATGCAGCATCGGGTGAAGGGATTCATGAATTTCATCGACGGCATGTCGGCGAAGCCGGTGGTGCACGAGGTGCGGCTGAAGGTGAACGACGCGCAGGCTACCGAGCGGCAGCTCGACGCTTTCTTCGCCTCGCATCCGCAGCTGCGGTTGGGCGTGGTGTTCAACTCGCGCGTCTATCAGGTGGCCGAATACCTCGAACGGCACGGCATCCGGTTTGACGGACTCATCGGTTACGACCTGCTCGCAAGCAACGTGGACTATCTGAACAAGGGCATCGTCACCCTGCTCATCGGTCAGCGTCCCGCCTTGCAAGGCTATCGCGCCACGAAGGTGTTGGCGGACAAGGTGGTCTTCAAGCAGGAAATACCTGCCATGAAGTATATGCCCATCGACTTGGTTATCAAGGAGAACATCGAGTATTATGTAGAATCATACATTATATAATTAACCTTTTATATTTATAGCAATATGAAACCATTAAACAAACAAACAGCCGAAAAGGTTGTACGCCCTGAAAGAATCATTCAGTTTGGCGAAGGTAATTTCTTGCGTGCATTTGTAGATTGGATCATCTACAACATGGACCAGAAGACGGACTTTAACAGCAGCGTAGTTGTCGTTCAGCCTATCGAGAAGGGTATGATTGACATGCTCAACGATCAGGACGACCTTTATCACGTAAACCTCCAGGGTCTGGACAAAGGTGAGACAGTGAATAGCCTTACGAAGATTGACGTAATCAGCCGTGCATTGAACCCCTACACACAGAACGCTGAGTTCATGAAACTGGCCGAGCAGCCCGAGATGCGTTTCGTCATCTCCAACACTACAGAGGCTGGTATCGCATTCGACCCTGCCTGCAAGTTGGACGACGCTCCCGCTTCTTCTTATCCTGGCAAGCTGACCCAGTTGCTCTATCATCGTTTCAAAACCTTCAACGGCGACAAGACGAAGGGTCTCATCATCTTCCCCTGCGAGTTGATCTTCCTCAATGGCCATAAGCTGAAAGAGTGCATCGAGCAGTACATCGAGCTCTGGAAACTGGGCGAGGACTTCAAGAAGTGGTTCGAAGAGGCTTGCGGCGTGTACGCTACATTGGTGGACCGCATCGTTCCGGGATTCCCGCGCAAGGATATCGCTGCCATCAAGGAGAAACTGCAGTACGACGACAACATGGTTGTTCAGGCCGAAATCTTCCACTTGTGGGTTATCGAGGCTCCGAAGGAAATCGCTAAGGAATTCCCCGCAGACAAGGCTGGCTTGAATGTGTTGTTCGTTCCGTCAGAGGCTCCTTATCACGAAAGAAAGGTTACCCTGCTCAACGGTCCTCACACAGTGCTCTCTCCGGTTGCTTACCTCTCTGGCATCAACATCGTGCGCGACGCTTGCCAGCATCCGGTTGTAGGTAAATTCATCGACAAGGTGATGTTCCACGAGTTGATGGAGACACTGAACCTGCCGAAGGATGAGTTGCAGAAGTTCGCTAAGGACGTGCTCGAGCGCTTCAACAACCCGTTCGTTGACCACCAGGTTACATCTATCATGCTGAACTCGTTCCCGAAGTTCCAGACCCGCGACCTGCCAGGTTTGAAGACATACTTGCAGCGTAAGGGTGAGTTGCCTAAGGGCTTGGTTCTCGGTTTGGCTGCCATCATCACTTACTACAAGGGTGGCAAGCGTGCTGATGGTGCAGAGATTGTTCCGAACGATGCACCGGAGATCATGCAGATGCTGAAGGACCTCTGGGCAACAGGCTGCACCAAGAAGGTGACAGAAGGTGTGCTCGGCGCAACTTCTATCTGGGGCGAGGACCTCAACGCCATCCCGGGCTTGGCCGACATGGTGAAGGGCTTCCTCGATTCTATCCAGGAGAAGGGTATGCTGGAGACTGTGAAGACGATTCTTTAATCCGCTTCCTAATTGATAAGAAAGGCTCTCCCCACAAGGGAGGGCCTTTCTTGTACTCTAAACGCCTTATCTTTTGATTATAAATGTTCTGCACTTCTGTTTTTGATAGGCAATGATATACCTGTTTACCCTGCCCATAATCTTGGTGGTGACGGATACCCTTTCCACCTCCTCTATCTAATATATGGCATCCATTGTGGATGCCATTTCTTGTTGTACTAATTTCCGCTACAGCGTAAAGGCTAAAGCCTTCATCTAATAACGT
>CAYZVH010000018.1:0-29678 GCA_964481755.1 uncultured Bacteroides sp. | reverse complement strand
AGTTGAGGTTACCGAGGTAGAGCTTGTCCTGATAGCCCTGTTTGATGCGGGCTGCCGCCAGGGTAATCTTGCGGGTGACGAAGGTCTCGCCACGGCGCTCACTCTCGTGATTGAACAGGATGCCGTTGACGGCGAACATGCCATAGCTCTCGCGATAGTTCTTCGTGATCCAGAATCCATACTGCTTGGCTACGCCGTAGGGCGAGCGCGGATAGAAGGGGGTCGTCTCTTTCTGGGGAACTTCCTGCACCTTACCGAACAGTTCGGAGGTGGAAGCCTGATAGATGCGACAAGTGTGTTCCAGGCCGCAGATGCGGACGGCCTCCAACAGACGCAGTGTTCCTACCGCATCGGCCTCGGCCGTATACTCGGGTACGTCGAAGGACACCTTCACATGGCTCTGCGCAGCGAGGTTGTAGATCTCTGTCGGATGGATGTCGCTGATGATGCGTATGAGCGAGCTCGAGTCGGTCATGTCGCCATAGTGGAGATTGACCAACCGTGCCTTTTTCATGTCGCGTACCCATTCATCGAGATAGAGATGCTCGATGCGTCCCGTGTTGAAGGAAGAAGAGCGGCGCAGAATGCCGTGAACTTCGTATCCTTTACTCAATAGAAACTCTGCCAAGAAGGATCCGTCTTGGCCTGTGATGCCTGAAATAAGTGCAACTTTCCTCATTAGGTAATATGTTTTAAGTTAGAAAATTCAGTCTCTTACGGTTGCACGCCGACAGGCCCTCCAGCCCCTTCGGCATGCAGTTGGCAAAGGTAGTGATTATTACTTCCCCCTCCAAAACTCTCAGTCTTTCTTTTCAGCACTCCCTTATAACAGGGATGTTCTATGGCACATACGAGCGCGGGCTGCATCGTGGACTCGAAGGGAAGTCCGGCGATGCAGCCCGCTTATAGATAAGTAAAGTATGACTATTGCAAAGTCCAGGTACAGGTGTCGGTGAGGGTCTTCTTGCCGCTCTTGCCTACCACCTTGATGACGTTCTCACCCGGTGTGAGGGTGACATTCCACAGCATGCGATTGATGTCGTCCTTCTTGGCGGTTCCTATCTTCTTGTCATTGATGTAGAGCGTGGCCTCCTTCAGGTTGCTGTAGACACGCACCTGGGTGTCGGCCTTCATACGCTTGGTGAAGCGACGGCTGGTGATGTAGAGCATCGGCTCGGGGTTCCAGTTGGCCTTGTAGAAGTAGAACACATCCTTCTTCGTCTTGCGGTCGTAGGTGACGGAACCTTTGTCGTTGATGCCCGGCGTGTCGCCCTCGTTGCGGAAGAACGACTGCATGTCGGAGAACTGCCAGATAATCTTCGCCCACAGATAGGGACGTTGGGTGTAGGCTCTCCAGTAGCCTTCGTGACAGATGGCCTGATGTTCCTCGGGGTGATAACCGCCCTTGGCCACAAATGCCGTGTCCAGCGGGTCCTCGTGCTGCAGGGGACTGCCACCGGCTCCATACTCACTCACACCCACGGGCTGACCGTTAGCGGTAGCGTGCGCGTTGTCGAAGAACTCGCCTGCCATGCGCTCGGACTTGGTCCAGCTGAAGTATTTGTTCCAGGCTATCAAGTCGCTGCATCCCAAGTAAGGCACTTGGTCCACACAAGTGGCGAAGGTAGTGAGACGCGAGGGGTCGAGTTGTTTATAGAGTGCGTTTATCTCCTTGACGAAAGCCACCGGGTTGTCATACTCCTGGAAACGGTTGTTGTCGCTCAGCAACAGCTCGTTGAAGATGCCCCAGAAGCAAATGGAGGGGTGGTTGAAGTTCTGGTAGACCAGCTCGTGTGCCACCTGGCGAGCGTTCTCCTCGAAGCCTTTGTTGTGAAGGTAGCCTGTATAGGCGTAGCCACCAGGCCCGCACATCGGAATCTCGGTCCACAGGAGGATGCCGTTCTTGTCGCTTAGGTCGTAGATGGGCTTACCGTGGGGATAGTGTGCCAAGCGCATCACCGTAGCACCCACTTCGTTGATAAGTTCCATATCGCGCTCATAGTCTTCCATCGTCAGTGCGCTACCCTTTCCCTTCACATCCTCGTGACGGTTGTAGCCGTGCAGATCGAGAAGTTTGCCATTGAGAAAGAAGCCCTTGTCTGGGTCGGCATGGAAGTAGCGGAAACCAGTGCGCTCGGTCACACGGTCCATCAGTCGGCCGTTGTCGTAGAGCTCGGCGGTGACGGTGTAGAGGTAAGGGTTCTGCTTGCCGTTCCACAGCGTGGGGTTCTTGAGTGTGAAGGGTTGCTTCACGTTCTCGCCCGTCACAGCCGTCTCCTGCTCTGCCACCCGGTTGCCGTCGAAGTCGGTGATGACGGTCTTCACGGTCATTCCCGTCTTCTGCTCTTTCAGTGAGAGGATAGTCTCCACGGTAATGTCGGCCTGTGTGTCGGTCACTTTATCTTGGTGTATCAGCAGACCGGAGGAGGCGTAGAAGAGGGGCGAGATGCAGTTCTTCTCTGTGACAATCAGATGACAAGGGCGATGGAGTCCGCCATAGATGTTGAAGTCGCCACTGATGGGGAGCACATCGGTGCGGTAGGCGTTGCTCACCCACACCTCCAGGTCGTTGGTGCCGGGGTGCACATAGTCCGTTATCTCCAGACAGAAGGCGGTGTAGCCACCCAGGTGAGAGCCCACGGTGCGGTAGTTCACCATCACGTCGGCAGCGGAGTTGGCTCCTTCGAAGTAGAGGAAGAGGCGTTTGTCCTTCATGGCGGAGGTCACGTTCAAGTCCCGTTTATAGATCATCATCTCCCGGTTGTACTGGGTAGTGCCCTTCAGGTATTCGGCGTTCCACGTATGGGGAAGCGTCACGGGCGTCAACGGAGCGTTGCGTTTGTTTAAGGTGATAGGCTTGTAGCCCCATCCCTTGTCCAGGAGGACAGAGGAGCGCGGATTGTCGTTGCCCAAAGCGGATGCGCCACCCATAAGCCATACCAAGGCGGCACACAATGCAGCGAGTTTAGTTCTCTTGAGGTTCATACTGTTATAACTAATGATTCTTCGATGTCCGATGCCACCCCATTCCGACTGCCCGAAAGCATCGCTAATAAGAGGAGGCATACATTATTAAATACGAAAGTCGAGGCGGAAACACCTAGCGCATACTACGTTTCTTCACAAGAAAAGAACCATTTGGCACAACCTTTGTGCGAGTATGATGAAGGGAGGAAGCTATTTTTTGCCACCTACCTTTCGGGGCGAACCGAATAGTTTGGTACCTTTGCGTGCCGAAACAGCGTAGACAAACTTATAATATCACACATATATGGAGAAAAAAGAGACACCGGTGCTGCTGCTTACCGGTTACCTTGGAAGCGGCAAGACGACGTTGGTGAACCACATCCTTTCCAACCAACGGGGCATTAAATTCGCCGTCATCGTGAACGATATAGGCGAGGTGAATATCGATGCGGACCTCATCCAGAAGGGTGGCGTCGTGGGCAAGAAGGACGACAGTCTGGTGGCGTTGCAGAACGGCTGCATCTGCTGCACACTGAAGATGGACCTCATCGAGCAGCTCAACGACATACAGAAGATGCATCGGTTCGACTACATCGTGATAGAGGCCAGCGGCATCTGCGAGCCGGAGCCTATCGCACGCACCATCTGCTCCATGCGCCGCATGGGCGGACAGTACACGCAGTATGGCGTGCCCCGCTTGGATTGCGTCTGCACGGTGGTGGACAGCCTGCGCCTGCAGAGCGAGTTCGCCTGCGGCGACAGTCTGACGAAAGAGCAGATCGACGATGAGGACATCGAGAACCTCATCATCCAGCAGATAGAGTTCTGTAACCTCATCCTGCTCAACAAAGCATCGGAGGTGAAGCCCGAGGAGCTGGAGCGCATCAAGCACATCATACGTGTGCTGCAACCGGGAGCCAAGATCATCACGTGCGACTATGCCGATGTGGACATCGCGAACCTTATCAACACCAACCTGTTCAACTATGACAAAGTGGCAACCTCTGCCGGTTGGATTCGTGAGCTGGAGCGTGAGGTGACCGAGGAGGAAGAGAAGGAGGCTCACAATCCGGGCCATCATCATCACGACGACGAGGATGAGGAGCATGAGCACCACCATCATCACGACGAGGATGAGCACGAGCATCACCACCACGACCATGATGACGACGACGATGAGGACGAGCATGAGCACGGACACCATCACCACCATCATCACCACGACGAGGGTGAGGCGGAAGAGTATGGCATCGGCACATTCGTCTACTACCGCCGTCAGGCCTTCAACCTCCGCAAGTTCGAGGCGTTCGTCAACGACCGTTGGCCGAAGAACGTCATCCGTGCCAAGGGTGTCTGCTACTTCAGCAGCAACACCGACATGTCGTACCTCTTCGAGCAGGCCGGTGTGCAGAAGAAATTGATTGAGGCCGGTCAGTGGTACGCCACCGCTCCCGAGGAGGACCTCATCCAACTGATGAAGCAAGAGCCCGGCCTCATGCGCGACTGGGACGAGAAGTACGGCGACCGTATGGAGAAGATCGTCTTTATTGGCCAGCACCTCGACAAGGAACAGATCACCCGCGAACTGGATGCCTGCCTCGAGTAAGCGACTGACATACCACCAGGCGAACACCGTTCGCCTATATATAAGGTATAAGGACTCTTCCATAGAGATTCCGCGCAAGCGGTCTTCTACGGAAGAGTCTTTTTATTGCAGAATCCCAAAAGGCCCTTGCATGCCAGTTGTGTTGCATGAGTGGAGCTAATTACTATTAAATACTAATGTCGAGTGCCTGACGTAGGTGTGCATTTCGCAGGAATATGCGTAGATTTGCACACTATCAAACGAACTCATTATGGATAATACTTTCGCTCAAAGACTGGTCAATGCCAGAAAGATCCGTTGCATGTCACAGCGTGAATTGTGTAATTCAGTTGGCGGCAAGGTATCCCCGACTGCCATCGAGAAATACGAGAAGGGTCTGATGATGCCTTCCAGTGACGTGCTGATTGTACTATCCAATGCCTTGGGCATGAAGCTCGACTACTTCTTCCGCCCCTTCACGATAGATATAGACCCGTCTAGATTCGAGTTCCGCAAGCAGTCCAGCATGGGTAGCAAAAAGGTGGAGTCCATCAAGCTGTTGGTATGCTCTGTAATAGAAAAGTATTTGGAGATAGAGGCGATACTGGGCATAACGACTAAATTTGACTTGGATTACAGCAACGTGACTGTTGAGGGAGAGAATGAGGCTAAGCTGCTGGCCTTGCGTCTTCGTGGGGATTTGAGGATTGGTTCCGATGCCATCGTTTCCGCAGTGGACTTGTTGGAGTCGGCCGGTGTCAAGATAATAGAGATAGAGCACGATAGGTCTTTCTCCGGCACCTGCAACGAAGCAGGCGGTTTACCGGTTATCGTAGTGAATAAGGGTATGTGCTCCGAGCGCAAGCGTCTCACCATCTTTCACGAATTGGGGCATTTGTTGATGCATTGTACCGATGGAGTCGACAAGGAGAAGATGTGTAACATCTTTGCCAGTGAGGTATTGATTCCGTCTGACAGGTTCAAAGGTCTCATTGGAGAGTCGCGTCACGACATCTCGCTGGTTGAGTTACAGGCCATTCAGCGCGAGTATGGCATCTCGGTAGATGCGCTCATGGCTAAAGCTTGCCAGCTCAACATTATCACTCAGACTAGGTATGCCTCATTCCACAAAAAGAAGAATGCCTCGTCCAGCTTCAAAGAGGCAGTAGAGAAGAGCCTTTATCCGATGGAACAGACCTACCGTTTTGAGCGTTTGGTGTATCGTGCACTAGCTAGTGAAGCGATTACATATTCCAAAGCCGCTGCCCTCTTGGACAAGTCCGTCAACGAAGTTCGTGACACGCTCAATCTGATGTAGTCATGGAGATAGTTGTCAACGACACAAACATCCTCATCGAACAATTCAATGCCGGTCTGTTGCCGTATTGTAGGAAGCTCAATCTGGAATTCCGCACATTGGATGTTGTCATCAACGAGATTGAGATTTCCGAACAGCATGCAGCCGTACAGCGAATCATCGATGAAGGCACATTGACGGTTTATTCTCTTTCTTCAGAACAGGTGGGCAGCGTCCTTAGGAAAGTGGCGGATAACAATCGTCCATAGAAGCCCGCACATACACGGGGTCTTCTATGGACGATTGTCTTATTTCACGGGGACCGAAGGTCACTACTTCTTGTCGTCGTCGGTGGCTTGCTTTATTTGCTGCAGCAGGTCGTCGTAGTGGTAGGCTTCGAGACTACCAGTCGGGCAGGCGGAGCGCTGCTCCTCGATGTAACGCTTCACCTGGTCGAGGTGCATACGCACGTACACGGGCACGTCGGACTTCGCCTCGGGGTATGGACTCGGCTTGGCGGCCTCCGTGGGCTTCAGTATCTTGCAAAGACTGGTGACATAGGTACGCTCGTTTTGGCGGATGAAGTAGTTGCCCATCTCGTCCTTGGCGTCGAAGGGTTTCCACACGATGGCAAACACATCGTTCAGGTATTCGTCGAGCTTATAGGGCTCGGCGGCATACTGGGCGGCCTGGTTCATGTCCTTCAGCAGGGCATTGGCAAGGAGACCGCTGACGGTCACCGTCTGACGACCGCCCATGTCGCGCAGGATGTTGCGACCCGTCTTGGAGGTTACCTCTTCGGGATAGAGCCAATATTGCGGGGTGAGCACGTTGCGGCCGTACCAGGCGATGGCCTCTTTCTGAATGCTTGCCGGCACAGGCTCCTCAGGCTTCAGGTCCGAGGCCGTGTTGTGATAGACACCGCCTACATTGCGGTTCACATGCGTCACGTAGCGGCCGTATTGCAAATACACAGCACTGTAGATGTCGCTCAGGTAGGTGTAGTCGCCATCGGGCTGGGCGGTCCATTCGAGGATGTGCTCCATCACATATTTCAAGTTCTTGATGCCGTAGTCGCCAGCCTTCATGCTGTTGTCGCCCAAGTCCTCCATCTGGTCGCGCGGGTCTTTGCTCATGCCCTCGTCGCCGACATACATCAGCCGATGGTCAGCGAGCAACTTCTTGGTGACCTCGGTGCGCAGCGCCTTCTTCTCGGCAAAGGCGTCCTTGTACTCGGGGCGGTACTTGTAGCCCCAGTAGATGGCCCACAGGTCGTAGTCGCCGATGCGGGGGAAGAGTCCCTTGGGCGAGATGTTGTCCTCGGGCTGTGCCACGTAGTTGAAGCGAGCATAGTCCATGATGGAGATGGTGTGGCCGTGAGCCTCCACCCACGCTTTGTCGCGCAACTTCTCCACCGGGGTGGCTGAGCTGGCCATCATGTTGTGACGAAGGCCGAGCGTATGGCCCACCTCGTGCGAGGAGACGAAGCGGATGAGCGTACCCATCAGCTCGTCGCTGAAGGTCATCGTGCGGGCCCGCTTGTCCACGGCGCCACACTGCACCATGTACCATTTCTTCAAGAGGTTCATCACGTTGTGGTACCAGCAGACATGGCTCTCCATGATCTCGCCGCTGCGGGGGTCTACCACGCAAGGGCCGTAGGCGTTCTCCTTCTCAGAGGGCAGGTAGCGTATCACGCTGAAGCGCGCGTCGTCGATGTCCATGGTCTCATCGTCGGGCCACTCCTTGGCCGTGATGGCGTTCTTGAAGCCGGCGGCCTCGAAAGCCTTGTTCCAGTCCTCCACACCGGCTATCAAGTAGGGTACCCACTTCTTCGGTGTGGCGGGGTCGATGTAGTATACAATCTGTTTCTTGGGTTCGGTCAGTTTGCCGCTGCGATAGCGTGCCTCGTCCTTCGGCTCCAGGCGATAGCGGTGGGTGATGGCCATCTTGTCCGTCACCTGTTGCTCGTCGGAGAAGAGGGTGATGGGTGTCTCGAAGTATCCCACCCGCTCGTCGGCGTAGCGCGGACGCATCGGCTCCTCGGGCAGCAACACGATGCTGGTGTTCAGCTTCAGCGTGACGGCGCCGGTCTTCGACGCGGGTGTCTTGCCGATGTTGACGCTGTAGGTGCGCACCGTCACCACGGAGATGTTCTGTGGGAAGGTCTTGATGGTGTCCACCATAGAGCGGTCGGGGGCCAGACCGTTGAGAGAGAGCTCCGTGCGGTTGCGTGAGGTGAAGCCGAAGAGTTTGTTGTCCGCCAGGGCCTGCTTGGAGATGTTCACCAACTGGGCCTTGGTGTTGGGGTTGCGTCCTATCACTTCGAACTTACCGAGTATAGGGTCCACGGTCGACTCCTCCACCGCTTTGTAGATGTTGTCCTCGGCAGGGGCGTACTGGGTCTGTGCATATTCCCTCAGGAGCAGGGTTTTGTCGTCGTACTGTTCCCAGTAGACCACGCTGGTGTTCACCTCCTCGCCCGCCAGTTTAGACAAGCCTTGCGGCACGGACTTGTAACGGGTGACGGCCAGCAGCAGCCGTCCCATCAACGAGTCGGGCACCTCCACGTACCAGTCGTTCTTGATGTGACGCACCAGGAAGAGGCCGTCGCGTTCCGACCCGCCCTCCTTAATCAGTTTCTCGTAAGCATCCGGCTTCTTCGCCTTCACGGAATCCTTGGGAGCCTCAGCCTTCACGGAGTCCTTGGGCGCCACTGCCTTATCGTTGTACCTACCCGCCAGGGCGAGCGGACAACAGCATGCGAACATCATCGCATAGACAAACAGTCGTTTCATATAATATAATTGTATATTGAGTTACGTATTCCCTTCATAGTTACGGACGACAAAGGTAGTGATAGTCGGCCAACATGCAAAATTAAAGAAGGATTCTTCGTGAAAGGGTTGCATTCCCGTCCATTTTTTGACTACCTTTGTTCATTCATTGTGGACCCCGGATTATCGTCGGCCACCAAAAAACGTAACATCATGATAGACTACATCAAAGGAGAAATAACGGAGATCACGCCGACGCAGGCCGTCGTGGAGGCCAACGGCATAGGCTACGCACTCAACATATCGCTCAACACCTACACCGCCATACAGGGTAAAGGCAGCGCGAAACTCTACGTCTACGAGGCCATCCGCGAGGATGCCTACGTGCTCTACGGCTTCGTGGACAAGAAGGAACGGGAGCTCTTCCTGCTGCTCATCTCCGTGTCGGGCATAGGCGGCAACACGGCCCGCATGATTCTGTCGGCCCTCTCGCCCAGTGAGCTGTGCGACGTCATCAGCTCGGGCAACGACAAGCTGCTGAAGACGGTGAAAGGTATAGGGCTGAAGACGGCCCAACGCATCATTGTGGACCTGAAGGACAAGATAGCGCTGACGGGCATCGCCCCCTCCGGCAGCCTCTTTTCCCCCGAGGCATCGGAGCTGCAGGAAGAGGCCGTGGCCGCCCTCACGATGCTGGGATTCCCCGCCGCCGCCTCGCAGAAGGTGGTGCAGGCCATTCTGAAGGAGGAGCCCACCGCCACGGTGGAGAAGGTCATCAAGCTGGCGCTGAAGCGACTGTAAGCAGAATCGGACGGTGTCGGCCCACTACTTCGAGGCGAAGACTTACCTATGAGTGGATTAAGTCGACACTACGGACGAAACCGACAGAGCGAACATTCCCAGTTATTCACACTATCAAAACAGAGTCTCTGTTCAATGACTTTGAACGTGTGTTCAATGACTCTGAACATGTGTTCAATGACTCTGAACGTCTGTTCAAAGACTTTGAACAGAGATATCGTACGTACTCATGAGGCATTTAGTATGCTCTCAAGAGGCATCGAGATACTACGAAAGAAGTCATCTACCGCTGGCCCTATTGCCAAACGATAGATGACTTCTTTGCTTTCTATACTATCTGCGATGCGGTTGCACGCGTACTATTCGGTCACGCCTAACCTCCTTTGTTCCTCAGCCTTCAGTTTGTTGAAGAGCGACTCCTTTACCTTGAAGATGGTTCCATGCTTGTGTCCTTGGGGGAAAGACACACGCTCGTCGCACGGCGTGAAGGTCTTGAAGTCCTTGGTAGACACGGCTCCGTAGCGACCTTCGCGATAGACATCGAAGTAGATAATCCACTCATCACCCAACTTTACACAGCAGGGGCCCTCGGAATAGGTAGGTGCGAACTTCTCCGTAGGATTGCTGAAGGGACCTTCGGGCGACTCGCCAAACACGCAGAACAGGTCGCTGAAGCCCGGCTTACGGTTGTCCTTCACGATGTAGACATAATCCTTGGGGGCGCGCTTCACCAGGAATCCGTCGATGGAGTTGAAGCCCGGGTCGTAGTAGGTCTTTGCCGGGGCAAAGGTCTTGAAGTCCTTCGTGGTGGTGTAGTAGCCGCGGTGGCAGGTGTTGGTGCCTAGCGTGTCGGCTGCTGTGTAGCGGTGTTTGGGGATGCCCGACGACCAGATGATGATGAACTGCTTCTGCTCATCGTCGTAGAAGAGCTCCGGTGCCCACACGTTGTTGGTGAGGGAGTCCTTCATGACGGGTATCTCACGCTGTTTGCTCCAGTGGATGAGGTCCTTGGACGAGGCATAGCCGAAGCCTTTGGAGCCGGACCATCCGGTGGTCCACACGTAGTGGTAGGTGCCGTCGGGCCCTTGCACGATGGAGGGGTCGCGCATCATCGACTGTTTGTAATACTTCGGGGTGTCCACCTCGTGCGTGTAGATGTTGACGTAGAGTGACTGGTTGCCCACCTCGGGCTTCAGCCACACGCCGGCCAAGCTATCCCAGTGGAGGCCGTCGTAGCTATAGAGCAGGTGGAGGCCATCCAGCGCCGGTTCGCGGTGGGAGGTGAACATGTAGATTTCTTTCTCTGGTTTGGAGCAGGCTACCATAGTGACGAGCGCCACGGCCGCCACGATTGTCTTGCCCAACACGGATTTCATTTGCTTCATCGTTGTTCGTTTTTACTGTTTATAATGTACTGATTCTTTTCTTCTATCGATCCCCTCGAGGATACTGCAGGGTTCGTAAGCCATTCGATTGGAATACTGCCGTGTCCAATGACAGGAAACCTATTCCCGCGCCTACGCCCTGCTCGGCATCATCCCGCAAGCCGTAATGTCCGCCGGACGGGAAGACTATCCGGACTTCCCCGCCCTACTCCCCGTTCGCCCGACAAACGTGTCGTCCGTCCGTCGGAATCGCCCTTCATGGGTGGTAGTAGGGTTCGCGAGGAATCGTCGTCACTTCTCCGGCTGTTCGGCCGATGCCTGCTCCTCCATACGTCGGTTGATGAACTGTATCTTGCGGTTGGCCTCGGTCAGCTGGTCCTCAATCTCCTCTATGGCGGAGAGCACCTGTGCCAGTTGGAACACCTTGGCGATGGCCTGTTTGTCAGTAGCGGACATCGTCAGCTTTTGAGTGCGGTCGCCTATGAACTCCAGTTGTATGGTGTTGGACGTGTTCTGGGCGATGAAGGCGGCCAAGCCTCCGTCCTTACCCATCGGATAGTCGGCCTTCTCAATCATCCAACCAAGGTCTGTAGTCTCGTAGATGTCCGTGGAGACGGGTGTCTCTATCGTCACGTCGCCGCAGTAGGCTTTCACGGCTTTGTGGTGTATCCAGGCATGGCCACTATAGACGCTGGTCAGCGTCAGCTTGCCGTCCTCGCTCACCTGAGCCCGCAGGAAGGTGCGGTTGATGTTCTTCTCGGTAGTCTGCGAGGGGTCGAAGTAGTTGCCTATCTCCTGGTAAGCGGTGTCTTTCTCCAGCACGTACTGGCTGCGCATCTCCTCGAACTTCGCCTGCTTCTCCTGCATCATGCTGTCGAGGAAGACCAGCGACCGTTGCTGTTCGTCGAGCTCCACCTTCTGCATCAGCCGCACGCCATTGCGTCGCGCCTCTATCGCCTTCGGGTAGACGATGCGAATACTGTCAATCCACTGTTTGGCCACGTTATAGTTGCCGCTTTTCCACGCTTGTTCCGCCTGTGTGAGGAAGGCCGCGGCCTTCTCCTCGTCCGCATTTCCGCAGGCAAACAGCACACAGGCCAAGCCTGCCATCATCAGCATCTTTTTCATTGGTATCATCTGCTATTTATGATTCGTCGGCACAAAAATACAACATTCTCCGCTCGCTGCCGCAAAAAGCGCGGAATTCTTGCGAGGGAGAGAGCCAACACCCTACCCTCACCGGTATAACATTGGGTCAATGAGGGGTGATTTTGGGTCAATGAGAGAGATTTAGCCCTCCCTTGAAACAAAAGGTGGACTAGGTTACGGGCTATCTGAGGTTACTTTGCGAGCAACGAAAAACACGAGTTCCTAACACATAATTCTATTCGTTATGAGAAACATAAGACTAAAGAAGACTATTGTTTTATGGTGCTTCATGCTCGGCATAGGCACCATGGCGCTAGCGGCGGCGCGAGCTTCTACCCTGCCGAGGAAAGCGCTGTTCGACACCGCGTGGAAGTTCCAGCTGGGCGACAACACCGCGGCAAGCCAACCCACGTTCGACGACTCGCAGTGGCGCAAGGTGACCCTGCCCCACGACTGGAGCATCGAACAGCAGATAGACCGCAATGCTCCCGCCGGCAACGACGGAGGCTACTACCCCACCGGCATCGGATGGTACCGCAAGACCTTCACCGCGCCATCGACACTACAAGGTGAGAAGGTGTACCTCTATTTCGAAGGCGTTTACATGAACTCCTCCGTCTATCTGAATGGGAAATCCATCGGCGGACACGCCTATGGCTACACCTCTTTCTATTGTGACGCCACCGAAGCCATCGTTCCTGGGGGAGAGAACGTCATCGCGGTGAGAGTCGACAACTCCAAACAGAAGAACTGCCGCTGGTACAGCGGCTCGGGCATCTACCGCCACGTGTGGCTCATACACACCCCCATGGTGCACATCGGCAACTGGGGAGTAGCCATCCACACATCGGACGTGTCGGAGCAGCAGGCTACCGTGAACATCAAGACCACCCTGAAGAACGAGACCGACCAAGCAAAGACGGTGAGCCTGACAACCCACATCGACGGCACCAAGGACATCGTCACCGAGATAGAGTTGCCCGCCAACAGCGAACAGCAAGTGTCGCAGCAGATGTACGTGAAGCAGCCCAAGCTGTGGGACATCGACTCGCCCAACCTCTACGAGGCGCAGCTGCAGATTAAAGAGGGCCAACAGGTGATAGACACCTACACACAGTCCTTCGGCATACGCACCATCAGCGCCACGACAAAGGGATTCTTCCTGAACGGAAGGAAAGTGGAGCTCTCCGGCGGAAGCATCCACCACGACAACGGCATCCTGGGCGCGGCGGCCTACGACCGGGCCGAATACCGGAAGGCGAAGATGATGAAGGAGGCCGGGTTCAATGCCGTCAGGACCTCACACAACGCCGCCTCGGAAGCCTTCCTACGGGCCTGCGACGAGCTGGGACTGCTGGTGATGGAAGACTGCTTCGACGGGTGGCGGGAGCCCAAGAACACACACGACTACTCCACCCTGTTCGACGCCAACTGGAAGACCGACGTACAGAGCATGGTGCTGCGTGACCTCAACCACCCCGCCATCATGGCATGGAATATAGGTAATGAAGTGATAGAGCGTAAAAAGATTGAGATCATCACCACCGCACGCAAGCTGCGCGCCGCCATCCGCGAGCACGACGACCGCCCCATAACCTCCGCCCTGGCGGCTTGGGACAGCGACTGGGAAATCTACGACCCCCTGGCCGAGCAGCTGGACGTCACCGGCTACAACTACATGATACACAAAGAGGCTGGCGACCACCAACGCGTGCCGTCTAGAGTGATGTGGCAGACCGAGTCGTACCCGAAGGACACGTACCGCAACTGGACCCTGGTACACGACAAGGACTACATCATTGGCGACTTCGTGTGGACGGCCATCGACTACCTGGGCGAATCGGGCATCGGACGCTGGTGGTACCAGGATGAGACTCCCGGCGAGCACTACCAACGCGACCTGTTCCCCTGCCATGCCTCCTACTGCGGCGACATCGACCTCACGGGTTGGCGTAAGCCGATAGGCCACTACCGCAGCCTCTTGTACAACGACACGGAGAAGCTCTACCTCGCTGTGAAAGAACCCAATGGCTACTATGGCAACATAACCACCGGACTGTGGGCGGTATGGCCCACCTGGGAGAGTTGGAACTGGCCTGGCCACGAGGGCAAGGACATCGACGTGGAGGTATACTCGAGATACCCGATGGTCCGCCTCTATCTGAACGACAAGCTGATAGGCGAGAAGGCTGTCGGCCGCGAGACTGAGATGAAGGCAGTGTTCACCTTACCCTACCAGACAGGCCGACTGAAAGTTGAAGGTGTGGAGGCCGGTGTGGTGAAGGAGACCAAGACCTTGGAGTCCGCCTCGGAGCCCTACGCCATACGCACCACGGTAGAGAACCGCCAGATGAAAGCCAACGGCCAAGACCTGTCGTTCGTACAGGTGGAGATTGTGGACAAACAAGGGCGCGTGTGCCCCAACGCCGCCGTAGAGCTGCAAGCCACCGTACGCGGGCAAGGCACCCTGGCCGCCATGGGCAACGCCGACATCAAGGACTGCGACTCCTACGTGGACGCTACGCACAAAACCTGGAAAGGAAGAGCGCTGATAGTGGTCCGCAGCACAGGCAAGCCGGGCAAGGCCACGCTCACCGTGAAGTCGAACGGACTGAAGAGCTCATCAGAAACAATAAAGAGTAGTATTAACCTATAAATATAAATATCATGAAACGAAACAGAATCTATCTATTCTTGCTGGCATCCGCATTGTCCGCATCGATGCTGGCACAAAACAAGAATGTACAAGGTAGGATTGTTGATGCCAGGACCAATGAGCCTCTGATAGGGGTCACTGTCGTTGAGACAGGGACCACCAGAGGCTCTGTCACCGACGCCGACGGAAACTTCACCCTGTCCGTAGGTCCCAACGCTAAACTGACCGTCTCCTATGTCGGCTACAAGAACCTACAGGTGACTGTGAAGGGACAAAAGAATCTCGTCTTGGCTCTGGAGGAGAACACCGAGCTGCTCGACGAGGTGGTAGTAGTGGGATACGGCGTGCAGAAGAAGGCTACCCTCTCTGGAGCCGTGACCAGTGTGAAGGGCGACGAGATTGCGAAAAGCCCCGTCACCAATGTCAGCAACAACCTGGCAGGACGGCTGCCGGGCGTGGTTGCCATCTCCAACACGGCTGAGCCTGGCTACGACGGTGCTACCATCCGCATACGTGGTGTCAACACCTTCGGAAACGCCGAACCACTCATCGTGGTGGACGGAGTGCCGGGACGTTCGCTCGAGCGCATCGACCCGAACACCATCGAATCGATGTCCGTCATGAAGGATGCCTCAGCGGCCATCTACGGTGCACAGGCAGCCAACGGTGTCATCATCATCACCACTAAACGTGGTTCGCAAGGGAAGCCGAGTGTGGACTTCTCGCTGAACTACGGACTGGCCCGACCCACCACAATACCCGAGATGTGTAACGCAGCGGAGTATGCCACACTGCTCAACGAAATCGACACCTACGCAGGCACCACTCCACGCTACACAGCCGAGGAGATACAGAAGTACGCCGACGGCTCAGACCCTTGGTCGTACCCCAACACAGACTGGTTCAAGGAGACGCTGAAGGACTGGTCGCCGCAGACCAACGCCAACGTATCCGTGTCCGGAGGAACGGAGCGGACGAAATACTTCATCAGCATGTCGGCCAAGACCCAGGACGGATTCTACCGCCACAGCGGAACCAAATACAACCAATATGACTTGCGCTCTAACCTCGACATCAACCTCGCCAAGGGCCTGGACCTCACCGTCAATCTGTCCGGCCGAATGGAGGACCGCAAGTACCCGACCCGCTCCTCGGAGAACATCTTCAGAATGCTGATGCGCTCGAAACCCAACATGCCCGCCTACTGGCCCAATGGAATGGCAGGCCCCGACATTGAGTTCGGCGACAACCCAGTGGTGATCTGTACCGACCAGACCGGATACGAGAAGGACAGACGATTCGTGCTGAACGGCGACTTTGGCCTCAACATACAGGTGCCTCACGTCGAGGGACTCTCCCTGAAGCTGGGCGCCTCGTTCGACAAGACCTTCCGCTTCCGCAAGATATGGCAGACACCCTGGTACCTCTACTCGTGGGACGGCACCTCTTACGACGATAACAACCAGCCCGTGCTGCAGAAGGGTAAGAAGGGATACGACGATGCCCGACTGAAACAATCCACCGAGAACAACTACGACATGCAGCTGAGCGCCATCCTCAACTACGGCAGAACGTTCGCCGAGGACCACGACGTGAACGTGACAGCCGGTGTGGAGCGCATCACTGGCCGCGATGAGTCTATGGAGGCATACCGCAGATACTACCTCTCCACAGCCATCGACGAGCTCTTCGCCGGCGGACAGGACGAGATAAACAACTCCGGCTCCAGCTCCAAGGAAGCTCGACTGAACTACTTCGGCCGCGTCAACTATGCCTACAAGGCCAAATACCTGGCCGAGTTCGTATGGCGCTACCAAGGATCATACATCTTCGACAAGTCCAACCACTTCGGCTTCTTCCCTGGCGTATCCTTGGGTTACGTCATCTCCGAAGAGAACTACTTCAAGAAAGCCCTGCCGTTTGTCCACTTCGCCAAGGTGCGCGCCTCGTGGGGACAGACGGGAAACGACCTCATTGACGCATACCAGTACCTTGCGTCCTACTCATACAACTCACTGATGTACATCAACAACTCCGGATCTACCTACAACCAAGCCCTACAGGAGAATGTTGTGCCTAACAAGAATGTGTCGTGGGAAACAGCCACACAGGAAAACATCGGTGTTGACTTGCAGTTCTTCGGCGGCGACCTGATGTTTACCATCGACTACTTCCGCAACACCCGAAAAGACATCCTCTGGGCAAGGAACGCATCCGTTCCCAACACCTCGGGAATGTCACTGCCTGACGAGAACCTGGGTAAGGTACGCAACCAAGGTGTTGACTTCGACCTCAACTACCATCATCGGTTTGGCGAGGTGATGTTCAACGCCGGCGTCAATGGCGTCTATGCCAAGAACAAGATCCTCTTCTGGGACGAAGCACCGGGAGCTCCTGACTACCAGAAGTCGACCGGCATGCCTATCGGTGCATCGCTCGTCTACAAGGCCATCGGCATCTACCAGACACAGGAGGAGATTGACAACGACCCCGCACACTGGGCAGGCGCACGCCCCGGCGACATCATCTTCGAGGATGTGAACGGCGACAACGTGTTGGACGGCAACGACCGCATCCGCTACGACAAGACCTCGGTGCCGACGTTCACCTACGGTATCAACCTGAGCGCACAGTGGAGGAACTTCGACTTCACCGCCCTCTTCCAAGGAGCCATGGGTGGCGTGTTCTTCCAGTCCACCGAGTCGGGCGACTTCGGCAACTTCCTCAAGAGCTTCTACGACAACCGCTGGACGGAGGAGAACCCGAGCACCACTTACCCGAGAACCTACAACCGCTCCAACGAGTACTGGGTGAACCAGGACAACACATTCTGGATACACAGCAGCGACTATATCCGCTTGAAGAACATCGAGTTGGGTTACACCCTGCCGACATCGTTGACACAGAAGGTGAAGATAAACAAGCTGCGCTTCTACGTCAATGCCTACAATCTGTTGACTATCGCCCCGGACATGAAAGACTATGATCCGGAAAACACAAGCGGACGAGGCTACAACTACCCGCTTAGCAAGATCATCAACTTCGGATTATCATTATCATTCTAACCTTTTCTAAGAACACTGAATATGAAAAAGATAATATTTTTGGTTGCACTCATCGCAACGGGGTTGACCTCGTGCAATGATGATTTCCTGAACATCACGCCCAAGGACAGGTATTCTGACGCTACCGTGTGGCAAGACAACTCGCTGGCCACAGCGTTTGTCAACAACATCTACGAGGGACAGTACTACGGCCTCCATACCGTGATGTTCTCCGCCATCGACGACCAGGCCATGGAGGTGTGGTCGTGGGAATCCCAGCCAGTGGTCAACAACGGCATCAGCCCCAGCTACGTAGGCATCCTGGCACCGAACTTTTGGATACGGGCCTTCAAGAAAGCCAGCTGGAACAGCCTCTATAAGTATATCCGCTACTGTAACCTCTTCTTCCAACGAGTGGAGGAGAACGGCCTCGAAGGAAGCGACATCGACCTGCTGAAGGGAGAGGTACACTACCTGAGAGCCTACTTCTACTCGTGGTTGATGAGCTTCTACGGCGGTGTGCCTATCATCACTACCGCCTATGAGGCCGAGGACGACATGTTGGTGCCCCGAAACACTTTAGCCGAGACGGTGGACTTCATCGTGTCGGAACTGGAAGAGGCGGAGGCAGTGCTCCCCGTCAGCACCGACAAGGCAAAGGCCAGCAAGGGCGCGGCAATGGCTCTGAAGTCCAGAGTGCTGCTCTACGCGGCCAGCGACCTGTTCAACTCTCACGCCACATGGGTGTCGAGCTACAGCAACCCCGAACTGGTGAGCTACACCGACGACAACCGCACCCAGCGTTGGCAGAAGGCTAAGGAGGCTGCCAAGGCAGTGATTGACCTGGGCGCTTACCAACTGGTGGGTGAAGGCGGTTTCGCCACGACCGACGAGGCCATCAGCAACTACGAGAACCTCTTCATCAACCACGGCACCACGGAGGACATCATGCTCACCTACTACGACAATGTGAACCACGACAGAAGCAACTTCGAATGCCCCAGCTTCGGCAAGTTCAACAGTCCGAACGGTTACCATGGTTGGGGTGGCAACGTGCCTACCCAGCAGATGGTGGACTCCTACGAGATGGCGGACGGAACCTCCTTCTCATGGGATAACCCCGAGCAGGCCAAGAGTCCGTATGTGAACAGAGACCCCCGCTTCTACGCCACCGTGCTGTACGACGGAGCACACTGGAAGCAGCGCCCCGACGACGTGATTGGCTCCGACCCCGACGGAATCATCCAGACAGGATACTACGAACAGGCCGACGGCTCCTACACCCCTGGACTCGACACCCGCAACAGCCCCATCGACGACTGGAACGGAACCTACACCGGCTACTACATGCACAAGGGTGTGGACCCTGCCATGGACCAGCAGTATGAGTACCAAAACTATCCGTACCGTCAGATACGCTATGCCGAGATTCTGCTCAACTATGCGGAATGCTGCATCGAACTGGGCGACGACACCGAGGCACGCAAGTACATCAACCTGATAAGGAAACGCGCGAACATGCCGGAGCTCGACAGCTCGGTGAGCGGCGACAACCTGCGTCAGCGCTACAGAAACGAGCGTAACATCGAGCTTGCCTACGAGCAAAACCGATTCTTCGACATCCGCCGTTGGATGATTGCTCCGCAAGTGATCAAGAACGCGCAGGGCATCGACATCCGTTACCCCTACGGAAGCACCACCCCGACCTACTCTATCAAAGATGTGCAGACTCGCTCGTGGGACAATAAGAACTATCTGCTCCCCATCCTGCTGGATGAGATGCAGAAGAACGATAAGCTGATACAGAACCCCGGATACTAAACTGGGTTCCGCACCGCTGATAGGAGGGCAGGCTAGCAGGGATTACACACCCCGGCTAGTCTGCCTTTTCATCTTCCAAGGAGGACTGGTAGGCCGATGGGGTCTGTCCCATTTCCTCCTTGAAGCATTTCGTAAAGTACTTGGGGCTGGAGAAGCCTAGCGAATAAGCGATTTCCGATATGGTGAGCTCCCGCTTCTCCAACATCTCGCAGGCTTTCTTCATCTTCACGTTGTGTATGAAGTCGAGGGGCGACATTCCCGAGACGGTCTTTATCTTACGATACAAGGTGGAGCGGGACAGAAGCAGGTCCTGCGCCAGTTGTTCCTGCCCATACTCGGTGTCGTCGATATGCTCCTCGAGCAGGGTTATCACCTTCTTGATGAATTGCATGTCGGCCGGGGATGCCTCCGGGGTTTCCTTGGCACGCTCCTGCCCGGAGGTCTCCTCCATCAGCCTCTCCACACGGCCCTGGTTGTGGTAGTGGTGCAACGCGGACATATTAGCCCGTTTGTGAATCAACACCACTGTGTAGTACAATGCCAAAAGAATCAGCAGGGCATATATCACGAAGGCCATGTTCGACTCGTAGAACGCCGGGCGACGCACCAGAAGCAGGATGTCCTCCCCCTCGCTCCAACTGCCGTCGGCCTTCTGCGAGCGCACCAGGAAGTGGTATTTTCCCCTCGGCAGATGACTGTAGAACGCGGCATAGCTTTTACTATCCAGGTCGCTCCACTCCTCGTCGTAGCCATCCAACTTATATTGTATCTGTTCCCTTGCGCCCAACGAATAGAGCAGGGAGGAGAGTCGGACCTCGATGTTGCGGCAGGACGACGGGAGGTAGACCTCACGGGCGTGGCTCTCCTTGTCGGGGGTGTCGAACATGAAGCTTGTGCCGTTGGAAAGGACATCCGACACGGTGAACTTAGTGGCTGTGGAATCCGCCTGTCCGTTCCGCTCCGGATTGATGTACACCACCCCTTGATGGCCTCCGGCGAACACTCCGCCACTGTCGGTGGCACACAGGGCCGATGAGCGGAATGCCTTCACCACAATATTGTCGCTGTTGGCTTCGTACACCACCTCTTTATGGCTGTAGATGTTGAAGCTGACCAATTTCTTGCTGGTCATGAGCCATACCCTGTCCCCATTAGCCAGTAGGGAGAGCGCCACGCCATCGGAAATTTGAGCGTTGTCGACGTTCCGATACTGCTGTTTGCCGGAGTCGCTACACACCAGCCGGCTCAGCGAGGTCGCCATCCACAGGGCACCTTGCTTGTCGATGCAGAGTTGCTGCACCTTCTCGCCCTCCATAAGCAGCCCCACGCTGCCGAAGCGTTCGGCCTCGATGCTCTGTCCGTTGTAGGTCAGCCGGTACAGGTCGTTGTCCTTCATTGCCCACGGTTGGCCCTGGGTATCCATAGCGATGGCGTCGGGACAGATGACTTCCCGTCCTGCCGCAAGCACCGACCTGGACCCGTTCTTGTGGAGGAAGATGTTATTCTCCGTCAGTATCCAAAGGTTCCGCTGCTCGTCCTCCTTGATGCATTGCACATTCCCCGAGTTGGAGAAGGACTCTTTCAGATTATACTTCTCCTCGACGTACAGGTCTTGTGCGGACGAACAGAGCTTGGCGACACGGGCACTCGACCTGGTACTCACCCACACCCCGTCGCCCTTGGAGGGTTCTATTTGGGTTATCTCCCCCAGCTGTAGGTTGTCTACCCGCTGCATCGTGCCGTCCTGCAGATTGTATATCACGAGTCCATAGCGGTCCTGGCTTACCCACAGACGGTCATTGCCCACATAGGCAAGGCTCAGGATGTTGGCATCGTGGTGTAACGTGCGTCGGATATCCTCCATAGGGAAGTTCACCAGTCCGGATTTGTCGAAGTAGATGGTATAGCCCATGTCGTACGACCCGAGCCAAAGGTTGCCTTCGCGGTCTTTGGTGATTTTGGTGAACATCTTGCGAGGGTCAATGTATTGGGAAATATCGACGGGGGTCAGATTACCGTCGTCGCACCGGAAGGCATGCAACTCATTGTACGATAGCATCCACAAGTATCCGAAGGTGTCATCCTGCACCATGCTATAGAAGATGTTGTCCTCCGTATCGCTCCCATAGAGGTTTATGGGCTGGCGTTCATAGCAATGGGTAGAGTCGTTGGGATTGAACTTCCAGAAGCCTTCTCCCCATGTGCCAATCCAATAGTGCCCGTGGCTGTCCTGCAACATGGAATAGGGAGTGGCTCCACCGGGCATGTCCGGATATCGGAGGAAAGCGTCGCTCTCCTTGTCGTAAACGAAAAGTCCCCTCCAGGTGGATGCCCAGACGCGCCCTTGTCGGTCGATGTAAAGTTGGTTTATGCCCGTATCTGGGGCGCCCTTCTGCAGTTCGAACCCGCTGATGACCTCTCCATCGGGAGACAGACGATAGACGTGGTTGCCCAGTCCGGCCCACACCTCACCAGTGGCAGGGTCGGACTTGATGTCGTTGACCACGTGTCCCGCTATCCGGCTGTCCTCTATCTGGGAGGTTTTCCAGCTGTTCTTGTCATACAGTGTGATGCCCGAGTTGGTACCTACCCACAGGTAGTTCGCATTGTCGGTCATGTAAGTGACGATGTTGTTTCCCAGCTTTTGCGGATGGTTATAGTCGGATCGGAACGTACGTAGGTAGTGGCCGTCGTACCTGGCCAGTGCGGAAGTCATGCCAAACCACAAGTATCCGGTCCGGTCTTGATAGATGTCGAAGACTTCGTTGGAGTAGAGCTGATAGTAGAACGGGAATGGACGAGCGACGATGGTCTGTCCGCGGAGATGGTTTCCCAAGAGGGAGAGGAGTATGAGCAATATCAAGTGGGCGAGGTGGCAGGGGCGTCCGCGGTGCGCTCGGCACGCCGTGTCGCATACCTGTTCAATCCTCTTCTGAAGTCGTAAAGTCAATCTTTCTTCATCTATATCCATTGCCAAGTTTAGATTTATCGGGTTTCACCACTATTACCAACGCCAGTGTCCACACCGGCGCCATGCAGCCGGACATACGCCTTTCCGTTCCGTAAAACCATACATCCGTGTGCCTTTCACGCTTGCAAATATAGCGAAAATCCCCTGATAATTCCATTACAGAGGAAAAATCGTTATTCCAAGCAGTCACAAGAGATAGAGGTTTAAGTTCACAATCCACGACCTTTACAGTCATTGGAAGCTACACATACCGTACAAATAGCAATAATCTTTTTTGTAATCTCGAAAAACCACTCTATATTTGCACACTACGCTTATATGAGAATTATAGCGGGAAGTAACATAATAGAAACCATTGACGCTAAAAACATATAAGGTATGGCAAAAATAAAAGATAAAACTGAGTACGATGCAGCGATGACAAGGATAGAAGAGCTCCTGCCATTGGTGGATGACAACACTCCTAAGAGTGATAAGAATCTGATTGAACTCGACCTTCTTTCTGAATTAGTCTCCGAATATGAGGATGAGCATTTCCCCATAAAGTTACCCTCTTTGGTAGAAGTGCTGAAACTGCGGATGTACGAGATGGGACTCAATCAAACCAAGTTGTCGGAGTTGTTGGGTGTAAGTCCTTCTCGCATCAGCGACTACTTTGCTGGCCGTTGTGAACCGACACTGAACGTGGCCCGCAAAATAAATAAAGAACTAAACATCGATGCCAACATCATCTTGGGAGTATAGTCACAACTGTAAGTCCACAAGGACGATAGCCCCCAAAAGGGACGCTGCAAATAAAGGGTGAACAATCTTCACAGGCGAAATCCTCGATATTCTCACAATCTTACTCGAAGAGGAAGTGCTTGAGCTTGGCTTGGTCGGTGCCGCCATGTACCGAGAAGGTGAGCTTGTGCACGCCTTGAGGCACATCTACCTTGAAGGACTGGAGCGACCATTTGCCTCCGGTGGCCTTGACGTTGCACGTGCCCAGCACGGGACCATCGGCATCGCCTTGGTGCACTTTGATGACCATATCGCTGTAGCGGGCCTTCAACTCAAAGCTGACCTTCGTGGCGGGACGGTCGAAATGGAGATTGAAGAAGGAAATCCATGCGTCTGGCTCTATGTCGCTGAGGAACTGGCTGGGCATGTAATCGATGGGGCGGAAGAGCCGCATGCCCTCTTTGTCGTCAAACAGGTCGAAGTCCACCTGCTGCAAGGCGTTGTAGTGGTTGCCATGGTACGAGCTCTCTATCACAAAGCTGTCGAAGTCGGCATAGCCACTCACAGCCCGGCGCAGGTTGTCGGTGGTGTAGTAAGCAGAGTCATTAGCTGTGGTATGGTTGTAGCAGCAGAGGGCGTGGCGAAGTCCCAAGAAGCGCCAAAATCCCGAGGCAGTCTCCTGACCGAATCGTTCGTAGGTGCTGCCGTCCAAACTATAGGAGAAGAGCACTGTGCCGCGCTTGGTGATTTCGCTGCGAAGCCAGATGTAGGAGAGGTCTGCCGGCAGAGGTTTGCTGCTGACGGTATGGTCGTCCACATGTTTGCTTTGGTGAATCTCGAGCATCAGTCCGTCCGCCGTGCGGCGCACGCCTTGCTGTAGCATCGTGCTACCCATGATGCCGTTGCCCGCAAAGTCGTTAAGTGCCAAGCCACGCACATCGAGTTTGGCGGTGCCCGTACCGGCAGGCATCACGGCCTTCTGGGTGAAGGAGTTGCGTGCCCACTCGTAGCCCTTGGCCGGAGAGGCATAGATGCGCAGGTGTCCCTTACGGTCCTTCAAACTCCATTTCTCGGGGATGGGCACGTGACTGATTTCCCACACAGGCTTCAGCTGAGAAGAGTCGAAATCATCGCTCTCCTGCGGGAACGCCATCTCTTGCTTGGCCTTCACGGCAGGCTTGCGATAGGTCACCACACCCTTGCCGGGACGGATGCGGCTGATGCGTTGCTTCAGCGCTGGTGTCAACTGGGTGGTGTCGCAATCGAGACCCACCACGGGCCAATCGTCCACCCATCGCATGGGGTAGAGCATAATGTCGCGTCCCATATAGTCGCGGTCCTGGAAGGTGAAGGCCCACGATTCGCCCTCGGCCGTATCCACATAACCACCTTGGTGCACACCGGCACGGGCATAGTTGATGTCGTCGTCGATGAGCATGCGTGTCTCGTAGGGTCCGTAGAGGTTGCGCGAGCGGCTCACCATCTGGAAACCGTTGTAGCCTTGCGACGGATTAAATATGTAGTACCATCCGTTGCGCTTGTAGGTATGACAGCCTTCGAAGTAGAGGCGGTATTTGTCGGGAGAACGGAGGATGACAGTACCCTTGTCTCCCGGAGTCATCAGCTCTGTTCCCTCATCGTTGAGCCGGGTGATGCGCAGGTCGTTCATGCCATGGAGCACATACTTCTTGCCGTCGTCGTCGATGAAGAGCCCCGGATCGTAGAGCTCGGACGAGAAGGGATACATGGTGTAGGGTCCCTCGGGCTTGCGACTCTTGCACATAATGAAGCGGTCGGCCTTCAGGTTCACACCTATATAAAACCATCCGTCGTAGTAGCGCATAGTGGGGGCCCAGCAAGCGCGGCCATAGGCGGTGTTCTCGTGTTCCATGCTGTATGAAGGCAGGAAGGTGAGGCTGTCGTAGGCATGGCCTATCACCTTCCAGTTGATCAAGTCCTTGGAGTGGCAGACAGGGATACCCGGCATGCAGGCGAACGAGGAGCTGATCATATAGTAGTCCTCCCCCACCCGTATGATATCCGTATCGGGATAGTCGCCGCGGATGATGGGATTGGTGTAGGTGCCGTCGCCATTGTCGGACGACATCAGGTCGGTGTCGAGACGCTGTGCGTTCACGGGCAGACAAAGTGCCGTCAGCAGGAGGCAAGCAGCTTTAAAGACTTTTGTGTGATTCGTATTCATTCCTATTTATATATATGTTACTATGGAACATTCGTTTTCCGTACACAAAAGTCTTCATTAGAGATGGGAATGGAGAGGATTATTTCCGTTAAGGTGTGGACTTTCTTGAGAGAGGCGATAAAAAACGGGGAATCTGTCTCCTAATCCACATATATCGTCAACGCCAGGTGCGGATGTTGACCTCAGGCGTAGGAAATCCACAAGATTTCGTTGGAATATTGCATGAATCGGCGTAACTTCGTGGATGAAAACAATAGCGACTATATGAGAAGACTCTTTCTGTTAATATCTTTCGTCACGTGCCTCGCCTCTGTGGCAGAGACAAAGGCCCCGAAAGGACCATACCGTTGGAAACTCCAGGAGATAGAGGCCCCGAACCACGTCATCAAGAGCATCGCCATCGACAGCCTCGGGCTGGCGTGGATGGGAACCTATGACGGTCTGTTCTGCTACGACGGGAACGAGGTGTACAGATATGCCCCCATCGACAACAAGATATTGGCGTTCAACCGTGTGGACCGCATCTTCGTCCTACCAGACCAGAACATCCTCTGCCGGCAACGGAAGACGTTCGTCATCTTCGACCGGAAACAACGCAAGTTCGTGGAGCCTTACCTAGACGGTGCCAAGATGGAACAGACACTAGGGAACGCCGCAGCCAGCGACTCACTGCGCAAGGTGACCTGGCAAGAGGTGGTGGCGAAAGTGGACATCCCCGCTACCTGCAACATCCTGACCCACGAGTTCGACGGCAATGGCAACCTGTGGATAGGCACCGACAAAGGACTTTGGTTGGCATCGCCGATGACAGACCTCTTCAAGTTCCACGACGAGAGCGGCGAAGTGGTCTCCTTCTTCAAGGACAACGATCAGCGTCTGTGGATTATCCAAGCCGACTGCTCTATACCCATATATAATAAGCACCGCGAGTTGTTGGGCTATCTGTCCGGCAGCGGAGATATCGTGAAGCAGAAGGTCACCTTCCCCTACACCATCCGGAGCATCAAACAGGATTACAACGGAAACATCTGGATAGCCGCCCTGAGGGACGGAGTGCTCTTGCTGCGCCCTACAGGCAAAGGATACAGCATAAAGCAGTACAAGACGGACGACTCCGACGACTCTACCCCTCACCTGGACCGTGTGATGGACCTGCACGTCGACTGCAAGAACCGCATCTGGATAGCGAACCTCTATGGAGAACTGGCCCTCGTACAGTCCACACCGGACAAGGAATACCACTTCGTGGCACTGGACTCGTGCGGAGTGACCAATGTACCGACCCAAGTGAGAGGATTCCATGAGTTGGCACAGGAAATCATGTATATCTACACCGAAAACGGAAGCTACACCTGCAGCCTCAACTTCGACGACTACAAGAACCTGAAGTTCTACCACCAACAACACGAACCGGACCGCACGGAATCCATACCCCGCGACCTGATACTGGCCGCCACGCAGAACAAACGGGGCACAGTGCTGCTGGCTTGCGGAAGGCTCTACAAGGGGACGGACAACGAGAAGTTTCTGGCTGAGACATTCCCCTTCCAGCTGGTTCACACGCCCCAGGTGACGAACGACTTTCTGGCTCTGTTTGCCGACAAGAACGGATACACATGGGCTGCCGACGAGCGGTCGATTATCTGCCTCAACAGCAAGCTGGAGGTGCAGCATGTGTTCCCCTTCATCGAGAAGGGATACGAGCGCCACTTCACCTTCCACCCCTTCTTCCAACTAAACGACACCTGCCTGCTGAAAGGCTGCCTGGAGGGATGGGTCTCCTTCAATCCCCGCGAACTGGTGAAAACGGCAACGGATACACACAACCTCTACTTCTCGGAGATTCAGTATCTGCGGCAAAACCGCTCGGACAGGATAGACTTGGATGACACCGTTACCCTGCAACCCGAACAACGCGAATGCATCGTACGCTTCTCCGTGCTGGAGTATGACCGCCCCATACCAGTCTGCTACGCCTACCGACTGGAGGGAGAGACGGACTGGGCCTACACCAACAAAGGGGAGACGGCACCCTTGACGGACCTGACGGCAGGCACTTACCTGCTGACCGTGCGCAGCACAGACGGCACTGGAGCGTGGATGGACAACGAGAAGACCTTGCGGATAGAGGTACTCCCCTACTGGTACGAGAAAGCATGGGTACGTTGTCTGATGATATTGGCGCTGGCGCTGATAATCGGCGCCATCTACTACCTCATCCACGTACATATCCAGCAGCGGGTGATGCGCCTCACGCTGAAGAAGATACAGGAGATGGAAGAAGAACGGAACAAGCAGCAGAAGCACATCGTGCCAATCGCCGCCCCCGAGAAGATAGACAAAGACGAGACCTTCCGCAAGAGGCTGTATGACTACCTGAGCGAGAACATCGCCAACGACAAGCTGAAGGTGGAGGACCTGGCCGTAGACATGGGCATGAGCCGGGCCGTCTTCACCACGAAGATAAAGGAGCTGTTCGGTTGCACGGTCATCGACCTGATTATCGCCACCCGCATCACCCGTGCCATCCAGTACATGGAGCAGTCGCCCTCGTTGACGGTCTCCGAGATAGCCTACAACTCGGGATTCAGCGACCCGCGCTACTTCAGCCGCTGCTTCAAGAAGCACACCGGCAAGTCACCGTCGGACTACATGAAGCAGCTGGAGACGAAAGAGAGGGAGTAAGTGGCATCTCGGCCCGCGATTTCGAGCGAGCTTGAATAATTTGCATTATCTTTGCACCCCAAAAGTTCGTAATATGAGAATGGTTGAGTTGACACAGGAGGATTTGAAGAGGTGTTTCGCGGACAGGTTGTTTCACCAAATCTCCGACACAGCCGATGAGCTGGGGCTGGAGTGCTATGTGGTGGGCGGCTATGTGCGCGACCTGTTCCTGCAACGCCCGTCGAAGGACATCGACGTGGTGGTGGTAGGCAGCGGCATACAGATGGCGGAAGCCCTGAAGGAGAAGTTGGGCAAGGGAGCTCACCTCTCGGTGTTCCGCAACTTCGGCACGGCACAGGTGAAATACCATCAGACGGAAGTGGAGTTTGTGGGAGCCCGCAAGGAGTCGTACCAACGCAACTCGCGCAAACCTATTGTGGAGGACGGCACCCTGGAGGACGACCAGAACCGACGCGACTTCACCATCAACGCCCTGGCGGTGTGCCTCAACAAGGCACGCTACGGCGAGCTGGTGGACCCCTTCGACGGACTGGAGGACCTACGCCAAGGGAACATCGTGACCCCACTGGACCCCGACATCACCTTCAGCGACGACCCCCTGCGCATGATGCGCTGCGTACGCTTCGCCACACAGCTGAACTTCTACATCGAGGAGGAGACCTTCGAGGCGCTGGAGCGCAACAAAGAGCGCATCAACATCATCTCCAAGGAGCGCATCACCGACGAACTGAACAAGATACTGATGACGGCACGCCCCTCGAAGGGCTTCGTCGAGCTGGACCGCTGCGGACTGTTGCCGCTCATCTTCCCCGAGCTGGCAGCCCTGCAAGGGGTGGAGACGGTGAACGGACGCTCGCATAAGGACAACTTCTACCACACCCTGGAGGTGGTGGACAATGTGGCGCAACAGAGCGACAACCTGTGGCTACGCTGGGCCGCCCTGCTCCACGACATAGGCAAACCGCGCACCAAGCGCTGGGAGCCCCAGATCGGGTGGACCTTCCACAACCATAACTTCATCGGCGAGAAGATGATTCCCGACATCTTCCGTAAGATGAAGCTGCCGATGAACGAGAAGATGAAGTATGTGCAGAAGCTCGTGACGCTGCACATGCGCCCCATCGTGATAGCCGACAACGAGGTGACGGACTCTGCCGTGCGGCGCTTGCTCTTCGAGGCGGGCGACGACATCGACGACCTGATGTTGCTGTGCGAGGCGGACATCACCTCGAAGAACCAGGTGCGCAAGCAACATTTCCTGGACAACTTCAAGCTGGTACGCCAGAAGCTGAAGGACCTGGAGGAGAAGGACCGCATCCGCAACTTCCAGCCGCCCGTCACGGGTGAGGAGATCATGGAGGTGTTCGACCTGCAGCCCTGCCGCGAGATAGGTGTGCTGAAGTCCGCCATCAAAGATGCCATACTGGACGGCATCATCCCCAACGAGCACGAGGCCGCCTACCGGTTCATGATGCAGAAGGCGGACGAGATGGGGCTGAAGGCGGTCCGTAAAGGTGAAGAATAACCGTCCATGGCTTGTTGGTCAACCTTTTTGTCTTCCTCAGTCCTCCGGCTTTTTCGAAAATCTCCCCGTCCCCTCTTTACCCTTAAAGA
>CAYZVH010000017.1:17769-30194 GCA_964481755.1 uncultured Bacteroides sp. | reverse complement strand
GATTTTCGAAAAAGACGGGTGATTTTCGAAAAAGCCGGAGGATAGGGAGATATAGTCCAGTTTTAGTAGTTATATCAATAAACCAGAGTCAATCTAAATCAGGAAATCACAGTAATCCACCGTCGAGGGTCGAAGGGGACTACTCCCCTCCTGCTCCACCGGCAGCTCCTTCCCTACTATCTGCGGAACCTTCCTTCAAACTCTCTGCGGAGCGGTCAATCAAACTCTCTCCCGAACTGCCTAAAGGAGCCTTCGCTGCGGGAGAGGATTTCGGCGAAGCCTCCGTGGGCTTGGCCGAGCTCCTGCGGCTGAGCGTATTCACCTTCCCCGGGTTCTTGGCCACGAACTCCTTCCAGCTGCGACAGCCTTTGTCCGTCAGGGGGCTGCTCGACTGCAGGTAATGACAGTAGGCCGCGGCCAGGCCGTCCGTCGCGTCGAGGAACGGGAGCATCGACTCGTCGGGAATCTTGAGGATGCGCTTCAGCATGTCCGCCACCTGCTCCTTGCTGGCCTCACCGTTGCCCGTGAGGGCCATCTTTATCTTCATAGGGGCGTACTCCGTGATGGGGATGTCGCGGTGGATGGCAGCGGCCATGGCCACACCCTGGGCACGGCCCAGCTTCAGCATGGACTGCACGTTTTTCCCGAAGAAGGGGGCCTCGATGGCCAGCTCGTCGGGCAGATAAGCCTCTATGATGCCTGTCACACGCTCGAAGATGCGGCCCAGCTTCAGGTAGTGGTCGCTGTACTTGCGCAGGTCGATGACCCCCATGGTGACCATGGAGGCCTTGCCCGCGGTGACCTTCAGCACGCCGTAGCCCATGATGGTGGTGCCCGGGTCGATGCCCAGGATCACCTTCTCCTTGATGACCGGCGGCTTCACTTGATGACCTCCATCAGTGTGGGGAACCCGATGACCTTGTCCTTGAACACGCGGGCCAGCTCCTCGTTGAGCTTCATACCCTGGGCCGTGTGCCAGCGGTGGAGGGTGGCGCTGTCGTCCACCTCCCACTGCAGCGAGAAGCACTCCGTGGCCTGGTCCTTGTGGCTGAGGATGCGCAGCAGGCGGGGGTTGCGGAGCCGTCCGTCAGCCTCCACCTGCGGTATGTAGCATTCGCTTATCCAGATGACGAAGTTGCGGGCGTCCGCCAGCTCCATCTGGTAGGTTGTGTTATAGACCAACATAATCAGCGCTGCCTCAGTTTCAGAATTTCACCAGTATGCGGAACACCTTACCCGGAGCGGCTGCCCACTCGCGCATAGCGTCCAAGGCTCCCTCGGGCTCCACCACCTTGGTGATGAGCTCGTCCACAGGGCAGGTTCCCTTGGCCAGATAGCGGATGACGGCGCGGAAGTCGGCCGGCAGGGCGTTGCGCGAGCCGCGGATGTCCATCTCCTTCTGCACGAAGAGCTTCGTCTGGAACGAGATGTCCGTCTTGGCGTAGCCGATGCAGACCACACGTCCGGTGAAGCCCACCTCGTTGACGGCGGTGATGTAGGTTGCGGGGCTTCCCACGGCCTCCACCACCACGTCGGGTCCGTAGCCCTCGGTCATCTCCTGCAGACGGGCGTGGACGTCCTCGGTCTTGGAGTTGATGGTGTAGGTGGCTCCGATGCGGCGGGCCAGGGCGAGTTTCTCGTCGTCGAGGTCCATGGCGATGACCGTGGCTCCACGGAGCGAGGCGCGTACGATGGCTCCCATGCCTATCATGCCGCAGCCGATGACCAGCACGGTGTCGATGTCCGTCACCTGGGCACGGTTCACGGCGTGGAATCCCACGCTCATGGGCTCGATGAGGGCGCAGTCGCGGGGGCTCATGCCGGCGGCGGGAATCACCTTCTGCCAGGGCAGGGCCAGGTATTCGCACATCGATCCGTTGCGTTGCACGCCGAAGGTCTGGTTGTGCTCGCAGGCGTTCACACGGCCGTTGCGGCAGGATGCGCACTTACCGCAGTTGGTATAGGGGTTGAGGGTAACGCTCATGCCCTTCTCGAACTTCACGGGCACGTCGTCGCCAACGGCCTCGATGACGGCTCCCACCTCGTGACCGGGGATGATAGGGAGGTTCACCATGGGGTTGAGTCCGCGGAACGTGTTGAGGTCCGAGCCGCAGAATCCTACATATTTGATTTTCAACAATACCTCGCCGCTCTTGGGGGTCGGTTTCTCCACCTCGACCATACGCATGGCCTCCGGTGCAGTGATTTGAATAGCTTTCATTATCGTTCTGGTTTATTTTGTCTGTTTCAGTATCTCAGTATCTCAATATAATTTTCAGAGCCACACCCTTTCAACATAAAACGTTCAACATAAAACATTCAACGTTTTCGTCCTCTCACTCCGACATGTTCCTTATATAAGGTAAGTCCACGAGGTGCTTGAAGCCGTAGAAACGCTCGGCGTTGCGGCCCAGGAAGAGGGCTTTCTCCTCCGGGGTGAGCTCGGTGGACTTCGTGACGAAGTCGTAGGACATGCGGTAGGTGATGGCGGTGATGGTGCGCGGATAGTCCGAGCCCCACATCAGATGGTCCATGCCCACGAGGTCGGCCGCCTCGCGGATGGCGCGAACGGCTCCGCGGAAGGGGTAGAACTCGGAGTTGAAGAGCCAGGTGATGCCACCGGACTCTATCATCACGTGGGGGTTGCGGGCCAGCTTTATCTGCTCCTGCCAGCCGTCGGTGGTCACCATGCCGAAGTGGCCTATGGCGATGCGCAGCTCGGGACATTCGGCTATCACCTCCTTCATCTCGTCCACCTGGGTGGCCCCGTCGGCCATGTCGATGGAGAGCATCACGCCCCGCTCCTCCATACGGTGGAACATGCGCATCATCTCCGGGGTGTTGAGCATCACGCGGCCCTCGGGCAGCAGCAGCCGGTTGGCGGGAATCTTGATGGCCCGGAAGCCACGGTCCATCAGCGCCTCGGCCTCGCTGTAGAAGCCCGGGGAGCGGAACTCGCACATGCCGCAGACGAAGAAGCGGTCCGGGTAGCGGTTGTAGACGTCCCACAGGTAGTCGCTCTGGTTGCCGTCGATGAACTCCTGGGTGACCACGGCGGCTGACACCTGGGCGTAGTCCATGTTGGAGAGGAACACCTCGGCACTGTTGCGGCCGTCTATCATGAAGGGGGGCACCATCTGGCGTATCTCGCCCATGAACTCCGAGCGGCCGTTCTCCAGCGTGCGGATGGGCAGGCCGTTGACCACGGTGTTTTGGCGGAGCCACAGGTGCGAGTGTGCATCTATAATATGGTAATCCATCATCTCAGCCAAAATTTATGAGTTAGCCCAGCTGACGCGCCGTTGGTCGCCGATGATCTGCTGCACCTCGCGGACGAGGTCCCAGTCGATGGGCTCGCTGGCGTACTGGATGTTCTTCAGCACATTGTCCGGGTTGGCCGAGCTGAAGAGTGTGGTGGCTATGCGGGGGTTGCTCACCGAGAACTGGATGGCCAGCTTCTCGATGGGGTAATTCTTCGCCTCGCAGTGGGCCACGGCCCGTTTGCAGGCCTCCACCAGGGGTGCGGGAGCCGGGTGCCAGTCGGGCACTCCGCGTTTGGAGAGCAGTCCCATGGAGAGGGGCGACGCGTTGATGACCCCGATGCCCTTCGACTCGAGCAGGTCCAGATAGTCCACCAGCTTGTCGTCGTTCAGACAGTAGTGGCAGAAGTTGAGCACGCTCTCCACGGTGCCTTGGGGGACCTTGTTCACCACGTAGGCGATGTTCTCCAGCTGCAGGTCGGTGATGCCGACATGCTTCACCACCCCCTCGTCGCGCAGCTCGCAGAGGGCGGGCAGGGTCTCGTTCACCACGACGTCGAGGCTATAGAAGCGGTCGGCGAACTCTATGTCGTGCACATTGATGAGGTCGACGTAGTCCACATGGAGGCGTTCCATGCTCTCGTAGACGCTCTCCTTGGCCCGGCGGGCAGAGTAGTCCCAGGTGTTGACCCCGTCCTTGCCGTAGCGTCCCACCTTGGTGGAGAGGTAATACTTGTCGCGGGGGATTTGGGGCAGGGCCTTGCCCAGCACGGTCTCCGCCTTGTAGTGTCCGTAGTAGGGTGACACGTCGATGAAGTTCATGCCATTGTCCACAGCGGTGTAGACCGCCTCGATGGCGCGTGCCTCCTTGATCTCATGGAACACTCCGCCAAGTGAGGAGGCTCCGAAGCTGAGGTTGGAGACCTTCATGCCGGTGTGTCCGATTTCATTGTATTGCATAGTCTGTCAAATGTTTTTAGGTATTAATTGGTTTTAGTTGCCGACAAAAGTATGAAATATATTCCAAAGTTGGTGCACGGAAAGCGGAATATCGTTATCTTTGCCGAAAATAGAGGTAGAGACGTATGGACAAAATAAGATTCATGAACCTATGTATAGTGGAGTTCGGGAAGAAGTTCAGAATGCCCGCTGACATCGCCTTCAACTACTTGAAGCGATACAAGGCACTGGAGTTCATCGACGAGCACTACGAGGCGCAGCACCTCCTGCCCCTCGCCGACACACTGAATGACCTGCGCGACTACTGCCGGAGAAACGGAGGGACCATCTGATGAGACTCCATCATGGAACAAACGTGGACTTCGAGGTGATAGACCTCTCGAAATGCCGGCCGAACAAAGATTTCGGACGCGGGTTCTACTTGACCGACATCAAGAGGCAAGCCATGGACATGGCCGTCAGACGATGTGACTTGGAAAAAAGCGGGACCCCCGTTCTGCAGGAATATGAGTTCGACGAATCGCTCTTGACGTCCGGCGAGCTGAAAGTGAAGCAGTTCGCCGAGGTTTGCGGCGAATGGGCGGAGTTCGTGTTCGCCAACCGGAAATCCAAGGGGAAAAGCGTCCACGGCTACGACATCGTGGCCGGACCGATAGCGGACGATGGTGTGGTATTCCAGCTGAACCTCTACGAACAACGGCTCATCACCCTCGAACAACTGATTCAAGGCCTCAGGTACAGAAAGTTGAATAAACAATACTACTTCGGCACACCTCTGGCCATCTCCAAACTGCAACGACTATGAGACTAAAGAAATCGCAAATACAGTTCATCATCAACTGCGACGTGGAAGCTATGGTGAACGAGCTCCATACCGAGTATGGCCTCTCGCTGATAGACGCCTTCGACGCGGTCTACAACTCGCAGCTCTACCAAAAGCTGACCGACACCGGCACAGGACTCTACATCCAAAGCCCCCTGTACCAACTCTCCTATCTGAAGGAAGAGCTGGAGCGACATTGAAAACGGGAACGGAGAGCACCCTTCCACCCCTCAGAACCTGCCAAAGAAGCGGATTTTTCGCCTCGACCCTCATCTTTTTATCGTAAAAAGGACGCGAATCGCATTATTTTTTCTATTTTTGCGCCGATTTACATTAAAATACCAAAACGCTAATATGGGAACAACAGCCAAGTTGTTGCTTCACTGTCCCGATAAACAGGGACTTCTGGCCGAAGTGACGAACTTTATTATGATCAACAAGGGAAACATCGTCTACCTGGATCAGTACGTGGACCGCGTGGAGAACGTCTTCTTCATGCGCATCGAGTGGGAACTGGAGGAATTCCTCATCCCCAAGGAGAAAATCTACGACTACTTCAACACGATGTTCGCTCAAAAATACGATATGGACTTCCGACTCTACTTCTCGGACGTGAAGCCCCGCATGGCCATCTTCGTGAGCAAGATGTCGCACTGCCTCTACGACATGCTCTCGCGCTACGCCATGGGAGAGTGGAACGTGGAGATTCCGCTGATCATCAGCAACCACCCCGACCTGAAGCCCGTGGCCGAGCAGTTCGGCATCCCCTTCCACGTGTTCCCCATCACCAAGGAGAACAAGGCCGAGATGGAGAAGGCCGAGATGGAGCTGCTGGAGGAGAACCGGGTGAACTTCATCGTTCTGGCACGCTATATGCAGGTCATCTCCGAGAACATGATAAAGGCTTACCCGAACAAGATCATCAACATACACCACTCGTTCCTGCCCGCGTTCGTGGGGGCAAAACCCTACCACGCAGCCTTCGCCCGGGGGGTGAAAATCATCGGAGCCACCAGCCACTACGTGACCACGGACCTCGACGCGGGCCCCATCATAGAACAGGATGTGGTGCGCATCACCCACAAGGACACGCTGAACGACCTGGTGAACAAGGGTAAGGACCTGGAGAAGATTGTCCTCTCGCGCGCCGTGCAGAAGCACATCGAGCGGAAGATACTGTCGTACCACAACAAGACGGTGATCTTCAACTGATTGGCGACGGACGCAAGGGGCTGAGGTGGACAACTTGTCTCAGTATCTCAGATTTCAGAAAGAAAAAAGAAACACACACAGTATGAATGTAGTTATCGTAAAATACAACGCCGGCAACATCTACTCGGTGGACTACGCGCTGCGCCGACTGGGCGTGGAGGCGGAGATCACCGCCGACGAGCGGAAGCTGAGGCAGGCCGACAAGGTGATATTCCCCGGTGTGGGCGAGGCGGCCTACACCATGCGGTACCTCCGCGAGAGCGGACTGGACCGCGTCATCACCTCCCTCAGCCAGCCCGTGCTGGGCATCTGCCTGGGCATGCAGCTGCTCTGTAGCCACTCCGAGGAGGGCGACGTGGACTGCCTGGGCATCTTCGACGTGCCCGTGAAGCGCTTCGTGCCACAATGTCATGCCGACAAGGTGCCCCACATGGGGTGGAACACGCTGGAGGAGACACGGGGCGACCTGTTCCGCGGATTCACCAAGGAGGAGTTCGTCTACTTCGTCCACAGCTACTACGTGCCCCTCTGCCCCCACACGGCGGCCCGCACCACCTACATACAGCCCTACAGCTCGGCGCTGCAGCGCGACAACTTCTACGCCACACAGTTCCACCCCGAGAAGAGCGGAAGCGTGGGCGAACGGATATTGGACAATTTTTTAAAACTATAATAGTATATGATAGAGATTATCCCCGCCATTGACATCATCGACGGCAAGTGCGTGCGCCTGTCGCAGGGCGACTACGAACGCAAAACGGTGTACAGCGAAGACCCGCTGGAAATGGCCAAGGAGTTTGAAGCATACGGCATACGCCGACTCCACGTGGTGGACCTCGACGGAGCCGAATCGAGACACGTGGTGAACTACCGCGTGCTGGAACGCATCGCCTCGCGCACCTCGCTGAAGATAGACTTCGGCGGCGGAGTGAAGAGCGACGAGGACCTGGTGATAGCCTTCGAGAACGGAGCCGAGATGGTGACCGTGGGCAGCGTGGCTGTGAAGAACCCCGAGCTGTTCCTCAAATGGCTGCAACGCTTCGGCAACGAGAAGATCATCCTGGGGGCCGACGTGAAGAACAACCTGATAGCCATCAACGGATGGAAGGACGACAGCCAGCAAGAGCTCATCCCCTTCCTCCAGAACTATATAGAGAAAGGCGTGACCAAGGTGCTCTGCACCGACATCAGCCGCGACGGCATGCTGCAAGGACCCGCTACGGACCTCTACAAACAGGTGATGGAGGCCTTCCCCGCCCTGCAGCTGACAGCCAGCGGAGGCGTGAGCTCCATAGACGACATCGACGAGCTGAACCAGGCGGGCATCCCCGCGGTGGTGTTCGGCAAGGCGTTCTACGAGGGACGCATCACCCTGCGTCAGCTCAACGACTACCTGGAGAACGTGGACATCTCAAAAGACAACTGACCATGCTGGCGAAACGAATCATACCTTGCCTCGACATCAAGGACGGGCAGACCGTGAAGGGAACCAACTTCGTGAACCTGCGCCAGGCGGGCGACCCTGTGGAACTGGGACGCGCCTACAGCGAGCAGGGAGCCGACGAGCTGGTGTTCCTGGACATCACAGCGAGCCACGAGGGACGCAAGACCTTCACCGACCTGGTGCGACGGGTGGCCGCGAACATCAGCATACCCTTCACCGTGGGCGGAGGCATCAACGAGCTGCAGGACGTGGACCGGCTGCTGAGCGCCGGAGCGGACAAGGTGAGCATCAACTCAGCAGCCCTGCGCAACCCGCACCTGATAGAGGAGATAGCCTCGCACTTCGGCACACAGGTGTGCGTGGTGGCCATCGACGCCCGCCAGATGGACGGCCAATGGCGCTGCTACCTCAACGGCGGACGCGTGCCCACGGAGCGCGACCTGTTCCAGTGGGCCCACGAGTGCAACGACCGGGGCGCGGGCGAGATACTGTTCACCAGCATGAACCACGACGGCGTGAAGACGGGCTACGCCAACGAGGCCCTGGCCCGGCTCGCGGACATGCTCACCATCCCCGTCATCGCATCGGGCGGAGCGGGCAAGATGGAGCACTTCAGGGACGCTTTTGAGCTGGGAAAAGCGGATGCTGCACTGGCGGCAAGCGTTTTTCACTTCTCAGAGATAAAGATTCCCGAATTAAAGCAGTATCTTTGCGCCAACAATATTAACGTTAGACTTTAAAAAGAAATTAAGATAGAAGAATATGGAGTTAGATTTTGACAAAATGGGAGGACTGGTTCCCGCTATCATACAGGACAACTGCACACAGAAGGTGCTGATGCTAGGGTTCATGAACAAAGAGGCCTACGACAAGACCGTGGCCACCGGCAAGGTGACCTTCTACAGCCGCACCAAGAAACGCCTCTGGACCAAGGGCGAGGAGAGCGGAAACTTCCTCAACGTGGTATCCATCAAGGACGACTGCGACCACGACACACTGCTCATCAAGGCCAACCCAACGGGGCCGGTGTGCCACACGGGAGCCGACACCTGCTGGAACGAAAAGAACGAGGCCGACATCACATTCCTCTCCTACCTGCAGGACTTCATCTGCAAGCGCCACGAGGAGATGCCCGAGAAGTCGTACACCACGTCGCTCTTCAAGTCGGGCGTGAACCGCATGGCCCAGAAGGTGGGCGAAGAGGCTGTGGAGACCGTCATCGAGGCCACCAACGGAACCGACGACCGGCTCATCTACGAGGCTTCGGACCTCATCTACCACCTCATCGTGCTGCTCACCAGCAAGGGCATGCGCATAGAGGACCTGGCACGCGAGCTGAAGTCGCGCCATAAAGAATAAACAGTGAGGACGAAGGACTATGACGCTGATTGATTACCAAAACGTGGAGATACAGCAGCAGGAGCGCACCATCCTGAGGGACGTGAACTTCCAGCTCAACGAGGGAGAGTTCATCTACCTCATAGGCAAGGTGGGCAGCGGTAAGACGAGCCTGCTGAAGACCCTCTACGGCGAGCTGCCCCTGGCCGCGGGAAACAAGTGCGAGGTGATGGGCTACGACATGCGGACCATTCGCCGCAAGCAGATACCCGACCTGCGCCGACGACTGGGCATCGTGTTCCAGGACTTCCAGCTGCTGACCGACCGCAACGTGGCGGACAACCTCCGCTTCGTGCTGGAGGCCACCGGATGGAAAAACCGCGAGGAGACGGAGCACCGCATCGACGAGGTGCTCTCCCTGGTGGGCATGCAGGAGATGCGCGAGAAGTTCCCCCACGAACTGTCGGGAGGCGAGCAGCAGCGCATCGTCATCGCGCGGGCCATACTCAACACACCGGCCATAGTGCTGGCGGACGAGCCCACGGGAAACCTCGACGAGGAGACGGGCAACCAGATAGTGGAACTGCTCCGACACATCAGCGCCAACGGCTCGGCCGTCATCATGACCACACACAACCTGAACATCGTGAAGCAACATCCGGCCATCGTGTGCCGATGCGAGGAGGGACAGGTGCGAGTGGTGACCGAAGAGTTTTACAGACAAGCAGAGTAAGAACAAAACAAATATCAATTTTCAAAATATCAATAGAAAGATGAAAGTATTAAAGTTTGGAGGTACATCCGTGGGTTCCGCCCAGAGAATGAAAGATGTAGCCAATTTAATCACTGATGGAGAACAGAAGATTGTAGTTCTGTCGGCCATGTCCGGAACCACCAACACCCTGGTGGAGATATCGGACTACCTCTACAAGAAGAACCCCGACGGCGCTAACGAGGTAATCAACACGCTGGAAAACAAATACCGAAAACACGTTGACGAGCTCTACGCCACGGCAGAATACAAACAGAAAACACTCGACTTCATTAAAGAGGAATTCAACTTTATACGTTCATACACGAAAGACCTGTTCACCCTGTTCGAGGAGAAGGTGATCCTGGCCCAGGGCGAGATCATCTCCACCAACATGGTGACCAACTACCTGAGGGAGAAGGGCGTGAACGTGGTGCTCCTCTCGGCACTCGACTTCATGCGCACCGACAAGAACGCTGAGCCCGACCCCGTCTACATCAAGGAGAAACTGGCCGCACAGCTGGAGAAGAACCCCGGAGCCGACATCTACATCACACAGGGATTCATCTGCCGCAACGCCTACGGCGAGGTGGACAACCTGCAGCGCGGAGGCAGCGACTACACGGCTTCGCTCATCGGCGCGGCCATCGGCGCCTCGGAAATTCAGATCTGGACCGACATCGACGGCATGCACAACAACGACCCGCGCGTGGTGGACAAGACCTCGCCCGTGCGTCAGCTGCTCTTCGAGGAGGCAGCCGAGCTGGCTTACTTCGGAGCCAAGATTCTGCACCCCACCTGCGTGCAACCGGCTAAATACGCCAACATCCCCGTACGCCTGCTCAACACCATGGAGCCGCAGGCACCGGGCACACTCATCTCCAACGAGACAGAGCACGGCAAGATAAAGGCTGTGGCAGCGAAGGACAACATCACAGCCATCAAGATAAAGAGCGGACGCATGCTGCTGGCCTACGGATTCCTGCGCAAGGTGTTCGAGATATTCGAGAGCTACCAGACTCCTATCGACATGATCTGCACCTCCGAGGTGGGCGTCTCCATGTCCATCGACAACACGAAGCACCTGCAGGAGATTCTCGACGAGCTGAAGAAGTACGGCACGGTGACCGTGGACAAGGACATGTGCATCATCTGCGTGGTGGGCGACCTGGCCTGGGAGAACGTGGGCTTCGAGTCGCTGGCCATGAAGGCGATGAAGGACATCCCCGTACGCATGATCTCCTACGGAGGCAGCAACTACAACATCTCGTTCCTCATCAAGGAGGAGGACAAGAAGCGCGCGTTGCAGTCGCTGAGCGACACACTGTTCAACCATTAAACGAAACACATACCATACGCTGAGATTATGGCAAAAGGAACATTCCCGGTAGAGAAATTCAGGAGCCTGCAGACTCCTTTCTACTATTACGATACAACACTCTTGCGCGAGACGTTGAAGACGGTGAACGCGGAAAGCGGCAAATACCCCAACTTCCGCGTGCACTACGCCGTGAAGGCCAACGCCAACGACAAGATACTGACGATTATACGAGAGAGCGGACTGGGTGTGGACTGTGTGAGCGGAGGCGAGATACGCGCCGCCCTCAGTGCGGGATTCCCCGCCAGCAAGATAGTGTACGCCGGAGTGGGCAAAGCCGATTGGGAGATAAACCTGGGCCTGGACAACGACATCTTCTGCTTCAACGTGGAGTCTGTCCCCGAACTGGAGATTATCGATGAATTGGCCGGAAAGATGGGGAAGGTGGCCAACGTGGCCTTCCGCATCAACCCCAACGTGGGAGCCCACACGCATGCGAACATCACCACCGGACTGGCCGAGAACAAGTTCGGCATCAGCATGGAGGACATGGACCACGTGATAGACCTGGCCGCCACGCTGCAGCATGTGAAGTTCATCGGACTGCACTTCCACATCGGGTCGCAGATACTGGACATGGGCGATTTCATCGCGCTTTGCAACCGCGTCAACGAGTTGCAGGAGAGGCTGATGGCCCGGCAGATCATCGTCCCCCACATCAATGTGGGCGGTGGCCTGGGCATCGACTACGAGCACCCCAACCGCCAGCCGATACCCGCCTTCGCGGAGTACTTCGCGGTGTACAGCAAGCACCTGAAGCTGCAGCCCAAACAGACGGTTCACTTCGAGCTTGGCCGTTCGCTGGTGGCTCAGTGCGGTAGCCTGATAACGCAGGTGCTCTACGTGAAGCAAGGCACTCACAAGCAGTTCGCCATTGTGGACGCAGGCATGTCGGACCTCATCCGCCCCGCGCTCTATCAGGCTTATCACAAGATAGAGAACCTCACGTCGGACGAGCCCGTGGAGGCTTACGATGTGGTGGGTCCCATCTGCGAGTCGAGCGATGTGTTCGGCAAGGCCATCGACCTAAACAAGGTGAAGCGTGGTGACTTGATAGCGCTGCGTTCGGCCGGAGCCTACGGCGAGATTATGGCGTCGATGTACAACTGCCGTCCGTTGCCCAAAGGTTATACGTCCGAAGATTTAAGAATTTTTCAATAAGCAAATTTTTATTATTGTGTGGTCCGGAGTGCGTGATGCATACCGGGCCACAATTCTTTCGCCCCACGCCCCCTTCATTATTTTCCAAAGAGGATAGC
>CAYZVH010000017.1:0-17669 GCA_964481755.1 uncultured Bacteroides sp. | reverse complement strand
AGCTATAGTTCCACCTCCACAAGGCCCAATAATGTTGGAGAGTTACTTTCCATCGCGCACCTTCCACCATTTCCTCTTTCCCAACACTCCGCGGCGGAATAGTCATTTCGCCCCCCAAAAGCCTCTTCCGAGCACTGATTTCAGTATCTCAGTATCTCAGTATAAATATAATAAGGTTCCGTAAGTTCTAATGTGATTGGTTTTATGTGGTGCTTTCTCACCTTTCAAGACATAGGTCGACCTTTCACGGCTTTCAGACATAAGTCGGCTTTCAACGAGTATATACTCATGGGCCCATGAATATATGCTCGCGGGACTTGAATAAAAAGTATAGTTCCATCCTCCCCCGACTCTTTCCATAAAGTCGATGGAATTGGACAGCGATCCTCCCGATGACCTCTATTCGAACCGGATGGATTTGGCGGGCTTGATGTTGGAGATGAGGAACGAAGGGCCTATCAGAATCACGATGGAAACGATGAAAGCGGCCACGTTGAGGAGCAACCAGATGTAGACGTTGAAGTAGATAGGCACGGAGTCGATGTAATAGCTGGTGGGGTCGAGCTTCACGAACCGCCACTGCCACTGGACGTAGCAGAGCGACAGACCGATGACGTTGCCCCAGAACATCCCCTTTCCGATGATGAAAGCGGCGAAATAGAGGAAAACACGCTGGATGGAAGCGTTGCGAGCGCCCAAAGCCTTCAGCACACCTATCATGTTGGTGCGCTCGAGGATGATGATGAGCAGGCCCGAAATCATGGAGAAACCCGCCACACCCATCATCAGGATGAGGATGACCCACACGTTGAGGTCGAGCACACTGAGCCAGGCGAAGAGCTGCGGATTGAGTTCCACCACGGTCTGCGAGAAATAGGTGGCCCCGTAGTGGTCCTCGGCATCGCGCGTGCGGGCGTTGATAGCCTGCGACACCTCGTCCAGACGGTCGAAGTCGGTCAGTTGCAGTTCCACACCACTGGCTTGGTCGGCGTTCCAGCGGTTGAGCCGGGTGGCGGTGTAGAGGTCGCCTATGAGGAAGAGTTTATCGTAGTCGGAGAAGTTCGTCTGGTAGATACCCGCTATGGTGAGCTTGCGCACTCGCACATCCTTCTGCAGGTAATAGGTGTAGACGGCATCGCCCAGACGGAGCTGCAGTTTGTCCGCCAACGTCTTGGAGAGCAACACCTTATTGGAGGCCACAGAGTCGGTGAAAGCGGGTATTTCGCCCTCCACCAAGTATTGTCGGAGGAACGTGAGGTCGTACTCCTGCCCTATGCCCTTGAAGATGATGCCTTGGAATTGTGTGTCGGTCTTGATGAGCCCTATCTTGGTGGTGTAGCGCTGCGCATGGCTCACGCCGTCCGTCTCCTCCAAGGCGGTGAGCAGACTGTCCGTCGCCGCTATGGGGAGGGTCTCGTAGGACTGTCCGCTATAGTAGTTGCTCAGCTGGATGTGCGACGAGAGGCCAATGACTTTGGAACGGACCTCGCGCTTGAAGCCCATCACCACACAGAGCGACACAATCATGATAACCAAACCCAGAGCCATGCCTATGGTGGCGATGCGAATGGCCGGTTTGGCTATCTGTTGTTTTTTTCCTTCGCTTTTGAAATAGATTCGCTTGGCTATGAAAAACTCAAAGTTCATGCCGTCACTTGGTTCTTCCCGGGTAAGCCTCCAACGCCTTCTGCAGGACGAACAAAGCCCGTATCAAATCTTCTTTCTTCAGCACGTAAGCGATACGCACCTCGTCCTTGCCCACACCGGGGGTGGTGTAGAAGCCGGAGGCAGGGGCCATCATCACCGTCTCGTTCTCGTAGTTGAACTCCGACAGACACCAGGCGCAGAACTTCTCCGTGTCGTCCACCGGCAGGCGAGCCACCGTGTAGAAGGCTCCCATGGGGATGGGCGAATAGACGCCCGGTATGCGGTTGAGTCCATCAATCAGGCACTTACGGCGCTCCACGTACTCGTCGTACACCTCACGCATGTAGTCCTCCGGAGTCTCCAGCGAAGCCTCGGCAGCAATCTGGCCTATCAAGGGAGGGCTCAGTCGGGCCTGGCAAAACTTCATCACGGTCTGACGAATTTGCTTGTTCTTGGTGATGAGCGCTCCGATGCGGATTCCGCACTCGGAGTAGCGCTTCGACACGGAGTCGATGAGCACCACGTTCTGCTCGATGCCCTCCAAGTGACAAGCCGAGATGTAGGGCGAACCAGTGTAGATGAACTCACGATAGACCTCGTCGGAGAAGAGGAACAGGTCGTACTTCTTCACCAGGTCGCGAATCTGGTTCATCTCGCGGCGTGTGTAGAGGTATCCCGTCGGGTTGTTGGGGTTGCAGATGAGTATAGCCTTCGTCCGCTCGTTTATCAGCTCCTCGAACTTCTCCACCTTCGGCAGCGAGAAGCCCTCGTCGATGGTGGTGGTGATGGTGCGTATCACCGCTCCGGCGGAGATGGCGAAGGCCATATAGTTGGCGTAGGCCGGCTCCGGCACGATAATCTCATCGCCTGGGTTCAGACACGACATGAAGGCGAACAGCACAGCCTCGGATCCTCCCGAGGTGATGATGATGTCTTCCGGTGTGAGGTTTATATCATATTTCTTATAGTATCCCGTCAGTTTTTGCCGATAGCTGAGGAATCCGTCGCTCGGGCTATACTCCAGCATCTTGCGGTCGATGTTGCGTATGGCGTCCAACGCCACCTCGGGCGTGGGCAGGTCCGGCTGACCGATGTTCAAGTGATAGACATGTATGCCTTTCCGTTTGGCAGCTTCAGCAAGCGGAGCAAGTTTCCGGATTGGAGAAGCCGGCATTTCAACTCCGCGAATAGAGATTTGTGGCATTTTCTTAGCAGTTGTTATTGTTCATTCATCGTGCAAAGATAGCTTATCCCCCTCAACGGACAAACAAAAAACACAATAAATTGGGAAAAAGTATCTTCCTTGGCGATTTTCTTACGCGTTTAGGAAATTATTATGTAAGTTTGCTCCCAAAAACGAACAGAAGATGGATAGTTTCACAGAAGCAATCAAGCTGAAAGAGCGCAAGAACCGTAGCGTCATAGTGGCTACGGCCACCGAGACGCGCGTCTTCGTCAAGGACGGACGGAGATACGTCACCCGGCAGCTCAACCGCAACCTTGCCTTGCTGCTCCCCTACCGGGAGGCTTTCGAGGAGGAGTTTCGTGTGTGGTCGCCCCTGCGGCACGACAACCTCCTGCCCTACGAGAGCATCCAGATGGAGGCCGAGGAAGGACCCACCATCTTCATGACGGGCGTCTATGCGATGCCCCTCTCCTATTTTCTGACCGAGAATCCATCGTTCGTCACCCAGAGCAAGGAGATTGACCGCATCATCGGTGAGGTGATGGACGCTGTGAGCTACATCCATAGCCTAGGCTTGACGCACCTCGATCTGAATCCAAGCAACCTGCTCATCACCAACAGCCAACGGCGGATTCTGCTCATCAACCCCCTCTCGCCCTACTACCATTGCGAGCCATCGTTCCTGCTGGCCAACAACGAGTTCATGGCCCCCGAGGTGGTGCAACAGGACGACAGCGCGGACTGCCGCGCGGACATCTATTCGCTGGGAGCCATCATACAATATTTATATAAGGATGGGATGCTCCCCCTGGAGTACCGCAAGGTGGTGGCCAAAGCCATGCAGCCGGACCCGAAGCAACGCTACGCCTCGGTAAAGGAGATGCAGGCGGACCTGAAGAAGAACGTGAGTCTGATAAGCATCGGCGTGAAAGCCATCGGTGTGGCGGCCTTTGTGGCCCTGCTGTTCGCCCTGCGCGCGGCGTTCTTCACTCCGGACGAGAATCTGCAGGTGGTGCGGCCAGCCATGCTGCCCGACTTCGTTCCGCCCGAGGGAACGGTGGTCAACAACGAAGGCTTCGTGGTCACCGACAGCCTCTACCGCCCCCTGGACGACTCCACCCACATCAATCTGGACAGCCTCTACCAGGACAAGGCCAAGCAAATCTTCCAGAAAGAGTTTACCAAGAAGGCCGACAAGGTGCTGTCCGACATCTACAGCGAAAGTAGCGTCAACGGCGAGTTCTCCGCCTTCAAGGAGCTGAGCCGCTCGGGCATCATGGAGCTGGAGAAGTACCAAGAGGAACTCTGCAAGGAGTACGGCATGGACTCGAAAACCGGAGCCCAATGGGCAGCGGAGATTATCTCCAGCGTGTCGAAGAAAAAGATGGAGCAACTACAGAACAAGAACAAATAAGATTTCAGAATTCAATATTTCAATAGAATAATTATGATGCACAATTGGTTTGAATGCAAAATCCGTTACGAGAAAACCTTGGAAAACGGAACAAATAAGAAAGTGACAGAACCCTATCTGGTGGATGCCTTGAGCTTCACCGAGGCGGAGAAACGCATCATCGAGGAGATGACTCCCTACATCAGCGGAGAGTTCACTGTGTCGGATATCAAGCGCGCCAACTACAGCGAGCTCTTCGACAGCATCGAGGAGGCCGCCGACCGATGGTTCAAGTGCAAGCTCTACTTCATCACCCTCGACGAGAAGAGCGGTGCCGAGAAGAAGACCGCCACACAGATACTGGTGCAGGCAGCCGACCTGCGCGACGCCGTGAAGAAGCTGGACGAGGGCATGAAAGGCACCATGGCGGACTACAGCATAGCCTCCATCAGCGAGACCCTCATCATGGACGTGTTCCCCTACGAGGCCGAGCCGGACGTGAAACCTGAATTCCCCGACGCGGGCAAGACAGAATAAACCGGCACCACCATGACAGACATCGCTCACAATCTGCAAGCCGTGACGGCGGAGCTGCCGCAAACCGTGCGCCTCGTCGCCGTGTCGAAATATCAGCCGATGGAGTACATCCAGGAGGCCTACGTATGCGGTCAACGGGTGTTCGGCGAGAGCAAGGCCCAGGAGCTCGTAGGCAAACAAGAGGCCTTGCCCAAGGACATCGAGTGGCACTTCATCGGTCACCTGCAGAGCAACAAGATAAAGTACATCGTGCCCTTCATCTCGCTCATCCACAGTGTGGACAGCTACAAGTTGCTGGCCGAGATAGACCGCCATGCCGAGAAGTGTGGCCGCACAGTCCCCTGCCTGCTGCAGATGCACATCGCCACCGAGGAGACCAAGTTCGGATTCTCGCAAGAGGAATGCACCGCCATGCTGCAGGCCGGCGAATGGCGTTCACTACACCACGTACGCGTCTGCGGACTGATGGGCATGGCCAGCAATGTGGACGACGAGCGGCAGATACGCACCGAGTTTGAGACCCTCCACACCTATTACAATAAGGTAAAGGAGGAATTCTTCGCCGACGCGCCCCACTTCCGCGAACTCTCCATGGGCATGAGTCACGACTACCCCATAGCCGTCCAGTGCGGAGCCACACTCGTGCGTGTGGGCAGCAAGATCTTCGGCGACCGCGTCTACAAATGACGTCCCGCCCGGGCAGCGGAACCACAACATTCACGCATCGATCATCCACCCTACGGAAACCTCTTCGCAGAGGGCTCTCACACCGACAGAGAGCCCTCTGTGTCGCTTAATATAGGACAATTGTAGAGAAAAAGTGTTCTTTTCTCTTCAAAAAGCATTTTAATACAGGAAAATATTTGCTGGTAATGTATTAAGACCTATCTTTGCACACATTAAGTTTAAATGTGCAATAGTATGGAAGATAATTTTATTGCCTATATAGAGAAGAGTCTGAAAGACCATTGGGATCTGGATGCCTTGACTGACTATAATGGCTCCACATTACAATACAGAGATGTAGCGCGCAAGATAGAGAAACTGCATATCATGTTCGAAGCCAGTGGAGTGGTCCCTGGTGACAAGATAGCCATCTGTGGCCGCAACAGTTCCTATTGGGGCTCCGCCTTCCTGGCAATCCTCACCTATGGAGCCGTGGCAGTGCCCATCCTTCACGAGTTCAAGGCCGAGAACATTCATCACCTGGTGAACCATTCCGACGCGAAAATCCTGCTGGTGGGCGACATGGTGTGGCCGGAGCTGGACGCGGCTCAAATGCCGAGCCTCGAAGGCATCATCCTGATAAACGACTACTCGCTGCTCGTGTCGCGTTCCGAGAAGTTGACCTACGCCCGCGAGCACCTCAACGAGATGTTCGGCAAGAAGTACCCGAAGAATTTCCGCAAGGAGCACATCTCCTACTACAAGGACAGCCCCGATGAACTGGCGCTCATAAACTACACCTCAGGAACCACTAGCATGTCGAAGGGTGTGATGATTCCCTACCGGGCGCTCACATCGAACCTGAAGTTCGCCTACGAGGTGCTATCGCTTCATCCGGGCGATAAACTAATCTCTATGCTCCCAATGGCCCACATGTACGGCCTCGCCTTCGAGTTCCTCTACGAGTTCACCGTCGGTTGCCACATCTTCTTCCTCACCCGCATACCTAGTCCGAAGATTGTGTTCCAGGCTTTCGCCGACGTCAAACCACACATCATCATAGCCGTTCCTCTGATTATCGAGAAGATTATCAAGAAGAGCGTGTTGCCTAAGTTGCAGACACCTACCATGAAGATTCTGCTGAAGGTGCCCATCATCAACGACAAGATAAAGACCACCGTGCGCGAGCAGGTAATCAACGCCTTCGGAGGCCGTTTCTATGAGGTGATTGTAGGCGGTGCCGCCTTCAACCCCGATGTGGAGAACTTCCTGAAGATGATTGACTTCCCCTACACCGTAGGCTACGGAATGACGGAGTGCGCGCCCATCATCTGCTACGAGGACTGGAAGCGCTTCGCCCCAAACTCCTGTGGCAAGGCCGTGCAACGCATGCAAGTGAAGGTGCTCAGCAGCGACCCGCAACACGTGGTCGGCGAGATTGTCTGTAAGGGCGAGAATGTGATGCTGGGTTACTACAAGAACCCTGAAGCCACAGCCGAGGTGCTCGATAAGGACGGATGGTTGCACACGGGCGACTTGGGTGTGATAGACGCTGAGGGCAACGTCTTCATCAAAGGCCGCAGCAAGAACATGCTGTTGGGTCCGTCGGGTCAGAACATCTACCCCGAGGAGATTGAGGAGAAGCTCAACGGTCTGCCCTACGTGGCCGAGTCCATCGTGTTGCAGAAGGACGCCAAGCTCATCGGCCTGGTTCACCCCGACTATGACGAGTGCACGGCGCAAGGCCTCACCGACGCCGACATCGAGCGCATCATGGAGGAGAACCGCACGACGCTCAACGCCATGCTCCCCGCCTACTCCCACCTGTCGGGCATGAAGATTTTCAAGGAGGAGTTCGAGAAGACTCCGAAGAAGAGCATCAAGCGCTTCCTCTATCAAGACGCCATCTAATCCCTCGCCTCGGGTTCAGATAAAACATTCCGCGGAGCAAGAGACCACCAAGTTTCTTGCTCCGCTGTTTTTTTGTGGATTCATCCAACATAAATGTTTTCTTCGTCCATAATCAATGTATTGAGGCAACTCATAACTTCAAATTTACCATGTAGGAAAGCATGCTCATCAAGAACCAACTGTCAAAGCCTTGGAATGTCAGGCGTTTGGCATTGGCTCCATCTCGGTGTACCTCGATGCCGTCACTATAGGGGGTAACACCTATCATCTTGGTGTATGGTACCTTTTGAGCGGAAATCGGACTTTGGAAGATGAGATGTTTGTTGGTGACATAGAGAGTACCTGTTCCCTTAAAATCCATATAGGTGTGCTCTATGGGTTTTATTTTCGTACCGCCAGTATGGTATGTTATTCCTTTCATCACCCGGAACGACCATCCGCTTCTTCTGCCTCCATATTCTTTTACAGTCTTTTCTTGATACATACTGACGCCGTTGTATGTCCAGATTACACTCTCACCACGCCCTAACATGATGGGAGATGGCACATTGCTCGATGGCACTATGCCGTTTTGCAGGTTCTTCAAAATGGTGATTTGACCCAAGCGACTGATTTGACTGTTCTGATATTGGGCAGGGAGGTCGTTTACGGGCAGATGCAAGTAATTGACATAGGCATCTATCTTCTGTTGGTCATCATCAGAGATGGTATCATTCTTCATGAAATTAGTAGCAGCCTTGTTCAACACATAGAGGTATGCGTCCTCGATATTGGATTGTACCATAGGAAACTTCCCTAGCACTTTCTCACAACGCTGGTGTGCGACAGACAGTGTCAGACTGCCTGTGAAATACTCCACCATAAAGCCACGCATCAACTTCTTGGTAAACTCGTCCACGGCCCCATTCCGGTTGATACTGCTATAGGCTACACCTGCCGCGTTCAGGAAATCATCCATCAGACGCATGGAGGCTGGCGAAAAGGGCCGATGGATGCTTGCCGTATAGTGGCGGATTCCCTCGTCCGCGACCTGACAGATGTCTTCTTCCGACAAGAAAGCATCTACCTTCAATTTGTTTCTGGAGTTCTGCACATTTGCGGCGGTAGAACGCCCAGTAAAATAACTGCTTACAACAGCCTTGAAATCAACAATACCCTGGTCGTGCTTACTCTTACACTCTGAATGAGCCTGAGAAAACCAACCGGCATCTTTTCCACAATACTTGCAAGTACCCATCTTCTTTATCTGTTTTATTGAGGTTCCTGACCATCGGCAATCAACTCCATCGAAGAGTCTTCTTCTTCGGCTGGTTCCATTGGGTCATTCTCCTTCATACGATTTCTGTATTTTGTCTCTTCACCCTTTACCGCTCTGCGTTTTCTTTCAATCCTTGATGCCTTTTCTTCAGCTTTTGCAAGGTCTTTCAGGGCATACTCATAGTCAATGCGTTGTTTACTATCCATGGCATCCGGATTCCCCGCATCTTCTATCTTCTTTTGTAGAGTACAGATTTTATCCTCCACATCGTTCAACTCTGAATCGAGCATCTCTTTTTGAAACTTAGTCAGCAGGAAGAATGTTTCCGTCAAGTTCGTGTCATCATAAACGCAGGCCACGGACATATCATCCTTGCTTCCACGTTTACTGATTACAGGAAGGGACTTCACCAATTCCTTGTGGGCTCTTTCGTGCCCATTGCGAATGACGATCTTGAATAGCTGAATATAGAAGTTGTAGAGATTGTTGCCATCGCCATAAGAGTCGTCCATACCGTCTGAGCCGAGAAATACGGCGAGAGGGAAATGACCGTCTCCTTGATAACAATAACGGAACTCCTCCAACGCATTGCTGTCGCACAACGAGGTGGTCTTGTTCAGGAAGCAACGCTCATCCCACGGAATCGGTTGCTCACAAACAAGACGGTCATCCGCCACACGCATCGACACGCACTTACCATCGCCAAGATGGAAAGCGAACCAATAGTTTGGTGTCTGTACGTATGCCATCAGCGTACAGCCATAAGTCTTTTCGAATGTGGCTTCGTCATTTTCACGTTTTAAGAGAAACTCTTCACGATATTTCTCCTCCACGTTGTTCTTCTCCCAGTCGGTAAGGTCTGTCTGTCTTGCGTGTTCGGCAATCTTGGCATTCCACTGGCTGATGATGGACGAGAACAACCACATCAGTGATTTGTGTGCACGACAGTCTATTTGTGCGTTTGTAGCCGTTGCCGCACTATAATCGGTAAACGGCGCTCCGTCAAAAACGGATTTCCCTTCAGAGTCAGTAAAGGTGGAATCTGCTATGTTGTCCACAAATTCGCGGATAGCATTCTTTGTTATCTCCGTGGCAAATTGTGCACCATACTGACTTCTGAAGTATCGTTCGCCTCCATGCCCATCGCACACGATAGCCATGCTCAGTCCGTCTGTGCTCTCTGCGTAGGCACAGTCCTGGCAAGGCTTGTCATTTGACTTATGACTTTCCCCTTGGCAATGATGTTCGATACTGTTCATATTGCTTAGGGTTTAAGGGTTAGTCCCATTCATCGTATGAGTCACCGGCGGCAGGTGCTGGCGCTGCAGCGGTCTCCGCGCCTGCGACATCGGCAGCTGCTTTGTTGACCTCGTCAATTACCTGCTTTTGTTTTGTCGTATCGGTTGCCGAGGAACTCTTGCTACCTATCTGTGAAGATGTGATGGCAATGATGCGAATCATCTTCTTCAGGGCATCAATGTTGTGGACAGTGATGACAGCCTCTGAAGATCCAGTAAATTGCTTCAACACATCCTTGTCTGCATCATCGCCGATGGCTATGGCTATCTTGATGGCGTTTTTGTACCAGCTGTTCCCCTGTAAGGTTTTCAGGCCTCCCTCGAAATTGTCTGTCGGACCACCATCCGAAAGAAGGATAATGGCAGGAGCAAAGCATCCGCTTGGACTTGACATGAAGCCGCCGTTTCTCGAAAGTTTCTTGCTCAGCTCCTCACAGGCTTCACCGAGTGAAGTCAGACCGTCAGCCTCTACTTTTTGCCAGATAAACTCCTTGGCTTCTTTGGGCTCGTCATAAAGCCAACGCGTACCGGTGGAGAATTCCAGTGCAGCCACATTGATTTCCGCATCGGGATTCTCATCAGATATTTCACCTATCATAGGCAAAACGTTTTCGATGGCGTCGTTCACGCTGCCAATCTTACTGCCGATCATACTGCCGGATGTGTCAATCACGAAGAAGAGAGTCATTTTTCTTCTAGGAATGCTCTCGTTATCTAATAGTCCCATAATAATTAGTTATTGAAGGTTATATTTTTTTGATTTAAATGATTTCTCCCTTGATGGTTCCACCAAACGATACTTTAAGTCCTACTTTGACTGGCATCATCTGTCCGGGTTCAATGGACTTCAGTTTGCCACTCGGTGTCTCCACAGTCCAATTGCCTGAAGTGATGTTCTTCAGTTGAACCGGGTAACGGTCTCCCGGGACAGAGATTACCTGTACATCGGGCTTGTTGTCCATGTCCAAGTAAACCTTTGTGCCCGGGGTAAGCAATATGTTGCGGTCATTGATTTTCAATGTGCCGGCCACACTGAATGACTTGCCACAGCATACGCATTGAGGTTTCTGCGTATCTTCCACAAATGTCTCTTCCTTACACTGGGGACACACAACAAGCATGTCACGAACCTTCTGAATCGTCTTCTGCCAATCGCGTTCAAGACAACGCTTGTCCGGTGTGGTCAGACATTCGTGGCTGAACTCTTTTATGAATGTGGTCCGAAGGACTTCCGGGAACGCCGGCCACTTGCGCATAACGTTGTTATGTACCCCACGAACAGGCAGGTTTGTCTTGTTGACGGCGTCATAAATGAAGATGGCATCACTTCCATAGAACTGCTTCTCGTATTTCTCCGTCATGCAGGGACAGGCCAATACTCGAGCCCCTTCCAAAGGATGGTTGCCATAGAACAAGAGGAACAGCACAACGGACAGTGAATACCTGTCTGTTTGTTTGCTCGGCATTTTGCTGCCGGTCACCACTTCCGGTGCCATATAGCGTGCCTTGCCCAAGATTCCTGAGTTCTCGCCCTCAGGTGCCACGTTGTCATTGTCACAAATCAGCACATCACCTGTTTCGGGATGAATAAAGAAGTTACCGTCATTCAGGTCCTGATAACTTAGCCCTGAGAGGTGTAGGGCTTTGAAACCCTCACATATTTTCATGGCCGCATTGACGACGGCATCCAGCGACTTGAACTTGGCACGAGCAAGCAAGTATTGCCCGAATTCACAATAGTCTTGGGCGCGCAACTTCATGATATAGCCGAAATACCCCTGACGTTTCATCGTAAGATACTCCGGCCACAGGAATGCCTCCGATGGCGCTCCTTTGGCAATGTTGTCTTCGAGGTTCCTATAGAACCAGTCCGTCGGTTTGTTCAGGTACCATTTCAAGGCCATCTTCTGTCCGCCAAGTTCCACAAGATAGACAATTCCTTGTCCACCCCGTCCAAGTTCCTTTATGACAGTTGCTTCCGACCCATTGGTCAACGAAACTTTTTCTCCTTTTTTAAGTTCTAACATATCTCTTGTTCTTTTGGTTCTTCATTAAAAGCCGCCACCTGACAGGTCCACACTCTCGGTTGCCTGCAGAGTGCTTGAACTGCCACAGTTGGGGCATGTCACTACGTCCTCTCCATGGTAGCAGACCACTTTACCACATCGATTGCAAATATAGAAATTTTTGGCTCCACAATGTGGACAACCGTTGAAATTATCATCAAACATAACGGCGCCACGGACATGGGTCTGGTCATACCCCTCCCGTCTTGCCTGGTCTTTCTTAATCTTGAATGCCCATGTGAAAGCGTAGCATCCCTCGCGTGGATCAACAGTGATTCCGAAGGGTTCTTTTGTCTTTTCACACATGGCCATAATGGCAAATGCGTTCTTACTTAGCTTCGACATATCATCACGCGTTTTTGGTTTTCATAAATGTGACCGTAGGCACTTTCTCATTCTCTTCATTGGTTATCAGATTCAGTTTCAAGAGCACGTGCAACTGTGGGTTGCCCTCAAAGTAACTGTATATTCTGTCTTGTACCATATTCTGTTCCTATTTATACCCCAAATAACATTTGACCAAGTTCTTCCTGTCTGACCTCCACGCGTTCTGTTGGAAAGATGGTGGAAGTTGCCAGTGAAGTCTTTCGAGATAGCAGTTCATCAAGAGTTTCGTCAAACGACTTAAACTCTTTACTGATGGCCATAGGATAATACACGAACACATCCTTTTCCTGCCCGATACGATAGGCTCGGTCTGTGGCTTGGTTTTCTTTTGCCGGGTTCCAATGTCGGCTGTAATGTATAACGTGGTTTGCTGCTGTAACATTTAGTCCCATGCCGGCTGCTACGGGCGACATGATAATCACATTGAAACCGTCCGTCGACTGAAACTCGTCAATGCTTGCTTGTCGCGATTGTTTGTCGGGTGTCTGTCTCGTAATTATCGACGGGGTGTCTCCATTGATAATCTTGGCATCAACACCGTATCGCTCGTGACAAATTCGCCATAGCATCTTCTGCGTTTCCTTGCGTTCGGCAAAGATAATGACTTTTTCAGCCTTTGCTTTTATCTTATCAAGAAAAGCGATGGTTACTTGAAGTCTGGCTGAAGAATCAACCAGTTCTGTCAAGTTGTGTTGTGACAACGAGGAATCATAGAGATATGGATGTTCGCACACCTCACGTATGTTCATTATAGTCAGCAACATATTTGGCTGTATCCCAGAAACGTAGTTGTTTACTACACGTTTATAGATGTTCGATTGTACCTCGGGCATTTCTTGCTGTTGCTTAAACTCAATCTTTTGAGGCAAATCCTTCGCTGCGTCTTTCTTCAGCCTGCGCATGAAGTAGATTCCCAACTTGTCGTGAATCTCATTGCCGAGGGCTACGATGTCCGTATCTTCTTTCTTCAAGGGATTCTGGTATTTTGCGGCAAATGCTTTGGCGTTACCAAGTAATCCTGGCACACAAAAGTCCATGATGCACCAGAGGTCAAGTAAAGAATTCTCAACGGGCGTTCCCGTCATGGCAATTTTGAATCTGCCTTTCAATGCTTTGGCCGCATTTGTGACAAGTGTACCCGGTGACTTTATCTTTTGGGCCTCATCCAGTGCCACTATGTCAAAATCCACCGCACAGAAGTTGAGTTGGGCTATGCGGAGTGACTCGTAATTCGTCAAGATAATGTCCAATTCTTGCATTCGTTCCACAACTTCCTTATCAAATTGACGTGGAACGTTCTTGGAAGTCAAACGTTGGATGTTCAGTCGTGGCGACATGAAGAAACGGTTGTATTCGTTTTCCCAGTTTTCCAAGAGAGAGACAGGGGCCACAATGAGATATGGCTTGTGGTCAGTATATTTACGTGAATGCCAATCAATGAGATAGAGTATTTGCAACGTCTTTCCTAATCCCATGTCATCGGCCATCAGACAACCGCTTGCTTTGCTCTTATATAGATGTTGCAACCAGGCCACACCCTCTTCCTGATGGGCCTTCAGTTGGAATTTCTCATTCAAGTAGGGATCCTTGAACAGGGTGTATTTGTCCCCTCTTTCAATCACTCTTTCTTTGACAGAGAACTCTGTGTCTTCTGCGTTCTCTTTAATGATAAGTACCTTCCTGCTTTCATCCTTTTGGTTCTCATCAACCGCAATCGGTTGCTTTGGAGTGCGTAGCTGCTTTTCGGCGGTTTCAGCAAGGAATTTGGCATCATCTATGTCTATCTGAGCTTCAGCGTACTCTACAATGCCGCTGTTCCTTTCCTCAGCCACACCGATGGCATGATTTAATTCCTGCAGTTCTTCCTCGCTGCCAATCGTCAGTTTGCTCGTACCATTTTGTGGTGTCTCCACGGTCGCACCGACAATCCAGCAGGATTGATATGGACAGATAAACGGATAGAACTTTGGCTTGTACACGCCAATCTCTATCACACGGTCACTATATAGGTCAGAAAGGTCAAATACGTCTGGATCAAAATACTCTGTCGGGTGCTCGACCATCGTCTGTATCTCCTCACGCGTCTTATGTCTTCCACCACTTTTTACATGGTTTAGGTTCTCTTGTTGTTCCGGGTTGAGCACCACACGCACTCGTTCACCATTTTCGCGTTGAACAGGATAAACTCCCTGCACCTTCCGCATACGGTCGAAGGTATGACGGAACTTGTCACTCTCTTCGATGTCAATGCCCGGATCTACCGTAAATCCGTCCTCGTCGCGACCTATTTCTATCTTGATTCGTTCGGGTACATATACATTTTCGTTCTGTAGATAGCTGTCCATCTCACAGCCGGCTTGCATCGCAATGGCTTTTATATCAGAGAAGCATCGAAAATTGAAGTCTACTGTTTTCTGGTCTTCAGGCAAAGCATTGAACGATTCAACCCTATTGACCAGCTCGTATTGAGCTTCCGACAAGAGATACTTCTTGTCCTTTGTTATTATGATATTGCCTCCTCGCTCACATATCAGTAGGTCACCATCGGGTATGTGGGTCAGAAACTCTATCTTGTACTTGAAATCCCGGGAATTGAGCATACCCTCCCCTAGTAGCCTCACGGCTTTACTGAACAGTTCGGGTATGCCAAGAAGAGTCCTCTCGTCCTCGTCAAGCAGGTATAGGTTTTCATAGGGTACAGTGCACTCGCTTTTGAAGAACTTGGCCTGACCATTATCTACAAGTGCGGCTAGGGGCTGATAGTAGATGCAGTCATCCGTGGCGCTCCATTCACGGAAATGGATGTCGTGTCCGTCGACGTTCACGGAAAACACCATGCCTATATTGTTATAATTCAGTCTCAGCATATCAATACAATTTATACTTTGTTTTACCGGGAGTGGACAAGGATTCCTTGAAAATTACTTCACCAGTTGCTACTCTTATGAAGCCCACAGACCGGGTATTGTTACCATCGAAATTATGGACTATCTCATTCCACCCACTCAATGAGGCTTTCTTTATCCAAATGCTTCCAGTGGGCATTTGTCCCAGAGAAAATGACTTGATTAGCTGGTAGCGGCCCTTACCCAATGACAGATAAAAGCCTTTGGCGTTTGCCACCACACGTACTCCATTGTCAAGCACTTTGCTCGCAATCTTATACTTGATATCAGTAGACTCTGGTTCTCTGTAGGAAACAAACGTCGTTTTGGCTTGTTCTTCACGTTTAGCAGCATTCATTTCTGTCCGGCTAACAGCCTGAGGCTTGAAATTTTCAGCCGGCAAGGGTTTTGCCTTGAAGGTGTCATCGAGTTTCTGATCCAAGAACGACACGCTCTCATTATTCGCGAGTAGTTTTGCGTTTATCCACGAACTTAAACGGCCTTGCCAATCGCCCATGTGGTGCAATTTTCCTTCTTCATTATAGACGGAGTAATCTCCCCAATAGTTCTTTTCCACAAGCATATTCATGGATGTTATCTTCAAGTCGTTCGTAGAAGCTATTCCATAGCGGGGAGCATTGGTTACAGTCTTGACCATAGGGTGTGTTTGGTTATAGACATAAAGGGCTCCTGTATCAGAAAATTCCACCATCATCTTGTTCTTGATGAATAGTATAAGTGCCGAGGTTTGAGATGTGGTAGAGTTCGTTCCAATGAAATGGCGTAGGAACATGCTGCCTATTTTACTGTTACTTTGCAACTTACTCTTCACTGTAGTTGAACCCACAATCTTGAATCCACTAACCCTCTCCACATATCTGAGCCAGAAGTTTTTCCTGTCCTTGTCCTGAACGCAGATTTCGAAGAATGACTCAATGATTTGCTGGGCAAACCACATGTTCACCAGTTGCATTGCTCTTTTCAACCGTTGTATTTCAGCAGTTGTCGCACCCGCGAACGGTGCCCATGAGGATGCCAATGTTACATCTCCTAATTGAGCGTTGGCAAAACGGCATAGTTTGGCGCGGCGCAAGCCATCTCCGATACGGTCTTCGGTCTCTACCAAATAAGCGAATATTAGTTTCTTGGTTCGGTCAAGATTATTCAGCTCAAATATATGTTCAATGGTTTCGCTGTCGGTTATGTGGTTGTTTTCCACATATTTCACGATTACGTCAGAGTAGTACGCTTGTTTGATAGATGTATTCTTGAATCCAAGCACCGATGGAGCTTCAGCTATGCTCATGTTTTTAGCTTTTAGCAATGCCGCCATTCTCACTGGACCGTTGCTGTCGAACATGTTTGCCATGTTCTTCCACAGACTATATCTGTGGTTGGATTCTGAATAGGACTCAAGCTTGCGTATCAGCAACTTACTAGTCAGTTCTCTATAGTCAAGTTCTAAACTATGCCATGAATTGAGAAGATAGAATGCCAGTCCGTTGAAGAACATGTTCCTCCAATTCTTGTCGAGCAACTCAAGAGCGTACCGATAGCAAACGCTGTCATCACGCAACTTCATCAAGTAGTAGGAAACGATACGTAGTTCCCTAATTGTCCAATTGTCCATTGAAGTGTCTCCGGACGGAGCCATACGTATGACCTTGCTGATGATTTCGTCAATGGATTGTTGAGCGACATTCAGACCTTTATCAACGAGCATGCGTTCTTCTATCTGTTTCAGCGTTCTCGTGTTTTTGTTGATCACCTTTTCCGTTTGGCGGTCAGCAACACCGTTTGCCAACAGATAGAAATTCTTTATGATGTCAGAATTGATATTCAGTATGCTGTAAATGTCACTCATTACTTTATATTAAATCGTTTGTTTGCTATTTCTTCCAATTGCTTCTCCGCATTTGTCCTTACCCGAAACTCTACACGTCTCGATAAGCTTTTGTCCTCAACACCATGTACAAGCACCGGCTGGCTGGATGACAAGCCATTGGCGGTAATCAAGCCTTTTGCCCATGTTATCTGTTCGTCAGACATCAGCCCGAAGCAGTACTCCAACACCGAACGGGTGCGGTTCTGCGATAACTCCATGTTGTGGAAATAGCCGCCGTTGCTGTCGGTATGCCCCTCGATACGTATCTCCACTATGTTGTCTCTGTATTCCGGACGATTAAGCACATTGATATATCGGGGAAAGAAGTCGTCCAAAATGCTTTTGAATAATGGCTTCAAGACTGCCAGGTTGTTATCGAACAACATGGCTGGTTCTTGGAAACGAATGCAAAGGCTGGAGTCGATAGTCGCTCTCCATACCGTAAGGTCTTCTTTGAACTCCTTTTGCAGGTCGATGTACAGTTGGGTCTTTATCTGGTCATACTTACGCACAACCTCATCATCCTGCTCGGCTTTTTCCTGTACTTGCA